>JBNRMU010000001.1:0-3147 GCA_050309765.1 Christensenellales bacterium
TTGGTCATCTATCTTGGCACCACGGGCAACATGGTCTACCAGATGGGCAGCGGCGCGCTGCGCGGCATGGGCGATTCCACCTGGCCGCTGTATTTTTTGATTCTATGCAGCGTGCTCAATGTGTTTCTCGATCTGTTTGCCGTACTGGTCCTGCACATGGGCGTGCTGGGGGTGGCGATCTCCACCGCGCTAGCCCAGCTCATCTCCGGCATCAGCGTGGTCGTACGGCTGAATCGAGGCGGTTACGGCGTGCGGATCGATTTTCGCACCCTGCGTCTGGATAAGCACGAAACGGGCAGGATTGTCGGCATCGGCCTTCCGGCTGCTATCCAGAACATCGGCAACGCCATCGCTGCGCTGTGCGTGCAGTCCTCTGTGAACGTGTTCGGCGCCTCCTTTATCGCCGCCAACAGCATCGTGACCAAGGTGGACGATATGGTGCAGATCCCCATCGCCGCCATGAGCATCGCCCTGAGCACCTTTGTGGGGCAAAACATCGGCAACCTACAGATGGACCGCATCAAAAAAGGCATCAATTACAGCATCGGAAGCCTGTGCATCCTGGGCATTTTCATGTGCGGTGGATTGATCCTGCTTCGCGATGTCTTCCCCTTGCTCTTTACCGCCCAGGCGGACGTGGCGGCCTATGCCTCCCAGGGGCTTTTCATCATGTCCTTCATGTGTCTGTTCCATGGTGTAGACCGCTGCCTTGTCCATGCCATGCGCGGCGCGGGAAAGTCCGTCGTGCCCATGATCACGGCGCAGTTCGGCGCGTTTTCACGCATCCCGCTCGCCTATTTTCTGGCCGTTAAGACGGGCAACCATCTGGGTATCTTCTATGCGCTGCTGATCGCTTCCTTCCTGCGCATGATGGCCATCGCCATCTACTATTACTGCGGCGGCTGGAAACGGGCCGTGGAAAAATACGAACGCACACACGGCGTGCACGCAGCCTAAACCCACACAGGAGTAAAGGAACCCGACACACTATGTGCCGGGTTCCTTTTGCATGGCTTTGAAGCTTAACGCGCGTTGTACCAGTATCTTGCCATCATGCTGGGCAGGCCGTCGTCCGTCTGGCCAACGACGTCGGCGCAGATCTTGTAGCGGGTACCCGTGGTCGGGTAGCTGTCCTTCTTGATCATTTCCATGTAGATGTACTGCGGCGTGCTGCTGGTGCCCACATTGTAGATGAAGGTAAAGGGTTCGCCATTGCTGCCGTCGTTCAATATCTCCGTGATCTCGCCAAAGCACTCGTAGACCCTGCCGACATTGTTCAGCAGGTTATTATAGTCCATCGTGCGGCACAGGCGGGTATAGTCGTCAGCCGTGGGATTGTAGGTGATGACATGCGTAAAGGGGATATCCTGCACGCCATCCTTGCTGGCGATGATGGTGACCTCGTTCTTGCCGAACTTGGTGAGTTTGGCCTTAAAGCTGAAACTGCCGTCGGACTGCATCTCCACCTCGCCGTCGATGCCGGAGGTGACCTCAATGCTGGCGCCGTCGGCCACCACGCCGCTGATCTTGACCGTCTTGCTGGTGCTCTCGGTGGGCGTATCGGGGCTAAGCTCGATGGCAATCTCGCGCTCGGCGCGATATAGGATCACGTTCTTAGTGGTCTCCTTGCAGCCGGCCTTGTTTACCGTGATGGGGATGACGTTATCGCCGATGGGCTCAACGTCCACGTTCACGATCACGATACCGGCGTTATCGGCCTGGTCGCTGATCAGGTCGGATACATCGTTGCCGGCCACGGTCACCGTGGAGCCGATATCCACGCGGAACTTAAGCTGATAACTGGAGATGTTGACCTCTTCCCTGCCGGAAGCGGGCGTGAGGATCTCCAGGTTGGCATCCGGAGGTGTGACGACCAGCTCGATCGGATTCAGTTGGGTCTCCTTGCCGGATTTGCCGTCTCTAAGCACGGGGATCAGCGTGATGGTGACGTCCTGGTTGGTGATCTGGTCGCCGATAAGCTTGCTGTCCTCTATCTCCAGCACACCGATGCCGCCCACGATGTTCACGTTGTCGTTGATGGGCTCGCCGATGTAGACGATGTCGCCGTCGTTGCCCTTAAAGGTGATGGAATGTCCGGGGTTGCCGTTGACCGTCGCCTCGCTGACGACGGGCGCATTTTCATCCACCACTTCTTCCTGTTGGGTCTGCGCCTGCTGCTCCTGCTCGGGGGGCGTATCCTTATGGAACAGGCCGACGATGCCCTTGATGCCGGCAACCACGCCCCAGATCAACAGACCGAGGACGAGCAGCGCCACCAGCAGGGAAATGGCCAAACGGATTGGATCACGGACACGACCCTTGCGCTTTGCGGGCATGTTCATCTTACGGATCGGTTCATCCTGCTGCGGGCGCTGACTGCGGCTGGAATGCATGCGCATCGAAGCACTCGTATCCCGCGCAGCCGTATCGCGCTGCGGACGACTGTAGCCGGCGGAAGAAGAACGCGGCTGCTCGCGCGAGGGCGCCTGAGCGTATCTTTCACCGGCAGCGGAACGCTCGCGCGGACGGTTGGCCTCGGGTACATTCTGACGCGCAGAAGCCGAAACCGACGGCACATAGCCGGTATACCCGCCGCGCTGATCGCTGGCCCTGACGGGCGCGGTACGGCTTGTACGGGCCTGAGGACGCTGCTGCACATACGCCTCGTCCTGGCGCTCGCGGCTTTCGTATCTGGGGGTCTGCGACGACTGACGAGCGGGTGCAGATGCAGTTTTCCCAGCTTCTTTGGGTTGAGTTTGCTGGGGTTCGCTGGATTCTATGCCGAAGGTGCGGCGGCGCGGACGCTGCTCGCCTTCGTAGGATGCTGCCGCATAGGTATACTCCCCGCGGCTGCGGCGCGGCAAAGGTGCGTCGTTCAGGGCAAGCTGTCGCAGAGCCTCCTTGGCCCATTCCGGCTGCTCCTCCTGCTCCGGTTCCGCTTGCACGGGTGCTTCCGGCGCAGATGCTTCTTCGATTGTTTCTGCGGCAGGCTCTTCCACGGGCTGCGCAGCGGCTTCCGTCAAGGGCTTTTCTGCCTGCGCGTCCTTTACCATCTGCTCAAACCTGTTTTCCTTATCGGGCTCGGGCAGATTGTCTTCCCCGCGAGCCTCCCGCGGCTTGCCGTCGGCAGCGTCTATGGGCGTAAAC
>JBNRMU010000002.1:0-10386 GCA_050309765.1 Christensenellales bacterium
AGGAGGCAAAACAGCCATGCATGTAGCCATCGACGGCCCTGCCGGCGCCGGAAAATCCACCATTGCCAAGGAATTGGCCAGGCGGCTTGATCTGATTTACCTGGATACGGGCGCGATGTACCGCGCCGTGGCGATCAAGGCCATACGCGGACAGGTTCCCCTGCGGGACAGCGAAAAGCTGCAGCAGATGCTGGATAATACGCAGCTGGACGTGACCCGCGAGGACGGCCAGCAGCATGTCTATCTGGACGGGGAGGACGTGACTTCCATCTTGCGCACGCCCGAGGTTTCCATGGCGGCCTCCACGGTATCCACCGTGGGCGAGGTGCGCCGCTATCTCGTGCGCATGCAGCAGGCGCTGGCCGCCGGCAAAGACGTGGTGATGGACGGCCGCGACATCGGCACCAAGGTGCTGCCGGATGCACAATACAAGTTCTTTTTGACCGCGGACGACACCGTGCGCGCAAAAAGACGCTTTGACGAGCTTTGTGAAAAAGGGCAGAAAGTCCGCTTTGAGGATGTGCTTTCCGAGCTGCGCGCCCGCGATAAGCAGGACACCACGCGCAAGGAGTCGCCGCTTGTCTGCGCCAAGGACGCCACCATCGTGGATTCCAGCGCGCTTTCCATCCCCGAGGTGGTGGATACCATCCTTTCTTTGATGGGGAGGCTGTAGGCTATGGACAGGGCCTATCGTTTTCTGCACTGGCTTTTGTGCGTGCCGACCATGCTGTGGACGCGCATGAGGAGAAGGGGCAGGGAAAACCTGCCGGCTGACGGTCCGGCGGTGCTGGTGTGCAACCATCTAACCCTGTGGGATATGGTCGCCGTTGCCTGTCTGACCCCCCGCTACATCTGCTTTGTGGCCAAAGCGGAGCTGGACAGGATCCCCATCGTGCACCAGGCGATCGGCTGGGTGCGCGCCGTGTGCGTCAACCGGGGAACCGCCGACATAAGCGCGATCAAGCAGCTGCTCAAAAGGCTCAAAGACGGCGAACTGGTGCTGATCTTCCCGGAGGGAACGCGCAACCGCAACCCCAAGGAAACGCCTCTTTTGCCCCTGCATGAGGGGGCGGCGATGCTGGCTCTGCACGCAAACGTTCCCATGATCCCCATCTGGGCACAGGGAAAGTACAATCCCTTCACCGGCCTTCGGCTGCGCGTTGGCAAAGAGGTGGATTTCGGCGCACTCCGGCAGGAAAGACGGCCGGACCTGAAGCAGGCGACAAAGTGCGTGGAGGACGCCCTGCTGACGCTGCGGAACGAAGAAATAAAAAGTTAAATAATTGTTAATTGTCATATTTTAGAAGGAAGTTAAAAAATGATGAAGAATTATCAACAGAATTGAGTGTAGGTCTATGGAGGTGGGGCCGTGCGCTGGGAAATCGCTTCTCACGCAGGCTTCTGCTTTGGCGTAAAGCGTTCCGTGGATACGGTGGAGAAGCTGCTGCGCGAAGGAAAAACGCTGCAGACTCTCGGCCCCGTGATCCACAATCCGTATGTGGTCGATAAGCTGTCATCGCTGGGCGCTCGCGTCGCGCAGGATACGCAAAGCATCACCGAGAAAACGGTGGTGATCCGTTCCCACGGCGTGCCGCCAGCGGTATTGGACGAGCTTTCCTCCCGCGGCGTTCGGGTCGTAGATACGACCTGTCCGTTCGTATCGCGCATCCACCAGCGAGTGGAAAAGGCCGCAAAGGAACAAATTCCGGTATTGATCTTCGGCGAGAAGGAGCACAGCGAGGTCCAGGGGATCCTGGGTTGGTGCTTTGGTTATGGGCGTGTGATCGCAAACGCGCAGGAAGCCGAGGAGCTTGAACCGTTACCGTGCGCGCTGGCTGTGGCGCAAACCACCAGCCGACGCGATAAATTCGAGGAAGTATTGGCGGTGCTTTCGCAAAAGGTCAAAGACCTTGCGGTCTTTGATTCCATCTGCCAAACGACTTCTCTGCGCCAAAGCGAGGCGGCGCAGCTCAGCCAACAAGTGGACGTGATGTTGATACTGGGGGGCAAAAACTCCTCCAACACGCGGAAACTTTTTGAAATCTGCAAACAGTTTTGCCCAAGAACCTACCAGTTGGAGCGGGCGGACCAGCTTTTGCAGATCCACCTGCGCAAGCAGGACACAATCGGAATCACAGCCGGCGCCTCCACGCCGGATGAGATCATCAAGGAGGTTATAACCCAAATGAGCGAACTCGACAAGAACATCACTACCCCTACCGACCAGCCCGAAGAGGCCCCCGTGGAAGCGGTTTCCATCGAAGAGACCGTCGCTAACGACGAGCAGGCCAAACAGGACGCCAATGCCGAACCGGAATTTGCCTCCGCCTTTGAAAAGACGCTGGTTTCCATCCGCCCTGGCCTGACAGTGGAGGGCACTGTTGTGCAGGTCACCGAGGATGAGGTCTGTGTGAACATCGGCTACAAATCCGACGGCCTGGTGCCCCGCGCAGAGCTGACGACTAAGGAGAACCCCCTTGATGCCTTCAAAATCGGCGATAAGATCGAAGTAGAAGTGGTTAAGGTAAACGACGGCGAGGGCAATGTGCTGCTTTCCCAGCGCAACATCGTCAACCGCAAGGTTTGGGACGCCCTTGTTGAAAAGTTCGAAAACGGCGAGTACATCGAAGGTGTCGGCAAGAACGTTGTCAAGGGTGGTCTCATCGTAGATGTGGAGGGCATCCGCACCTTCGTTCCCGCTTCCCAGCTTTCCGAGCGCTATGTCGAGAAGATCGACCAGTTCGTTGGCAAGGAATTGAAGCTCAAGGTCATCGAGGCCGACAAGCAGAAGAGGCGCCTGGTCGCCTCCCGCAAGGCCGTGCTGCAGGAGGAATCTGCTGCCAAGCGTGCCGCCGCGTGGGAAAAGCTTGAAGTGGGCAAGATCGTGCACGGTATCGTGCGCAGGCTCACCGATTTCGGCGCCTTTGTGGATGTGGGCGGCGTGGACGGCCTGATCCATGTGACCGATCTGTCCTGGGGCCGCGTGAAGCATCCCTCCGATGTGGTCAAGCCCAACCAGGAAGTGGACGTGCTGGTTCTGGCCCTGGATAAGGAGCGCCAGAGGATTTCCCTTGGCCTTAAGCAGACCAAGCCCAAGCCCTGGGAGACAGCTTCCGTCAACTATCCCACCGACTCCATCGTGGAGGGCAAGGTGGTCCGCATCGTTCCCTTTGGTGCCTTTGTGGAGCTGGAGCCCGGACTGGACGGTCTGGTGCACATCTCCCAGGTGGCCAAGACCCGCATCGAGAAGGTCGAGGACGTTCTGAACGTCGGCGACGTCGTGCGCGTGCGCGTGTTGGATGTCAACACCGAGCAGAAGCGCATTTCCCTTTCCATCCGTCAGGCGGCCGAGTACGGCGACGAGACCGAACTGCCCGGCGGCGATATGGAACTGGGCGACCTTTCCATCGACGAAGAAGAGCTCCCCACCGAGACCGAGGAGTAATTCTTACCGGCAATCCCGCGTCGGCCAAAGCAAGCTTTGGCCGGCGCTTTTGTTTTGCGGCAAAACCATATAGAAAACAAGCTGCCTGTATGCTATCCTAGAAGCAGCAAATCTGCCGCCGCCCGGGCGGCAAAGGAGGCGCGTGTATGAAAAGCTTTGTGTACAAGGGCGAAAAGGCCAGGGAGATATCCTTCCCTCTGGGTGGCATCGGCGCCGGCTGCATCGGTTTATCGGGCAACGGCCAACTGATCGATGTGGAGATATTCGGCAAGCCGAACAAGGGTTCCAACGCCAACCTGAGCCATTTTGCCATCAAGGCGGAAAAGGGGGATAAGGTGCTGGATGCGCGCGTATGCCAGGGGCCGTACCTGGGCTCCCGCATGGGCGCCTTTGGCAGGCCCAACTTTTCCGGCTATGGTTTCGGCCCGGATCGCGCCTCCATGATGGGCATGCCGCACTTTGAGGACTGCGAGTTTGAAGGCCGCTTTCCCATGGCGCAGCTGCGGCTGCGGGATCACCGCTTCCCCGGCCGCCTCAACATGACGGCGTTCAACCCCTTCATCCCCAACAAGGATCTGGATTCCTCGCTGCCGGCGGCCTTCTTCCGTTTTTCCATCGAGAACACCACCGCGGACGACCTGCGCTATACCGTATGCTTTTCCCTGAGCAACCTGCTTGCCAACGTGGGCGGGCTGCACAGCTACCACGAGACGGAAAGCGGCCGCGCGCTGCTTCTGCGCATCCCGGATGTGAACGCCGGCCTTTGCATGGCGACCACCTGCATGCAGGGTTCCCGGCAGCTGTACTGGTACCGCGGCAACTGGTTTGACAATCTCAGCACCTTCTGGCAGGACTTTTCCGCGCCCGGCCCGCTGAAGGATCGCGTCTATGACGACGAAAAGCATGGTGGCGACGTCAACTACAGCGCGGCGGACGTTGCCAGCCTCAGCGCCCAGGTGGATGTGCCCGCTGGCCAAACGGGGGAGATCCGCTTTGTGCTCAGCTGGTATGTGCCGTATATGAGCAATTACTGGAACCCGCCCAAGGCACACGCGCATGAACACCACCACGAGGAAGACTGCGAATGCGGATGCGAGCACGAGCATATGCACGGCCCGCGCAACCTCTGGCGGCACTATTACGCCACGCAGTTCACCGGCGCGCTGGATGTGGCGGCGTACAGCGTGCAGAACTTTATCGACCTGGAAAGGGAAACGCAGGCCTTTACGGATACGCTGTTTTCCTCCACCCTGCCGGAGGAGGTCATAGAGGCCGTCTCCGCCAACCTGGCGGTGATCAAGTCGCCCACCTGTCTGCGCCTGGAGGACGGTTCGCTGTACGGCTTTGAGGGCTGCCACATCGACGCCGGCAGCTGCGAGGGCAGCTGTACCCATGTATGGAGCTATACCTATGCGCTGCCGTTTTTGTTCCCTGCGCTGGAAAGAAGCATGCGCCAGAACGAATACATCTACAGCGTTCTGCCCAGCGGCGCCATGGGCTTTCGGCTGATGCTGCCCCTCGGCCGCGAGGCGACGGACTTCCGCCCCTGTGTGGACGGGCAGTTCGGCACCGTGATGCGCGTGTACCGCGAGTTTAAGCTCTGCGGCAATCTGGATTGGCTCAAGTCGCTTTGGCCGATGGTGAAAAAGACCATCGAATATGCCTGGAGCGAGGAAAACTATGACCGCTGGGACCCGAACAAGGACGGCATCCTGGAGGGAAGGCAGCACCACACGCTTGATATGGAGCTGTTTGGGCCCAACGCCTGGCTATCCGGCATGTATTTGGGCGCCTTGCGGGCCGGCGCCGAAATGGCGCGCTTGGTGGGCGACGAAGAAGCGGCCGCGGAATACGAAGCCATCTTTGCGAGCGGCAAAAAGAAGCTCAACGAGGAGCTGTTCAACGGCAGATACTTCATCCAGAAGATCGACCTGCACGACAAGGGCGAGCTGGAGGGCTATACCAAGGGCAAGGGCCTGGTCGGCGGTACGGCGGTGGAGGCCTATTGGAACGACGAGCGCGGCGAGATCAAATATCAGATCGGCGAGGGCTGCTCCATCGACCAGATGCTCGGCCAGTGGCATGCGGACCTGATCGGCCTTGGCGATATCTTCGATGAGGACAAGGTCAAAACAGCCCTTGAGAACCTTTACAAAAACAACTTCATGGAGCGGGCGGCCGATTACATGAACCCCTGCCGCCTGTACTGCCTGGACGACGAGGCGGGACTTCGCATCTGCGCCTGGCCGGAGGGAACGCAGCGCCCGCTGATCGGCGCGCCATACAGCGAGGAGACCATGCACGGCTTTGAGTACGCGGCCGCGTCGCATATGATCCTGCACGGATTGGAGAAGGAGGGCCTTAACTGCGTGCGCGCCGTGCGCGACCGCTACGACGGCAGATTGCGCAATCCCTGGAACGAGATGGAGTGCGGCTCCAACTACGCAAGGTCCATGGCTAGCTTCGCGCTGCTGCTGGTGTACAGCGGCTTTATGTACGACCTGTACGAGGGAAGGCTTGGTTTTGCCCCCCTGCATCCGCAGGGCTTTCGCTGCCTGTGGTCCGTGGATGGGGCCTGGGGTTTTGTCTCCTATGAGGAAAAGGGCGTGCGTATCCGCATAGAGGACGGCGCTTTGCGCTTGAAGAGCCTGCGCTTTGCCGGCTGCGCCGGCCTGCCCAAGACCCTGTTGGTGGACGGCGAAAAGGTCGATTTTGCGTTGGACAGCGGCGAGATCGTGTGCGGGGAACGCTTCTGCGCGGAAAAGGAAATCTATGCTGGCTTTTGACCAAGCGTTCAAGGCAAAAGAATAAAAAACGGGCTGGCCGGGAATACTCCCAACCGGCCCGCCTTTTTGAGAGCGGATCAGAACCTGTCGGAACGGTTGCTGTTCTGATTATTCTGGTTATTGCTGCTGCGATTGTTGCTGTTGCGATTGTTCTGATTGTTGTTCTGGTTGTTGTTTTGATTATTGCTGTTTTGGTTGTTCTGGTTGCTGTTGCGGTTGTTCTCCATTGAAATGACCTCCCTGAAACCTTTGGGTAAGCAAGGGAGTCGTTTCCCTCGCTTTGTAGCTAGTATCGGCTAAAAGAAGCCGGCTTATGCAGACCGACCGCCTTGCGCAAGTTGACTTTTTTGCGTAAATGCGGTAGCATAAACCGTAAATCTTTGCTATTTGCGGGAGGAAAAACAAAAAATGAAAATCAGTTTGCTTGAGCCCATCGGGGTTTCTAAAGAGTTGATTGAGGAGCTTTCCGCCGGCATCCGCGAGCGTGGGCATGAATTCGTTTACTACGACAACAAGACCACCGACGCGGCCGAGCTTGCCAGGCGCACCAAGGGCTGCCAGATCGCCATCATCGCCAACAATCCCTATCCGGCGGCCGCCTTCGACGGCGCAGATGAGCTGAAAATGCTGGATGTTGCCTTTACCGGCATCGACCATATCGCCCTGAGCGTTGCCAAGGAAAAGGGCATCACCATCTGCAACGCCGCCAACTATTCCAACCAGACCGTAGCAGAGCTGGTGATCGGGCTTACCATCGGCCTGATGCGCAAAGTGACCGCCGCCGACGCCGCTACCCGCAAGGGTGCGACCTCCGCGGGCCTGATGGGCACCGAGATCGGCGGCCGCACCGTTGGCATCATCGGCACCGGCCGCATCGGGCTTATGACCGCGCGCCTGTTCAAGGCCTTCGGCGCCAAGGTGCTGGGCTATTCCCGTTCCGTGTCTAAGGAAGCTCTGGAGATCGGCGTGGAATACGTCTCCCTGGAGGAACTGATGGCAAAGTCCGACATCGTCAGCCTGCACGTTCCCAATAACGCTTCCACCAAGGGCATGATCGGTGCGGAGCAGATCGCCCTGATGAAAAAAACCGCCTTGTTCATCAACTGCGCCCGCGGCCCCATCGTGGACAACGCCGCCCTGGCCAAAGCCTTGTGCGAGGGCAAGATCGCCGGCGCCGGCATCGACGTGTACGACATGGAGCCGCCCATCCCCGAGGACTATCCGCTGCTTTCCGCTCCCAACACCATCTTAACACCGCACGTGGCCTTCCTTTCCGAGGAGTCCATGATCCGCAGGGCCAAGATCGTGTTTAGCAACGTCTACGCCTATCTGGACGGCAAGCCGGAAAACGTCTGTGAGCTGTAAAAAAACTGCCGAAATACAGGCAAGGCAGGGCCCGATGCGGGCCCTGCCTTTTGTGCGCCGCAGCGCCGCTGACATGCGGCAAGGCATAGCTGATACCAAATAACTATCTCATATTTTTCAGAAAACCGGACGCGCCTGCAAGTTTGGCTTTCTTCCCAAATGGATTTCGTGTATACTGTAACCAAGAGCGTGACCCCCACGCAGGCGATGTATTTTGCTGCATTTGAATAGAACATGGGAGGAGAATTGCGTATGCGCTATGTACTGGGCATTGATGTGGGCACTTCCGGCACCAAGACCATACTGGTAGACGAAACGCGGAAGGTGTTGGCATCCAAGACCATAGAGTATCCCCTGGAAACGCCCAAGCCCGGCTGGACCCAGCAGGACCCAGCCATCTGGTGGGACGCGGCGGTCAAATCCATCCGCGCCGTGCTGGAAAAATCCGGCGTGGATAAAAAGGACATCGCCGGCCTTGGCTTTTCCGGTCAGATGCACGGCATGGTCGCCCTGGACGAGAACAACCAGGTGGTGCGCCCGGCCATCCTTTGGAACGACCAGCGCAATCAGGCCCAGTGCGACGAGATGGTCGAGATGTGCGGCGGTCTGGACGGCATGGTGAAACTGACCAACAACCGCATGCTCACCGGTTACACCGGCGGCAAGATCCTCTGGATGAAGGAGAACGAGCCGGAGAACTTTGCCCGCACCCGCCGGGTCATCTGCCCCAAGGATTACATCCGCTTCTGCCTGACCGGCGAGGTTGCCACCGATGTGGCGGACGCCTCCGGTACGGGGCTGTTCAACGTAAAGGAACGCAGCTGGAGCGACGAGATCATCGCAAAGGTGGGCCTGCCCCGCAGCCTGTTCGGCAAGGCCTACGAATCCTATGAGATCGCCGGTTATGTGACGAAGGAAGCCGCTGAATTGACCGGCCTGCCCGAGGGCCTGCCCGCGACCGCCGGCGGCGGCGACGCCGTGATCCAGACCACCGGCACCGGCCTGGTGCGCCAGGGCATCCTCGGCGTGGTGATCGGCACCTCCGGCGTGGTAGCGATGGGCCTGAACGGCTTTAAGGAAAACCCCAAGGGCGAGCTGCAGGTCTTCTGCAACAACGCCAAGGACCTGTGGCATGCCATGGGCGTGACACTGGCCGCAGGCGGCTCCTACCGCTGGTTCCGCGACGAAATGTGCAAGGACCTGATGGCGCAGGCCGAAAAGAGCGGCCGCGACGTGTACGACCTGATGAGCGAAGAGGCCGCAAGCGTTGCGCCCGGCTGCGGCGGGCTTTTGTTCCTGCCGTATTTGAGCGGCGAGCGCTGCCCCTATCCCGATCCCGCGGCGCGCGGCGTGTTCTTCGGCCTGGGCCTGGAGCACGGGCATGCGGCCATGAACCGCGCCGTGATGGAGGGCGTGACCTTCTCGCTGCGCCAGGTGGCCGAGCGCATCTTCGCCATGGACCCGGAAATGAAGCCGGAAAAGATCATCCTCTCCGGCGGCGGCGCCAAGTCCGAGGTTTGGCGCCAGATGGCGGCCGACATCTTCGGCCTGCCCGTGGTGACCATTGCCGGCTCCGGCGAGGGCGGCGCTTACGGCGGCGCGCTGGTGGCGGGCATCGGCCTTGGCATCTGGAAGGATTTGATCGAGGCAGCCGGCAGCCCAGTGGAGGAGACGCGCAACCTGCCCGATCCCAAGACGCAGGCAATTTACGAAAAGGTGTATAAGGTGTACGACGCGCTGTATCCGGCGCTCAAGCCCTGCTTCGACCTGGACGAGCAGCTGCGCGGCTAATACTTATACAAAAAAGCGAGCGGAAAGGGAAACCTTTTTCCGCTCGCTTTTGCGCAGATGTGCGTTTAGTTTTCGGCGTTTGCGGCCTTGCGCTTTTTTTCGCGGTGGGAAAGCCACAGCCCAAGGCCCAGGCCCGCGAAAGAGATCACAAGGCCAAGGGGCAGCTTGGCAAAATCCGGCCACATCACGGTTTTGTACACCATTTGATCTGCAACGGCATAGGTCGTATAGCCGCTGAGCGAGTACATCAGGCTGAAGACGACGGGCGCAAGATACTTGAGCCTGCCGAAATACCCGTGTCGGCCGATGATGTAAGAGACGATAAAGAACATCGCGGGCAGCACCGCCCACATGAAGATGAGACCATAGCCCATCGTGTCCGGCCCGCGCACGATCAGCCAGAAAACGACGAGGGACAATGCCCAGATGCCAAGGCTTCCCAGCACAAGGATGAGCTTGGCCTTTTTTTCGTTGCTTTTGACGGTGTCGGTGCTTTCTTTCAGGTATTCCATATAGCTTTGCTTCACGGGAACATCCTCCTTGAGAAGGTGGTCCAGGCTGATGGAATACAGGTCGCTCATATGGATCACGCTGACGATATCCGGGTAAGACCGGCCGTTTTCCCAATTGGAAACGGTCTGCCTGCTGACGTGAAGAGCTTCGGCCGCCTGCTCCTGGGTCAGCCCCGCCGCGTTTCGCGCCGCCCGTATTTTTGTGCCGATTTCCATTTCTGCCGCCACCTTTGCGAATTTCGTTCCGCTCAGGGAACGACTCAAGGTTACAGGATTTGAACCTGTCACGTCGATCAAAAGGCTTTGACACCGGGCTTTTTCGCCCGTCAAAATCCTTTTACATGCCCCGTTTTTTGCAAAAATGGGCGTAACTCTACAGCCCAAGCTTTTTGTAGATCGCTTCGATAAAGGGGGACTTGTGGGCGATGTACTTATCTATGTCGTAGGGGTAAAGCCTGGCGCCTTCCTCCTTGATGCGGCTGTATTC
>JBNRMU010000003.1:0-18419 GCA_050309765.1 Christensenellales bacterium
GGTGACGGAAGCGGGCGTGGCCGTGGCGGTCTGCTCTTCTTCTTCCGGCGCCGGCGTATTGGACATGACAGGATCCAGCTTGGGCTTGCTGCAGGCGGAAAGCAACACGAGCAAAACCAGCAGCAAGACGGGGATCAGCCTTTTCTTCATGATCGGGGTCCTCCTTAAAGTAACATAAGCATTGAAAAAAGTCATGGATCATTGCTGTGGCAAGGCAAGAGCGGCCACAGGCATAACCATATTATAGCGATTCAGGAGAATCTGTGCAAGGGAAACCGCTTGCCTGCCGCATCTTTGCATCATTAAAAAGGGGTTAAAAGAGCGGTGATTCCTCCATAAGACGAGAGAAACGGACCGCAGGTTCCCAAATTGATGGGTAAATTTGGCATAAAACCCGCATGCCGGTTCAAGTTTTACAAAAAAAAGATAGACACAGGGCCGCGTATGTCTGTATGTTTATCTTTGCGAAAGATGCAACGCTGGAATGTTCGGGCTTTGCATCCGGAAGGAGGGCGCCTGTGCCTGTTAAGATTATGGACAACCTGCCTGCCGTAAACCTGCTTGCGGCGGAAAATATATTCGTGATGACCAGCTCGCGCGCGGCCAGCCAGGACATTCGTCCTTTGCACATCGCCGTGCTGAACCTGATGCCGACGAAGATCGTCACCGAGACGCAGCTTTTGCGCGTGATCGGCAACACGCCCCTGCAGGTGGAGGTCACCTTCCTGCGCACGGCCACGCATACCTCCAAGAATACGCCGCAGGAGCATCTGCTCGCCTTCTACAAGACGTTCGACGAGGTCAAGGACCAGAACTTCGACGGCCTGATTATCAC
Organism: Christensenellales bacterium; assembly: GCA_050309765.1. Classification (GTDB taxonomy): domain Bacteria; phylum Bacillota; class Clostridia; order Christensenellales; family UBA1750; genus CALWRM01. The sequence continues at coordinate 836 of JBNRMU010000003.1, forward strand.
CGGCGCCCCTGTGGAGCAGCTGGAATACGAATCTGTCTTCTATTGGGACGAGCTCAAGTCCATCATGGACTGGGCACAAAAGCATGTCTTTTCCACCATGTACATCTGCTGGGCGGCCCAGGCCGGCCTGTTTTACCGCTACGGGGTGGAAAAATACCCCCTGGAAAAAAAGATGCACGGCGTGTTTGCCCACAAGCTGTGCGACAAGCTTGCACCGCTGACCCGCGGTTTCGACGATGTGTTTTACGCGCCGCACTCCCGCCATACGGAGGTGCGCCTGGAGGACATCGAGCGCGTGCCTGAGCTTCAGGTGCTGGCCGTGTCCGACGAGGCGGGTGTGTATCTCGTCTCCTCGCTCGATGGCAAGCATGTGTTCGTCACCGGCCACTGCGAGTACGACGCCGACACGCTCAAAAAGGAATACGAGCGCGACCTGGCCAAGGGCATGAATATGCCCGTGCCCAGGCACTACTTTCCAAACGACGACCCAACGCAGGAGCCCATCGTGCGCTGGCGCGGCCACGCCAATTTGCTGTTTGCCAACTGGCTCAACTACTATGTGTACCAGGAAACGCCCTACGATCTTGGCAAGCTGCAGGGCTGAATGCGCGCGCTGTACGGCGAACGACAACAAAACGATCGAAGGAGCAGATATGTCTGCTCCTTTGTTTGTGGCATAAAGGTGCGTTTTATTGCGTTTGCGATTCATGATTTTTTAACTTGCATGCCATAGGGAATCTGCTATAATAAAATTAAAGTCAAAGATAGTCAAAGTCAAAAAGGGGGCGAGGCAGCATGGCATCCGGCGTCAGCGACGCCATCGAGAGCTTTATCAAAGCGCTCATGGAAGGCGATGTTCCCAGGGTAGAGCTGCAGCGCAACGAACTGGCCGCGCGCTTTGGCTGTGCCCCGTCGCAGATCAATTATGTTTTATCCACGCGGTTCACCAACGAGCATGGTTACCGCATCGAAAGCCGACGCGGCGGCGGCGGATACGTGCGCATCTGGCGTATCGATTCCAGCCGCATGGCCGCTATCCAAAACCTGTGTCAGTCCCTGCCCGCCTCCCTTACGGAGACGGAGCTTGCAAAGCTGCTGTTATCCCTGCGCAAGCAGGAGCTTTTGACGCAGCGCGAGGCGTCCATGCTGTTCGCTGCCCTGGACGAGAGCCAGCTGCCCGGAAGCGGCGGCGCGGCCCTGCGCGCAAAACAGTTGAAGGCGGCGCTTCTTTTCCTGAAAAACGAGCAATACTAAACAGAGACGGCCATCGAAAGGGGAGATAGGCATGCTGTGTGAAGAATGCGGCATTCGCGAAGCGAACGTGCGCTTTACCACCATCACCAACGGAAACAGTTATGAAAAAAACCTGTGCAGCCAGTGCTTTGCCAAGCATAAGCACGATCTGTTCGACGGCATTTCGCTGGGCGACCTGATGGCCGGCTTTCTGAAGGAGGGCAGCCACACAGAGGAAAGCGAGCTGCGCTGCCCCACCTGCGGCATGACCTATGAGCAATTCCGCACCGGCGGTCGCCTCGGCTGCGCCAACTGCTACAAGGCCTTTGCCAAGCAGCTGGAACCCATGCTGGAGCGCATGCACGGCCGCGTGGTGCACGCGGGCAAGGTGCCTGAAAACCGCCGCCCTGCGCCGGAGGAACACGATAAGATGAAGGACAGCCTCGCTGCCCTGAAGAAAGAAATGGAGCAGGCCGTCGCCGCCGAGGACTTCGAGCGCGCCGCCAGCCTGCGCGACCAGATCAAAGCCCTGCAGAAGGAGGGGGAGTGACATGCCGGAAACCATCGCGCTTTCCTCGCGCATCCGCCTGGCGCGGAACTTCGAGGAGATCCCCTTTCCCTCGCACATGAGCGCGGAAATGGCCCAGAAGGTCCTGGATAAGACCATGGATTGCCTGAAAGGCCAGGAAGCCTCCCTGGGCGAAGCACACATGGTGCGCATGGCGGACCTTTCCCTGAACGCGCGCAGCGAATTGGTGGAGCAGCACCGCATCTCGCCGGAATTGGCCGGCAAGGACGGCGGCGCGTTGATCGAATTGATGGAGGGCAGCGTGTATGTGATGGTCAACGAGGAGGACCATCTGCGCATCCAAGCCATCCTGCCGGGCCTCGGCCTGGGCGAGGCCCTCATGAAGGCCAATCTGACCGACGACGCCCTGGAAAAGGGCGGCTACGCCTTCGACAGCCGCTACGGGTACCTGACCGCCTGTCCCACCAACACGGGCACGGGCATGCGCGTTTCCGTCATGCTGCACCTGCCGGCGCTGACCATTTTGCAGCAGATTGGGCCCATCATCCGCTCCGTTTCGCGCATCGGGCTCACCGTGCGCGGCATTTACGGCGAGGGCTCGCAGGCCAACGGCAACATGTACCAGTTGAGCAACCAGATCACCCTGGGCCGCAACGAAAACGAGATCGTGCACGCCCTGGGCGAAGCGGCCCTGCAGGTGATGCAGCGCGAACGCGACGCGCGCAAGGTTCTGCTGGATAAAAATGCCGTCGCCCTGGAGGATCGGCTGCTGCGCTCCTACGGCATACTTTGCAACGCCAGGCGCATGAACCTGAAGGAGTTCATGCAGCGTATTTCCGATGTGCGCCTTGCTATGGACCTTGGTTTTGCGGATGTGCAGCCGGATGCGCTGGACCGGCTGATGCTGGCCGCCCAGCCCGCCGCCATTCAAAGGAACGAGGGAAGGGAGCTTTCCGCCGAAGAACAGATCACCCTGCGCGCAAAGATTGTGCGCGACGAATTAAGCGCTGTGGGCTGAACGCCCCACGGCATGGAATGGAGTTGAAAACATATGGCAGGTTTTTTCGATAGGTTTACACAAAACGCAAAAAAGGCCCTGCTGGCAGCCACCCAGGCGGCCAAGAACCTGGGCCACAACTATATAGGCACCGAGCATCTGTTGCTCGGCATCGTCAACGAAGAGGGCATGGCCGGGGACATCCTGCGCCAGATGGGCCTGAGCGGCGAGACGGTCAACCGCTCTATCCTGCACCTGATCGGCGAGGGAAACTATCAGTTTTCCGACGCCTTCGGCTATACGCCAAGGTCCAAGAAGGTGCTGGAGCAAAGTGCCGTGGAGGCCAAGAAGCTCGACTGCAATTATGTGGGCACCGAGCACATACTCCTTGCCCTGTTCAAGGAACGCGAGGGCGTAGCCGCCCATGTGCTGAAAGAGCTGGGCGCTGACCCGCAGGTGCTGTACAGCCAGCTGCAAAGCCAGCTGGCCGCCATGGGCAACAAGCAGTCGCCCCCCGATGAGGAAGGCGCCGCCGGCGGCGACGGTTCCACCCCTACGCTGGACAAATACGGCCGCGATCTGACCAAGGCCGCCAAGGACGGCGAGCTGGACCCCGTGATCGGCCGCACGGACGAGATCGAGCGCGTTTTGCAGATCCTTTCCCGCCGCACGAAGAACAACCCCGTATTGATCGGCGAGCCGGGCGTGGGCAAGTCCGCCGTGGTGGAGGGCTTGGCTCAGCGCATCGTGGAGGGCAACATCCCCGAGCTTTTAAAGGGTAAGCGCATCATTACCCTGGACCTTGCCGGCATGCTGGCCGGCGCCAAGTACCGCGGCGAGTTTGAGGAACGCCTAAAGAACGCCATGGATGAGCTTAAAAGCCGCAAGGATACGGTGCTTTTCATCGACGAGCTGCATACCATCATCGGCGCGGGCGCGGCCGAGGGCGCTATCGACGCGGCCAACATCTTAAAACCCGCCCTTGCCAGGGGCGAGATGCAGTGCATCGGTGCCACCACGCTGGATGAATACCGCAAGCACATCGAAAAGGACGCCGCCCTGGAGCGCCGCTTCCAGCCCGTGACCGTGGGCGAACCCAGCCCCGAGGAGGCCGTGGAAATACTGCGCGGCCTGCGCGATAAATACGAGGCGCACCACAAGGTACGCATTACGGACGAGGCCATCAAGGCCGCCGTGGAGCTGTCCCATCGCTACATTTCCGATCGTTACCTGCCCGATAAGGCCATCGATCTGGTGGACGAGGCCTGCTCCAAGCTGCGCCTGCACTCCTACACCACACCGCTGGACATGAAGGAGGACGAAAACCGCCTGGAAGCGCTGCGCAAGGAGAAGGAAGAAGCCGTTGCCCATCAGCGCTTTGAGGAGGCCGCCAAGGTCCGCGACGAGGAACAAAAGCTCAAAAACGATATGGAAAAGCGCCGCCGCGAATGGGAGAGCAGCGTTTCCGCCAGCCAGAAGGAAGTGGGCGAGGAGGAGATCGCCTCCGTGGTTGCCCAGTGGACGCACATCCCCGTGACCAAGCTCACCGAAACCGAGAGCGAGCGGCTGCTTCACCTGGAGGAGATTTTGCACCAGCGCGTGATCGGCCAGGACGAGGCCGTGTTTGCCGTGGCGCGGGCCGTGCGCCGGGCGCGCGCGGGCCTGAAGGACCAGAAGCGGCCCATCGGCTCCTTCATCTTCCTTGGCCCCACCGGCGTGGGCAAGACCGAGCTGTGCAAGGCCCTGGCCGAGTCCATGTTCGGCGATGAGGACGCCCTGATCCGCATCGATATGTCCGAGTATATGGAAAAGCATGCCGTTTCCCGCATGATCGGTTCGCCTCCGGGCTACGTCGGTTATGAGGAGGGCGGCCAGCTGACCGAGAAGGTGCGCAGAAAGCCCTATTCCGTGATCCTGCTGGATGAGATCGAAAAGGCCCATCCGGATGTGTTCAACATCCTTTTGCAGATACTGGAGGACGGCCGCCTGACCGACGGCAAGGGCCGCACCGTGGACTTTAAGAACACCGTGATCGTGATGACTTCCAACGTGGGCGCGCAGGCGATCGGCAAGACCCGCGCCCTGGGCTTTGGCACGGACGAAAACGAGAGCGTGCAGGGCTACGAGCGCATGAAGGAACAGATGCTGGACGAGCTGAAAAGGTCGTTCCGCCCCGAGTTCTTAAACCGTGTGGATGAGCTGATCGTCTTCCACCAGCTGGAGCAAAAGGACATCCACAGCATCGCTTCGCTGATGCTCGGGCAGGTGGCCAAGCGCCTGCACGAGCGGGGCATCGAGCTTTCCTGGGACGAGGAGGTTTTGTCCTACCTTGCTAAGGAGGGCTTCGATCCCATCTATGGCGCCAGGCCCCTGCGCCGTGCCATCCAGCGCATGGTGGAGGATTCCCTCTCCGAGGAGCTGCTCTCCGGCCGTGTGAAGCTCTCCGACAGCGTGCATATGCACATGCAGGACGGCAAGCTCGTCTTTACCGCCCAGGCGGCCGAAAAGCATGAGCAGCCGGAGATGAGCGTGAACCAGTAAAGGAGCGTGCTCGGATGCTGCGCGAAGCGACGGAAGGCGACCTTTTGCAGGTGCTTAAACTGTATCTGCACCTGCACGAAAGCGCGATCCCTCAGGATACGCTGCAGCTTCGGCGTGTCTGGCAGGAAATACTGCGCGATAAAAACCACCATCTGATCGTCCAGGAGATAGACGGGAAGCTGGTATCCTCCTGCGTTTGCCTGATCGTGCCCAACTTAACGCGCGGGGCAAGGCCTTACGCCCTGGTGGAGAATGTGGTGACGCATAAGGACTACCGCGGACGCGGCTACGCCACGGCTTGCCTTGACTATGCAAGGGAGCTTGCCAGGCAGCAGGGCTGTTATAAGCTGATGCTGCTCACCGGCGCCAAGGACGAAAAGACGCTCGGTTTTTACCGAAAAGCCGGCTACAACAGCGAGGAAAAAACGGGCTTTGTCCAGCGGCTGGACAACTGAACACAACAAAAAAGCGATGCCTTGCGAATGCTTTCCGCGGGCGTCGCTTTTTTTGTTTGCGGGGCAAATTTGATGGTGAGTTGTGCCTAAAGATATGCTATACTTCTAGACGGAATGAAGCGTATAAGAGAGAGAAAAGCCGGATGTCTGTGCACAGGCTGCGTGCCGGCTTTTGCACCCCTGCATAAGACGATCGGCCGCTTTCGGCTATGTCTGGATTGAAATACGGGCAATCATGACTGCCACGACCAAAGGATTGGAGGGCGCATTTCCATGCCGAACATTCTGGTGATCGGGTCCATCAATATGGACCAGCACATGCTGTTGCCCCGTTTTCCCGTTTCCGGCGAAACGGTGATGGGAACAGAGCTCAGCTACAGCCCCGGCGGCAAGGGCGGCAATGCCTCCATCGCAGCAAGGCGTTTGGGCGCGCAGGTGCGCTTTGCCGGCTGCGTGGGCGCGGACGGCTTCGGTGAAACGCTGCGGGAGTCCCTGCTGGCAGAAGACATCGATTGCAGCTTTCTGCGCAGCACGGACGAGGCTCCCACCGGCCTTGCGCCCATATTGGTGGAGCCGGGCGGGCTCAACCGCATCCTGGTTTTCCCGGGCGCCAATATGTGCATCCGCGAGGAAGACGTGCCTTCCATGTTCGCCGGACAGGTCGACGCCGTGATGATGCAGCTGGAGATCCCCCGGGGCGTGATCCTTGCCGCCGGCCGGGAAGCAAAAAAGCGCGGCATCCCCGTGGTGCTGGACGCCGGCCCCGCTCAGCAGTTCCCGGTGGAAGAGATCGAGAGCCTGTTTATCCTATCGCCCAACGAGACGGAAACCACAGCCCTCTCCGGCCTGCCGGTGGACACGGAAGAAGAGGTGAAGGCGGCGGCTCGCACGCTCAAGGAGCGTACACACGTTCCCTTTGTGGTGTTGAAACTTGGCGCCCGCGGCGCTTATGTGCTGGGCGATGAGATAGACGCCTTCGTGCCCGCCTTCAAGGTCGAGGCGGTGGACCCCACAGCTTCCGGCGATACCTTCACCGGCGCCATGACCATCGAATACCTGAAGACGCATGACATACTGCGCGCCGTCACAACGGCCTGTGCGGCAGGAGCCCTGTGTGCCACAAGGATGGGCGCGCAGATCGCCCTGCCCACCATGGCGGAGGTCGAGGCCTTTTTGCGCGAGCGTGAGGGCGATCGTCAGTTGTTTTCGAACGCACGCGAATAAGGGTTGTTGTGTTGAATTCTCCCTAATTTATTGCTTGTTGTGTTATTTGTGTTATACTTGTTTTGTTGTTTGATCGATTGTTCCCAAGCGAAAGCGCTGCGCTTTTTTGCTTGCAATACAAAATAAACCTCAAGGAGGAAAAAGGCATGAGTAAGGTAGATCCGCGTTTCCAAAAGCTCTACGAACTTGCGCTGGATGAGGTGGAAAACAACATCCTTCCCTTCTGGATCGCAAAGACACAGGATAAGCAGTTCGGCGGCTTTGTCGGCGCCACCGTCGACGACGGCACCCCCGTGGAAAAGGCGTCCAAGTGCCTGATTCTTGGCGCCAGGCTCATCTGGAGCTTTGCCAGCGCCTATCGCGTATTGGGCAAGCCCGAGTACAAGGAAATGGCCAAGCGCGCCTACGACTTTTTTGTGGACAAGTTCCTGGATAAGGAATACGGCGGCGCCTATTACATGCTGGACTATAAGGGCGATCCGGAAGCCGCCCACAAGATGGTCTACGGCGAGGCTTTCACCATCTACGCCTTCAGCGAATACTGCCGCACCTTCGGCGATATGCAGGCCCTGGATCGCGCCCTGGAGGTATTCGAACTGCTGGAAAAGCACGCCTACGATCCTAAAAACAAGGGCTACTTTGAGCTGTTCGAGCGCGATTGGACCATCATGACTGATTCGCGTTCCCAGATCAAGCGCGATACCGTCAGCACCAAGACCATGAACACCCACCTGCATCTGATCGAGGCCTACACCTGCCTGCTGCGCGTGTGGAAGAACGACCGCATGCAGGGCAAGGTGCGCGAGCATCTGGATGTGATGCTGGATAAGATCGTCAACCAGGAGATCGGCCATTACACCATGTTCTTCAAGACCGACTGGACCTCCACCTCCAACGACGTGTCTCCCGGACACGACATCGAGGGCACCTGGCTGATGATGGAAACCGCCGAGGTGCTGGGCGAGGAAGCCATGATCGAAAAGGCCAAGCCCATCTGCCTTAAGATGGCCGCCGCCTGCCTGGACGAGGACATCCTTCCCGACGGTTCCATGCTGTACGAGGTAAAGACCGACGAAAACAAGACCCTTACCTCCCGCAGCTGGTGGGTGCAGGCCGAAACCGTTGTCGGATTCCTCAATGCCTGGGAGCTTTCCGGCGAGGACAAGTTCCTGGACGCCTCTTTGAAGGCCATGGAGTTCATCCGCGAGAACGTCGTCGATCACAAGTACGGCGAGTGGTTCCCCATGCTGGGCGACGACCTGAAGCCCATCTCTTCCAACGAGAACAAGGTCAGCGGCTGGAAGGCCCCCTATCACAACACCAGAATGTGCCTGGAGATCATCGAAAGGTACCGCAAGCACGCCGGCTGCTGAGCAAAAACGCTGGCCCGCTGCAGCTGAGCTGCACAGGCTTTCCATCGCCGCACGGGGATGAAAAAGCTATTGCAATCTTTACTGCATGTGTGTATACTACTAACTAGTTGAATTTGTGTTTCCTGCCGGGCAGAAGGTCTGCACGGCAGGACAACATAGATGAATAAAGGGAGGGACTTAACTTTGACCAAGGAGAACTACGAAAGCACTCTTGCGTACACAAACACGTACTCCAAGCCGACCGATCTTAAGATCACCGACATGCGGTTTGTGGACATTGTAGGCGCTCCCATGCACTGCACGCTGCTCCGCCTGGAGACCAACCAGGGCATCACCGGCTACGGTGAGGTTCGCGATGGTTCTTCCAAGCTGTATGCGCAGATGCTCAAGCGTTTCCTGATCGGCGAAAACCCCTGCAATATCGACAAGATCTTCCGCCGCATCAAGCAGTATGGCGGCCAGTCTCGTCAGGCCGGCGGCGTTTGCGCCGTTGAGATCGCTTGCTGGGACATCGCCGGCAAGGCATACGGTGTTCCCATCTATCAGATGCTGGGCGGCAAGTTCCGCGACAAGATCCGCATGTACTGCGACACCGATGTGGATGGCAAGGACACCGGCCTGAACATGGGCCATGCCCTGAAGAAGCGCATCGAAAAGCACGGCTACACCATGCTGAAGATGGATCTTGGCATCGGCCAGCTGACCGACGTTGAGGGTGCCCTGAGCGCTCCCATCGGTTTCCTGGAGGAAGGCCGCGCCCTGTATAAGAAGGCCCGCGAGGCCAGGGCCGCCGGCGATGCCGCCGCTGCCCGCTACTGGTCCAACCGTGCCTATGACTTCCAGAACATCGCCCATCCCTTCACCGGCATCCATATCACCGAAAAGGGCTTCGATTATCTGGAGAACTATGTGGAAGAGGTTCGCAGCGTCATCGGCTATGAGATCCCGCTGTCCATCGACCACTTCGGCCACATCGGCCTGGACGATTGCATCAAGCTGGCCAAGCGCATCGAGCGCTTCAACCTCTGCTGGCTGGAGGATTTGATCCCCTGGCAGCTGACCGACCAGTATGTGCGCCTGAACAACTCCACCACCTGCCCCATCGCCACCGGCGAGGACATCTACCTCAAGGAGAACTTCAAGCCCCTGCTCGAGAGCGGCGGCGTGAGCGTTATCCATCCTGACATCCTGTCCTCCGGCGGTATCCTGGAGAACAAGAAGATCGGCGACATGGCTATGGAATATGGCGTGCAGATGGCTGAGCACATGGCGGAGACCCCCGTTGCCTGCCTGGCCGCTATCCACTCCGTGGCTGCCACCGAGAACTTCCTGGGCCTGGAGTTCCACTCCAACGACTGCGAGTGGTGGTCCGACATGGTCAAGGATTCCGAGAAGCCCAGGATCGTGGACGGCTTCATGGATGTTCCCGAGAAGCCCGGCCTTGGCATCGACGAGCTGGACGACGAAGTCCTGGCTGCGCATGTGCATCCCGAGATCCCCGGCGTTTGGGAGCCCACCAACGAATGGGACAACTGGTTCAGCAACGACCGCCTGTGGTCTTAATCAAAGTAGTTCAAGTTCTCTCTTAACGAACGACCAGGAACCCGGTATCGCCTGTGCGGTACCGGGTTTTATGGAGCTTAGTTTATTTGATGCATGGGGGAAAACTGTATGCGTTTTTCTGGAAAGACCATTTATATTACCGAGGGCTGCAGCGCTGTCGGTGCCGCCATTGCCCGCCGTTTTGCGGACGAAGGCGTCCAGAATCTGGCACTTGGCAATGCCTGCCCCGAGCTGATCAAGGAACTGGAGAACAAGGGCGTTAAGGTGCTCAACATCACCCGCGAGGTTGTGCACTATGAGGATGCAGACGCTGTTCTGGCCCAGATACTTGAAGTGTTCCCGCGTGTGGACGCGCTCATCTTCAACAACAACATGGCCGTCAAGACCTGCGTCGAGAAGATGGATCACGATCTGTTTATTGAGCAGATGAACTACAATGCCAAGGCCGCTTTCGTGCTTACCCGCACCTTCGGCGAGCACATGGGAAGCTATGGCAACGGCAAGATCGTATACGTCAGCTCCATCCACGACGATAAGCCCACCGGTTCCACCCCAGCTTACTCCATCGCCAAGGGCGCCATCACCATGCTGAACAAAGAGGCCGCCCTGTTTTATGGCCGCAAGGGCGTGCAGACCAACGTGGTTGAGCTGGGCGCGCTGGAAGGCGACGACCAGATATTCGATTCCACGTTCGCCGGCCAGTATGTGTACATGGACAAGCGCATCCCCAGGAAAAAGGCCGGAACACCGGAAGAGATTGCCGGTACGGTCAGCTTCCTCGCCAGCGAGGATGCCAACTATGTCAATGGCGCTTCCCTCCGTGTGGACGGCGGGTTTATGCTCCATTACAGATTCCGCTGATAGGGGAGGCAAAAGACAATGTTTGATTTGACTGGAAAAGTTGCCATCATTACCGGCAGCGGTAAGGGCATCGGCAAAGGCATAGCCCGCTGTTTTGTCAAGGCCGGCGCCAAGGTCTGCCTCAACTGCGTGTCCAACAGGGCCATGGCCGACGAAACCCTCAAAGAGATGCAGGCCCTGGGCGGCGAGGATTGCGCCATCCTGGTGCAGGCCGACGTGACCGATTATGCCCAGGCTGAGGACATGGTCAAGCAGACCGTGGCCAAGTGGGGCAAGCTGGATATCCTCGTCAACAACGCCGCTCTGCAGAAGAACATGGATTTTGACGAGTATCCCGAAGAGTTCTTTGATCTTTTGATCAACACCAACCTGGGCGGCTACATCAACATGATGCAGGCGGCCCTGCCGTACCTCAAGGAAACCAAGGGTTGCATCTGCATGACCTCCTCTGTGCACGGCAAGCGCCCCACCGACTTCGATCCCGTGTACGCCTTCACCAAGGGCGGCATGCATATGCTGATGCGCGAGGCGGCCATTGAGTTTGCCAACTACGGCATCCGCGTGAACATGATCCAGCCCGCGGGCGTGCAGATCGAGTTCAAGTCCGGCAATCCCGCCAACTTCAAGCGCCCCGAGAAGGATCTTGGCATCGATCACAAGATGCTCTTTACCAAGTATCCCACCTACGCGCTGGGACGCACCGGCCTGCCCGATGACGATGGGTATCTGGCCGTGTATCTGTGCAGCGACGAGGCAGAGCACATCACCGGCGCTTCCGTCCGTGCCGACGGCGGCTCCATGCTGAAGTAATCGGCGCCCCAAGCATTACGTGCAAAAACAAAAACAGCAAGGCAATGTTTTCCGCCTTGCTGTTTTTTATGCAAAAAAATATAGGAACGCACGGCAAAATGCGCCCAAATTGCCGCGCTGCTTCTGCAAATAGAAGGATTGACGAACACGGGCGGCGAATACAAGTTAAGAAATCGTACCCGTTTTTCTTTATAAAATCGCAATGTGCAAAAGGAGTCTGAGACCGTGAAATACTGCATCGGAATTGACTTTGGCACCCTGTCCGCCCGCGCGCTGCTGGTGGAGATCGGCAGCGGCAGGGAGCTTTGCTCGACGGTGTTCGAGTACCCGCATGCCGTGATGGATACCCAGCTTCCGGACGGCACGCCCCTGATGCCGGACTGGGCCCTGCAGCACCCCAAGGATTATATCGACGCTATCGCCAACACGGTGCCCGGGGTCATCCGCATGGCCGGCATCGATAAGAACGACGTCGTGGGCGTGGGCATCGACTTTACGGCTTGCACCATGCTGCCCACCTTTAAGGACGGAACGCCGCTTTGCTACGACGAGACGCTCAAGGGCAACCCGCACGCTTATGTCAAGCTCTGGAAGCACCATGCGGCGCAGGCTCAGGCGAACAAGCTCAACGAGATCGCCGCGCAGCGGGGCGAAAAGTTCCTCGCGCGTTATGGCGGCAAGATCTCTTCCGAATGGATGATCCCTAAGATCATGCAGATACTGGACGAGGATCCCGCCATCTACGACAAGGCGGACCGCTTCCTGGAGGCCGCGGATTGGGTCATCTGGCAGCTTTGCGGCAAGGAGATGCGCAACTCCTGCACGGCTGGCTACAAGGCCATCTGGCACAAGCAGGACGGCTATCCTTCCGACGACTTTTTCAAGGCCCTCGATCCCCGTCTGGAGCATGTGGTGGATGAGAAGCTCTCCCGCGAGATCCATTCCATCGGCGGAAAGGCGGGCGAGATCACCGAGGAAGCGGCGGCGTTCTCGGGCCTTCCCGTGGGCTGTGCCGTGGCCCTTGCCAATGTAGATGCGCACGTATCCGTGCCGGCGCTGGGCATCTGCGAGGCCGGCAACATGCTGATGATCATGGGCACCTCCACCTGCCACATCCACTTAGGCGACGAGGAAAAGATCGTCCCCGGCATGTGCGGCGTTGTGGAGGACGGCGTTTTGCCGGGCTTCATGGGCTATGAGGCGGGACAGAACTGCGTGGGCGACCACTTCAACTGGTTCGTGGAAAACCTGGCGCCCGCCGAGTACAAGCAAGAAGCCGACAAACGCGGCATCGACCTGCACCAGCTTTTGACCGAAAAGGCGGCAAAGCTCGCTGTGGGCGAGAGCGGCCTGGTGGCGTTGGACTGGTGGAACGGCAATCGCTCCGTACTGGTGGACGTGGACCTGACCGGCATGCTGCTGGGCATGACGCTGCTCACCAAGCCAGAGGAGATCTACCGCGCCCTGATCGAGGCCACCGCCTACGGCACGCGCAAGATCATCGAAACCTTTGAAGAAAGCGGTGTGCCCATCACGGGCCTGTACGCCTGCGGCGGCATCGCGGAAAAGAACGCCTTCGTCATGCAGGTGTACGCCGATGTGACCGGCAGACCCATCAAGATCGCCCGCTCCGCCCAATCGCCGGCCCTTGGCAGCGCCATGTTCGGCGCCGTGGCCGCGGGTAGGGAGAAGGGCGGTTACGATTCCATTTTCGATGCGGCCAGGGAAATGGGCGGCGTGAAAGAAACGCCCTTTACGCCCATCCCCGAAAACGCCAGGGTTTACGACAAGCTTTACGCCGAGTATTCCGCCTTGCACGACTATTTCGGCCGCGGTGAAAACGACGTGATGAAGCGCCTGAAGAAGATCAAGGTCGAGCAGATCGCCAAGAACCGCTGAGAAATTGCAAAAAAGGAGCGAAACAGCCATGGATTTAAGACAGGCCCGTCAGGAACGCACGGCGCAGTTCCGCAAGGATCGTTTCGGCATGTTCATCCATTGGGGCATCTATTCCATCCCCGCACGGGGAGAATGGGTCCGCTCCCAGGAACGAATCTCAAATGAGGAGTACCAGCCCTTTTTCGAAAGTTTCAACCCTTACGAATACGACCCCAAGGCCTGGGCCCGGCTGGCAAAGGAAGCGGGCATGAAGTATGCCGTGCTCACCACCAAGCACCACGACGGCTTTTGCCTGTTCGACTCCAAGTACACCGACTATAAGGCCACCAACACACCGGCCGGCCGCGACCTTGTGCGCGAATACGTTGAGGCTTTCCGCGCTGAGGGGCTCAAGGTGGGCTTTTATTACTCGCTGCTGGACTGGCATCACCCGGACTACCCCGCCTATAACGACGCGCACCATCCTATGCGCGGGAACGAAGCCGTCAGGGACGCGGAAAAGGACAAGGACTTTTCCCGCTATGTGACCTACCTGCACAACCAGGTGCGCGAGCTGATGACCAACTACGGCAAGATCGACATCTGCTGGTTTGATTTTTCCTACGGCGAGATGTCGGGCGAAAAGTGGGAGGCCACCAAGCTGGTTAAGATGGTGCGCGAGTTGCAGCCGGGCATCATCATCGACAACCGCCTGGAGGGCAGCGGCGATTCCGTCGGCTCCATCAAGACGGCCAACCCCAACTTCTTTGCGGGCGATTTTGACGGTCCCGAGCAGATCGTGCCGCCCGAGGGCGTGATCGACGAGCTGGGCGAGCCCGTGCCCTGGGAAGCCTGCCTGACGCTGAACGACAACTGGGGCTATACCGCCAAGGATCACAATTACAAAACGCCGGAGCAGGTGGTGCGCGCCATCGTCGAGTGCGTGAGCAAAAACGGCAACATTCTTTTGAACGTAGGCCCCGATGCGCGCGGGAACATACCCGCTGAATCCGTGGAGATTTTAAAGCGCGTGGGCAAGTGGATGCAGAAGAACGGCAAGTCCGTCTACGGCTGCGGCCGCTGCAAGCTGGAAAAACCCGAGTGGGGCCGCTACACCCAAAATGGCAGGTTCGTCTATGCCCATGTGTACGAGCGCGGCATCGGCCCCACGGCCTTCAAAGGCCTGGCGGGCAGGATCAAAAAGGCACGGCTGCTCATGGACGATTCCGAGATCAAGGTGGAAAAGCCCTGGAATGCCGGGCAGTATCCGGATTACGCCTTCATCAACTTCGGTTCCACTACGCTGCCCGATCCCATTGACACGGTGGTCGAGCTTGAATTAAAATAGGCAAAGGCATTTGTTTGCCGGCAAAGGATATTTGCAGGGAATGCCATAAGGCGCATTCCCTGCCTTTTGTCGTGCCCGGGCGCGGAAAGCCGCACCCGTTTGTAAGGAGGATACAGCACCCATGCATGTGATCGTAGGTCTTGGAAATCCCGGGCGGGAGTATGAGCATACGCGGCACAACGCCGGCTTTGACACCGTGACGCTGCTGGCCCAAAGGCACGGGATCAGGATCAACAAGCTCAGGTTCAAATCGCTCCTGGGCGAGGGAACGATCGCCGGGGAAAGGGTGTTGCTCGTCCTGCCGCAGACATATATGAATCTGTCGGGCGAGGCGGTCAGGCCCCTTTGCGATTTTTACAAGCTGCCGCTCGACAATCTCATCGTGGTGTACGACGATATCGATCTGCCGCGGGGAAAACTGCGCGTGCGCGGTGCGGGCAGCGCCGGCACCCACAACGGCATGCGTTCGATCCTGTACCAACTGGGAAACGAGAATTTTCCCCGCGTGCGCGTGGGCATCGGCCGGCCGGAACACCCGCAGATGGATTTGAAGGATTACGTCACCGGCCATTTTCCAAGGGATGAGTGGCAGACGATGTTCGACGCCTACCAGCGCGCTGGGCAGGCCGTGGAGGAGATACTGCGCAGCGGTGTGGAAAAGGCCCAGGCGGCCTACAACGGCGGCTGAGACCGCCTCAGCGGGAGGATAGGACCCTATATGGATATACTGCAGCTGATGCAGGAAAAACTCATACAGGATAAGGGATATGCTGCGTTTGCCAGGGCTTTGGCACAGGGCCAGAGCCCCCTTTGCATATCCGATCTGTGCGCGGGCCTTAGGACGATGCTGTCCGCCCTGCTGGCAAAGGACAGGGCGGCGCTGTTCGTGACGCATACGGAACAGCGCGCGCGAGAGGTCTGCCAGGACCTGACGGAGCTGGGGCTAGCCGCGGCACAGCTTCCTGCCCGCGAACACAGCTTTTACCAGACCACCGCCGAAAGCCGCGAGCTGATCCATCGCCGCCTGAGCGTGCTGGGCGACTGCCTGCGGGGCAAAACGCGCCTGGTGTGTGCCTCTGTGGAGGCGCTTATGCAGGTGACGATGCGGCGCGAGGACTTTTCGCGCAGCCTTTTGTCGCTTGCGCCCGGTCAGGTTTTTCCGCCGGAAGAAGTCGTGCGCCTGCTTCTGCGCGGCGGTTACCGCCGCGAGGAGAGCGTGGAGGCCAAGGGCCAGTTCGCCCTGCGTGGCGGCATCCTGGACGTGTATCCCGTGCAGGAGCTGACGGCCTACCGCATCGAGTTCTTCGACGACGAGGTGGATACCATCCGCGCGATGGACGTGCTCACCCAGCGCTCCGTCGATAACGTGGAAAGCCTTACCGTCTATCCCTGCAGCGAGGCCGCCGCAGAGGAGGAAGCGCTGGAGATGGCCGGCTTCCAAATGCAAAAGGAAATGAACAGCCGCAAAAAGCGGGGCGGCGCCAAGGATACTTCCATGCCCTGGCTGGAAGAAGCCGATCTGGAGGAGGACGAAAAAGCGTCCGGCAGCCCCATCGGCGGCCAGCGGCTGGAGCGTGCCCTGCGCCTTCTGCTGGAAGGGACCCGCTTTGAGGACATGGAGGCTTATCTGCCCTACCTGTATAAGGAGCCGCACGGCCTGTGGGAGTACCTTTCGCCCTCGCTCGTCCTGCTGGAGGAGCCGGGCCGCGTGCGGGAAAGGAGCAAAAGCTATTTCGAGGGCTACCAGCAGGAGCTGACCGCCGCCGTGGAGCGCGGCGACGGCTTGGCCGGCCAGCAAAGGGCCTTGTTTGACTTTACGGAGCTTCTTGCCCGCTTTGAGGAGAGTCAGCTCGTTTTGCTCTGCGATCTGCGGGCGGGGCTTTCCGACCTGCGCCTGCAGGGCCTGTTTTCCGTGCAGAGCCTGCAGGCACCCGATCTGCAGGGCCAGCACAGGCTTTTGTACGACGAGGTGCAGACGCTCAAGGCCGTAAAGGGCACGGTGTACCTTTTCTGCGGGGGCCAGTCGCGCGGGGAAAGACTGCTGGAAAACCTGCGCGAGCGCGGCTTTGCCGCCAAGACGTTTGAAACGGCCAAGTTGCCGGAAAAAGAGGAGATACTGCTTCTTCCGGGCGGCTTTTCGCGCGGTTTTCAGATCAAGGGGATCGGCCTGTATGTCTTTGGCGATGCCGATCTGTTCGGCTCCACCAGGCAAAAGGCGGCGCCGCGCAGGCGCAAGGCCGGGCAGAAGATAGAAGCCTTCACCGATTTAAAGGTGGGCGATTACATCGTGCACGAAAACCACGGCGTGGGCATTTACACCGGCACGGTGCGGCTGACCATGCAGGGCTATACGCGCGATTACCTCAACATCCGCTACGACGGCACGGACACGCTGTATGTGCCGACGGATCAGCTCAACCGCATCCAGAAGTATATCGGCGTCAAGGATACGCCGCCCAAGCTCAACAAGCTCGGCGGTTCGGAATGGGATAGGGCCAAGCAGCGCGTGCGCGGCTCCCTGCAGGAAATGGCCAAGGAACTGATCGAGCTTTACGCCCAGCGCCAGGCAAGCAGGGGCTTTGCCTTTGGCAGCGACACGCCCTGGCAGCGCGAATTCGAGGACGCCTTCGAGTACGAGGAAACGCCCGACCAGCTGCAGTGCATCCGCGAGATCAAGCAGGACATGGAAAAGCCCATCGCCATGGACAGGCTCCTTTGCGGCGACGTCGGCTACGGCAAGACCGAGGTGGCCATGCGCGCGGCCTTCAAGGC
>JBNRMU010000004.1:0-9203 GCA_050309765.1 Christensenellales bacterium
ATCATAGTCGCCCTTGGCGATATGCTCCATCAACAAAAGCTCCGGCGAATCGTACTGAATCCCTTTTTGCGGTTCCTTATACAAAGCATACAACTCCGCCATTTTTCTAATTTTCATCGCCTGTTCCTCCTGCTTCAAGCCGGCGCTTCGAGCATAGCGATCCGGGTATTTTTATCTGTATTCGCCCAATACGGCGATCTTTGTGAAAACAAAAGGAGCCGAACCTTTCGGTTCGGCTCTACTGGTGGTCTGTACTGGACTCGAACCAGTGACCCCATCGATGTGAACGATGTGCTCTACCAACTGAGCCAACAGACCATGCATCGCATTGGCGACGGTAGATATAGTAGCACAGTTTCCGTTCCCTGTCAATGCTTAGGCAGCAAGTTTTCTTTTCGTTAAATGCTAAGAGTGTGTTTTCACAAAATTTACTTGACGCATGCTTTCAATGCTCCTATACTCAAAGCCAAGAAAAAGCGATGAAGGAGACGCCCCTCCCGTAACTTTGCTGAAGAGAGCCGATGGTTGGTGTAAATCGGTGCAAAAAGGGATCGCAGGGCAATCACTCCTGAGCTGCGGCGCTGAAGAGACAACAGTAAGTGCCGACGGATACGCACCGTTACAGGCGAGGGGCTTGTTGGAGCCTTGTTTCGAGTTGGATTTGTACCGTCTGCTTTGGGTGGCTAGCAAATCAATTTGGGTGGTACCGCGGGTAGATTTTCCCGTCCCAAACACACAAAAGTGTTTGGGACGTTTTTTTATGCAACATTTTCAAGGAGGAAGCAAATCATGTCGCAAATGCTGATCGATATCGCGCAGCGAATTCGCGAGCTGCGCACCATGGAGGACATCAGCCAGGAGGAAATGGCAAAGCGCTGCGGCGTATCCCTGGAGGAATACCAGCAGTACGAAACCGGTCAGAAGGACTTCTCCTTCTCCTTCGTTTACACAGTGGCTGGCGTGTTGGGCGTGGATGTGGTGGATATCTTAACCGGCGAATCGCCCAGGCTGTCCAATGCAGCCGTGGTGCGCAAGGGTCAGGGCTTTAAGATCGACCGACGCAAGGCCTATGACTACCGTCACCTCGCCTACACATTCAAGGGCAAAATGGCCGAACCCTTCCTGGTGACCGTAGAGCCGGCGCCGGAAAGCGAAAAGCCTACCCTGCACGAGCACAGCGGCCAGGAGTTCAACTATATGCTCGAGGGCACCATGGCCCTTTACATCGGCGATGTGATCTACGTGCTCGAAGAGGGCGACAGCATCTACTTCAATTCCACGGTTCCCCATGCCATGCGCGCCATGAACGGCAAAGCCGCCCGCTTCCTGGCCGTTGTCATGGGTCAAAACAAACAATGAGCTAGGAAGGGATATAAAAATGGCACTTTACGAAAAATACGTAGGCCGTTCCAGGGATGATTTTGCAACGCTGGAAGATCTGATGCGCAACTACAAGGTGACCGCGCCGGACAACTTCAACTACGGCTTTGATGTGGTGGATGAGCTGGCGCGTCAGACCCCCGACGCACTTGCCATGCTTTGGGTGAGCAAGGACGGCGAGGAAAGGCGCTTCACCTTCCGCGACCTTTCGCTTTTGAGCAACCAGGCGGCAAACGCCTACCGCTCCATGGGCATCCGCAAGGGCGACGCCGTGCTGCTGGTCTTAAAGCGCAACTACCAATTCTGGTACGCGCTGCTGGGCCTGCACAAGATCGGCGCCGTGGCCGTGCCCGCTACCCATCTTCTCATGGCCAAGGATTATGTGTACCGCTGCAATGCGGGCAGCATCAAGATGGTGCTGGTCAGCGGCGAGGGCGATATCACCCAGCGCGTGGACGAGGCCATGCCCGAGTGTGAAACCGTTAAGGTGCGCGCGGTTACAGGCGGCGTGCAGCGCGAGGGTTGGCTGGATTTTGACGCTATCCTTGCCGCGCAGTCAAACGAGTTCCCCCGCCCCACAGGCGAGGACGCCACCGTGGCGACGGAACGCATGCTGATGTTCTTCTCCTCCGGCACCACCGGCTATCCCAAGATGGTTTGGCACAACCACTACTATCCCCTTGGCCATATCCTGACCGGCTGCTTCTGGCACAGGGTCAAGGAGGGCGGCCTGCACTTTACCATTTCCGATACCGGCTGGGGCAAGGCCCTCTGGGGCAAGATCTACGGCCAATGGCTGGGCGGCAGCGCCGTGTTCGTCTACGACTTTGAACGTTTCCATGCCCAGGATATCCTGCAAAAGATGCAGGATTACCGTGTGACCACCTTCTGCGCGCCGCCGACCATGTATCGCTACATGATCAAGGAGGACCTGGAAAAGTACGACCTGCGTTCCCTCACCCACTGCACCACGGCCGGCGAGGCGCTCAACCCCGAGGTGTATTCCCAGTGGTACAAAAAAACGGGGCTCAAGATCTTCGAAGGCTTCGGCCAGACGGAAACTACCCTGTGCTGCTGGACGGTTTTCCCCTGGGTGCAGCCGCGCCTGGGCTCCATGGGCCTGCCCTGCCCCGGCTGGAACCTGGTCATCCTCGATGCGGACGGCAACGAGTGCGCGCCCGGCGTCACCGGCGAAATCTGCGTGCGTACCGGCACAAACAACGACAGCATCCCCTTCGGCCTGTTCGGCGGCTATTTCCGCGACGAGGAGATGACGCAGGATCACTGGCACGACGGCTTCTACCACACCGGCGACACCGCCTACAAGGACGAGCTTGGCTTCCTCTGGTATGTAGGCCGTGTGGATGACGTGATCAAGTCCTCCGGCTACCGCATCGGGCCCTTTGAGGTAGAAAGCGCCATCATGGAGCATCCGGCCGTGCTGGAATGCGCGGTGACCGGCGTACCCGATCCGGACCGCGGCTTTGTCGTGAAGGCGACCATCGTGCTCACCAAGGGGTATACGCCCAGCCCCGAGCTCACCAAGGAGATCCAGAACCACGTAAAGCGCGTGACCGCGCCTTACAAGTACCCCCGTGTGGTGGAGTACGTGGATGAGCTGCCCAAGACCATCTCCGGCAAGATCCGCCGTGTCGAAATCCGCAAGCGCGATATGGAGAAGTTCGCCGCCAATTGAGCAGAATAAGAGCGTATTTATACCTTGTGCCTTTGGTTGTGCCTTTGGAAACAACGGCGCCAGGCAAATCCCAAATACCGAAGAAGGAGGAAACATCATGATCACGGAAGCTTTTGACCCCAAAACGGAAGAAATCATCAAGGTAAGCCGAGACGAAAACGCCAAGAAGGTGGACGCCTGCATTTTGACCTTTTCGCACCAGATTTTGCAGGCTGTGTGGGAGCAGCACGAGTGCACGAAGATCGGCGATCTGTATTCCTCCAACGGCGCAACGCCCGTGTACGGATTTTGCTATGCGGGAAAGGAATTTGCAGTGTATATGTCCCCTGTGGGCGCGCCGGGCTGCGTGGCCGATATCGAGGACAGCCTCTCCCTCATCCAGACGGATAAGTACGTGGTCTTTGGCGGCAGCGGCTGCCTGAATAAGGAGATCGCGCGCGGTAAGGTCATGGTTCCCACCGCCGCCTACCGCGACGAGGGCACCTCCTACCACTACGCACCGGCATCGGATTACATCACGGTGAAAAACAGCGACGTGGTAACCGCATTCATGGAGGAAGCCGGTCTGCCTTTTGTGCAGGGGAAGACCTGGACCACGGACGCTGTGCACCGCGAAACGCGGGGCAATTTTGAGAAGAGAAAGAGCGAAGGCTGCATCTCCGTTGAGATGGAGTGCGCCGCCGTGCAGGCCATGTGCGACTTCCGCAATCTGAACCTGTACTATTTTCTCACCAGCGGCGACCTGCTGGATTCGCCCAAGTGGGACGCCAGAAAGGCAAAGAACCAGATCAAGCACACCCAGCACGATCCGGGCCACTTTTTGATCGCCCTGGAGCTGGCCGAGTACGTTGCCAACCTGTGATATCGATCCATCGCATAGGAAAGAACCGGCTGAAATCAGCCGGTTCTTTTTGTTTTGGTTTACTTTTGATACAGGTACAAAACGTATTTGTCGTCGAAGACGATGCGGTTGCCGTGGCGCATCACCGCGTCGTACATGCCGCCGAAAAAGGCCTCGCGGTTCTCTTTCTTGAGCATGATGTGGTCGGCGTGCGTGCTCAGATAGCCGACGAAGTCCTCGGCGGTAAAGACGCGCTGGCCGTAAAACTCATATCTCTGGAAGGGCTTGAAGCCGTAGGCCGTGCCGTTGTCGTAGTGGAACTTCTGCTTGTAGGGCGCGTCCGTGGCGTAATACTGATCGTATACCTTGCGGATCTCCGTGTACAGTTCCGGATTGCTGTCCTTGTAGCTGTCGCTCATGTAGAACATGGCAAGATATCCACCGCTCTTTAGACTGTTGTAGCACTTTTGATAGGCGATGTCTTCTTTTATCCACTGGATCGTGGCCGCCGAATAGATGAGGTCAAAGCTATCTTTTTCCAACGGGTAGGTCTCAAAATCGGCGTTGACAAGGCTGAAATTTTCGTATTTACCGTACTTTTGCCGCATGAATGCGGCCAAATGCTCGCCCAATTCGATCGCAAGGTACTTGCAGCCGGTGTCCAGCGCCCAACCCGTCGCCTGGCCTGTGCCGGGGCCGATCTCAAGGCAGGATTTGTCCTTGCCAAGGCCGGTGGCGTTTGTTACAAAGTCGAACAGTTCCTGGCTGTAGCGGGCGCGGTACTTGTCGAAGGTTTCCGGAATTGTGTCGAATACCAAACGCTGATCGAACATACATTTCTCCTCCCGTTCTTCTTTTGAGACAGGCTATAAGCTTAGCATGCAGCCTATTGGCTGTCAAGCATAAAGATGCGGCGCGCTATAAAAAGCGCCGCATCTTTATCTTTTGGTTCTTTTTAGGCCTTGTCCACCACCAGGAGCCTGGGCGAGGCCTCGCCCTGATTCAAAAAATCACAGAAAAGGGCGTTGTAGCGGTGGATATCCAGCCCCTGGGCAAAGGCCTGGATGGCTTCCAGCTCACGACGGCCCTCATGATGGCCGGGGTAAATGCACACGAGCAACCGGCCGCCGCTTTGCAAAAGCGCAAGGCTTTGATTGAGCGCCCGCAGGGTGGATTCCGTGCGGGTGGTGATGTCGTGGTCGCCGCCCGGCAGCCAGCCAAGGTTGAACAGCACGGCGCGCACGCCAGGCTGTACATGGCTTTCCATTTCGGCGTGCGAACACAAATGCAGCCTTGCCCTTTGCAAAAGCCCGGCCTTGCGCAGGCGCTCCTCGGTGGATCGTATCGCCTGCTGCTGGATGTCAAAGCCATGCACAAGGCCGCTCTCCCCCACCAGCTCGCACAGGCGCTGGCAGTCGTGCCCGTTGCCGAGCGTTGCATCCACACAGATATCGCCGGGACGC
The DNA here is from genome assembly GCA_050309765.1 of Christensenellales bacterium. Classification (GTDB taxonomy): domain Bacteria; phylum Bacillota; class Clostridia; order Christensenellales; family UBA1750; genus CALWRM01. The sequence goes on from JBNRMU010000004.1 coordinate 5,381, forward strand.
ACGAAGCCTTCCAGGAAGCTTTGGCCCAAGTATCTTGCGTTTCTAAGCGGGATCATGGGTATACAGCCCCTTCAGATACTTAATCTCGCCGCTTGTCAGATGCCGCCACTGGCCGGGACGAAGCCCGCCCAGACCCAGCAGGCCGATCCTTTCGCGGCGCAGAAACACGACCTCGCCGCCCACTGCCTGCACCATGCGGCGCACCAGGCGGTTATGCCCCTCGTGCACGTGCAGACGCAGGATCGTCTGGCCCTGAAAGCCCGCGTCCGCCTCCAACAATTCAACACGGGCCCGCGCAGTCCTGTGCCCGTCGTCCAGGGTGACGCCGTTCTCCAGCCTGCCTAGGGATTGCGGCGAAAGAGCGCCGCGCACACGCAGGTAATAGGTCTTGTCCACCTCGCGGGAGGGGTGTGTCAGGCCGTTGCTGAGCTCGCCGTCGTTGGTGAGCAAAAGCAGTCCTTCGGTGTCGTAGTCCAGCCGGCCCACGGGATAGACGCGCTCCTTGATCTCGGGCAGCAGGTCACGTACGGTTTTGCGCCCTTCTGGATCGGAAAGGGTGCAGACAACGCCCTGGGGCTTATACAGGAGTATGTATTGCTTTTCTTCCACCCTGGCGACGGGCTTGCCGTCCACCTCTACCAGATCGCCCGGTTCCACCTGCACGCCCATCTGGGTGACGACCTCGCCGCCGATGGACACACGCCCCTGCGCGATGAGCGCCTCCGCGCCCCGCCTGGATGCGATGCCGCATTCCGCCAGGTATTTTTGCAGTCTCATTTGTCAAAGCCTCCCAAATCCATCCGTTGTGCACCAGCCCTGGAGCACGCGCAGCAGCCTTTCCAGATACTGCGCAGAAAATGAGGGCCGCGAAACGTCCCTGTCCGCGAGCAGCGGCACCTCGTACAGCAGCGTTTCGTTTACGCTGATATTAGCATACCCCAAATACTGCCCGCGCGCAACCGGAAGCGGCACCTGCTCCGGCACCACCAGTTCCACCTGCGTCGTTTCATCAGCCTTAAGGGGCAGGGCAACGTCAAAGGCGGGAAGGAGCGAAACCGACTCTTCCGTATCCTCTACGGGAAGGCTGCAGGCGGGCAGAAGGCTGTCCAGCACATCCACCATCTCGTATTGTTCAAATGCCGTGTCCAGCAGCGCCATGGATTCGTTCCACATGTCCGGGCAGCCCAGCACCACGCAGATCAGCTGCATGCCGTTCCGCCTGGCGCCGGAAACCAGGCAGCGTCCGGCCTTTTTGGTATAGCCGGTCTTGACGCCGTTGGCGCCCTCATACAGGCGCAGCATCTTGTTTTTGTTTGTCAGTACCCGATCGTAGTCCCTGCCCTGCCAGGGGATCTTTTTGCGCACAGTGGAAACGATGGTGCGAAACGATTCGTATGCATAGGCGCGCCTTGTGATCTGCGCAAGCTCCAGGGCGGTGGTCTGGTGCCCTTCGGCGGGCAGGCCGTGCGGGTTTTCAAAATGGGTCTGCGTTAGGTTAAGTCCTTTGGCGGTCTCGTTCATTTGAACGATGAAGTTCTGCCTGTTTCCACCTACATGCAGGGCGATGGCTTCGGCCGCGTCGTTGCCGGAAACGAGCATCAGAGCATAGAGCAAATCCTCCAGCGTCAACTTTTCTCCCGCTTCCAGATACGCGCTGCTGCCCTCGATGCCGACACAGGAGGGGTCTATGGCGACAACATCAGCAAGATTTCCCTGCTCGATTGCGACCAGGGCAGTCATGATCTTCGTGGTGGAGGCCATTGGCAGGGGTTCATTCTCATTTTGGGCAAACAGAACGCGGCCGCTGCTCTGCTCTATCACCACGGCGGCCTTGGCATTTGCGGCCAGGACAGGCTGCGGAAAGCACAAAAGCAGCAGACACACAAAAGCCCACAGAAGCATCGATCGCCGCACGCGCATGTCCCTCCCCCTTTCTTTCTACAGCAGATGTTCGATGAGTATGCGCATTCCCGTTGCACACAAAAGCGTGCCGCCCGCGCGCATGGCATTATCCAAGAAACGATTGCCGAGCTTTTTGCCCAGATATACGCCCAAGATGCACAGCACGGCAGTCACCAGCGCCGCCAGCAGGGCGACAAGGCGCACATCCTGTCCCGCCGCCGACAGGCCAAAACCCACAGCCAGCGCGTCCAGGCTGGTGGCAACAGCCAGCAAAGTCAGTCGAAGAGTGTCCTCGGGCCGCACGCCCGCATGATCCTCGTTGTCCGTCCTGCCCATGATCATCCTCGCGCCGATAAAACAAAGGAGAAAAAAGGCGATCCAGTGATCCACCTTGCCGAAAAAAGCGCCCAAAGCCCCGCCAAAAATGCTGCCGATCAGCGGCATCAGTCCCTGAAAGCCGCCAAAGAACAGGCCGGCTTTCAGCGCATGCCGCGGCTTTATCCCGCCGACGGCGATGCCCATGGCGACGGAAACCGCCAGGGCGTCCAGCGATAGGCTGAGCGCCATAAAAAACGCCGATACAAGGCCCATGTGCGCCACTCCCTTGGCTTTCACAATTTACGGAAAAAGCATATGCGACGAAGCGTGGAAACATGAGAACTGCGTCCCCGCAGCGCTTTATCAGCGGCGGTGTTCGGGGAGTTGGAAGAGCATCTGCATTACCACGACCACATACCGGAAACGTCAGCCGGTGAATCGAAACCAACCCAGCACGATCTGCTGATCCCGGTAAAGCGCAGGGTATGACACGCATGAGGAAAAAGCTGCACAGCACAGCCCCGCCTGGTTTACAGGCACTTGCAAAGAAGGCTTCCCAGTAAACGGCACACACAAAAGCGGCACGCAGGATGCGTGCCGCTTTGCATATCGTTTTCGGCGATGATGTTTTAATCGAAGCGCTTTTCCATACACACGCGGGTACCCTTGCCCGGCGCGGAGAATACGCTGAGCTTGTCCATAAAGCTTTCCATCACCGCAAAGCCCATGCCTGCGCGCTCCAGGTCGGGACGGGAGGTGTACATGGGCTCGCGGGCCTTTTGTATGTCCTCTATGCCCACGCCGCTGTCGATCACCTCTACGGAAAACAGACGCGCTTTGGCGTCGTAGGCTGCCTTGAGGCACACCATGCCCTCCCCCCTGCCCTCGTATCCGTGGACGATGGCGTTGGTCACCGCCTCGGACACGGCGGTCTTTACATCTTCCAGCTCCTCCACGCGCGGGTTGAGCGGCAAAAGAAAGGCGCTGACGCTCAGGCGCGCAAAGCCCTCGTTCTCGGGCAGGGCCAAAAAGGAAAGCTCCATCGTGTTGTTGTTCATGCGTGCGCTCCTCCTGTTTGTTTACAGCCTTTCAACGATCTGGTACACGCCGGAAAGGTTGAAGATACGATCTATCTGCCTGTTCATTCTTCGCACGGCGATGCTGCCGCCGCGCCTTGCCATCTGGTTGTAGCGGCCGATCACCACGCCGATGCCGGAGGAATCCATAAAGGAAAGCCTTTCCATATCCAGCACCAGATGGTGCGCCTTGCTTTGGCCGATCAGCGCATCCAGCTCCCCGCGGATGCCGGCGGCGCTGCATTGGTCGAGCTCCCCTTCCAGATACACTGTCAGCGTATCGCCCCGCATGGTATGGCGCATATGCTAAAGTCTCCCTTCCGCCCTTGTGTATTGTTCTTAAGGAATACTCCATGCGGCCGAAAAAACCTTTGGCGTACTTTGGAAGCTTTTGTCAAACGACAAAACAAGTCAGATTGTTTCAAGCACCGCGCGCCCATCCATCCGCTCCTGCTCGCATAAGGCGCCGGCCAGGTGCAGCAGGGCTTGCCTGTTTTGCATAAGACGATTGAGCGCCGCCGCATATT
>JBNRMU010000005.1:0-17372 GCA_050309765.1 Christensenellales bacterium
GTTCAAAAAACAGTTCACGGACCAGCACGCGCAACAGCAGCCTGCGCCCGTCCTCTGTCCTGCGCAGATAGCCGCGCAATTGGCCGCGCACGCCCAGCTGTCCGCCACAGAACTGTTTCGCCAGGTATTCCGGCAGCAGCAGCGGAATATGGTCGCAAACGCCGGATTTTCGCGGCACCTGCAGGGTGCATTTAAAGATGCGCGTAGAGCCCACGGTATGGGAAAGGACGGGCGCATCCAAAACATTTCCGCAGAGCTGGACGCGGTTATCCATTGTTTTCACCGGGCACGCTGCCCGCATGCTGGCATCCTGTGTGGTCGATCCAGTAGTTTTCGCGCAGGATCAGCTCCGACACAGGTACGATCTCGTATCCGTCCTCGATCAGGCTGTCCAGTATGGTCGGCAACGCCTGCGCGATGTATTCGGAATTGTTGTGGAACAGCACGATGGAGCCGTTCTTCACGTTTTTAAGCACCTGATCGATCATGGGCTGCACGCCCAGGTTTTTCCAATCCAGGGAATCGCAGTCCCATTGGATGCATTCATAGCCCTGTGCACGGGAAACGGTCACCACGCGGTCGTTGTAATCGCCGTAGGGCGGCCGGAAAAGGTCGGGCCGCCTGCCGGTGATCTTTTCGATCTTGTCGGCTACGCCGTCCAGCTCCTGAACGATCTGGTCCTTGGAAAGCTGCGACATGTGCGGATGCGTGTCGGAATGGTTGCCGATCTCGTGACCGGCGTCGCAGATTTCCCGTACGCGTTCCGGATATTTGTCCACCCAGTACCCCACCAGAAAAAAGGTGGTGCGGATCTTTCTCTCGCGCAGAATGTCAAGTATCTCGTCGGTCTTTTCCTCGCCCCAGGCAGCGTCAAAGCTGATGGCGATCTTCTTTTCATCCGTATCCACACAATAGACGGGCAGCGGCTTGTTGCTGGGCGAATAGGCGTCCGTAAAGGCGCCGGGATTGAGCAGCCTGACATAAGCAAGGCAGACCAGGGCCAGGCACAGCACCAGGCAGGTCTGGGCGATAAGGCGGCGCTGTTCGTTCGTAAAACGCATCTTCATAAGGCGCATCCTCCTTGGGATGTTGTGACCATCCTTTTTTGCCTTATGTGTATGTGCCACACCGCCCGCATATGCCTTTGAGTATACCGCGCATCAATGGGTTTGCTTTTGTTATTTCGCACAAAAAAGGCCGGGATACATAAATGTATCCCGGCCTTTTTTGTTGGTCTTTGGATTACTCCTCTACGGGAGCGCCGACAGGGCAGGTACCGGCACAAGCGCCGCAGCTGATGCAGGTATCAGGATCGATAACGAACTTTCCATCACCTTCGGAAATCGCGCCCACGGGGCAATCGGCAGCGCAAGCGCCGCAGCTGATGCAATCATCGGTGATCTTAAATGCCATTGATTGTCACCTCCTGATGGTTTGATAAAGAGCTTTTTGCTCTTTCAGACTATTTTAACAAATGCACATACAAACTTCAAGGAGAAAATATATTTTTCAGTCTGGGAAAGACATCTCTATTTGCCAGCGCCGTTCGTGTCGTGCGGCCTTTGGCTGCCATTCCTCTGCCCATTGCCGGAACGATGCCTGCGGTTGTACTGGGAATGGGAGCGCTGCTGAGGCTTTTGCTCCTGTCCCTCTGCATTCGTGTGTGGGCCATTGGGCTGTTTTTTCTGGCCCTGGCCCTCGTGATGATGGTCGCGGTTCTTGGGCGGGCGCGGCCTGCGCTCTCGCGGCGGACGCGGGGCGAATGGCTGCTCCTCCTCTGCCGGCTCTGGTTTATCCTCGGGCGCAATATACTCCTTGGCCTTGGGCGGCGCTTCTCGTGCGGGACGGTTCTGCAAGCGCTGCTGCTTCTGCGCGGCGCGCTGGGCCTTGAGCTCCGCCTGGCGTTCGGCAAGGCGCTCTGCTTCTTCGTCCGCGGCTTTCTTCTGGGCAAGTTCCTCGGCAGTCAGGGGCTGCGCGAGGCTTACTTCTTCAAAGGGATAGTCGCGCACGTCCGTCGTGCGGTCCGGAAGCGTCACGCGCACGGAGAGCAGCCCGCGAATAGCCTTGACCTGAGTAACGACACCGCGGCCGTCCGGGGTCATGACCTCCTTCCCCTGGCGGGGGACGGATTTGTGTATCTCGTCGTAGCTGTCCTGCTCATATTTGAGGCAGCACATGAGCCTTCCGCACAGGCCGGAGATCTTGGCCGGATTGAGCAGAAGGTTCTGCTCCTTGGCCATCTTGATGGACACGGGTGCAAAATCGCCCAGGAACGCGCGGCAGCACACCGTGCGCCCGCAGGCGCCCAGGCCGCCGATCATCTTGGCCTCGTCGCGCACGCCGATCTGTCGCAACTCGATGCGGATCTTGAAGATGGAGGCCAGGTCCTTGACCAGCTCACGGAAATCCACGCGGCCGTTGGCTGTGAAGTAAAAAATGATCTTGCTGCCGTCAAAGGTGTATTCCACGTTGACGAGCTTCATCTCCAGGCCCTGCGCGGCGATGCGCTCGTTGCCGATGGCAAAGGCCTCTATCTCTTTCTTCTTGTTTTGCTCTATGCGGCTTAAGTCCTGCTCCGTCGCGACGCGCAGCACGGGCTTGAGCGGCTGCATAATATCCTCGTCGGCTATCTCCTTGCTGGGGGTCGCCACCTCGCCGCACTCCAGGCCGCGGGCGGTTTCCACGATCACGGGCGTGCCCTCTGCAAGCTCAAGCTGTCCGGGATCAAAATAATAGACCTTACCGGCCATTTTAAACGATACGCCTACAACAATTGCCATTTTATCCTCCAATGATCGCCTTGAGCAGCGGTTCCACCGCCGATGCGAAGGGAACGTTTGCGCTAAGGCGTTTGCGCACCCACACAACTTCTTTCATCATACTATGGATGCTTTCACTTGTAAAGTCCCGGCTGAGGATCGGCCTGCCGCCGGGTGCGGGTATCAGTTTTTCGTGCAGGAGCTGCAGAAGCAGAAACTCCATCGTCTCTATAAATTCCGCGCGGGCGGCGCGGTCTTTTTCCAAATTCTTAAGGTCGTCCAGCGCTTTTGGCAGCTGACGCATTTGGCGCAGGCCGTTCATCAGCTCGCAGCAGCGCGCCTGCATGCTGCTTTGCGCATCCGTCTGTGCAAGCTCCAGCGCGCGGCCGAGGTTACCGCCGCTAAAGTCCATCAGATGCTGTGCCCTTTCGTTCTCGATGCCGTGGTCTTTCAGCGCCCGCAGCATCTCGCTGCGCTCCAAATGGCCCATGCGGATAAGCAGGCAGCGCGATGTAATGGTGGAAAGCAGCGCGCTTTCCTGGCTGGCGAGCAAAAACAGCACGTTGCCGGGACGCGGCTCCTCCAGCGTTTTGAGCAGGGCGTTTTGCGCATCCACCGTCAGGGTGTGCGCGTTTTCGATAATCACCGCCCGGCGCTCTCCAGCATAGGGGCTTTCCTCCATCTTGGCTTGCAGGGCGCGTACCTCATCTATGCCGATACTGCTTTTTTCCTCCGCGCCCAGGCGGATGAGGTCCGGATGCACGCCCATCAGCACCTGGCGGCAGGATTTGCACGTTCCGCAGGGCTTATGCTTTTCCTCGCACAAAACGGCAGCTGCACAAACAAGGGCCGCGGTACGCTTGCCGCTGCCCCTGTCGCCGACGAATAAAAAAGCATGGACAGCACTGCCCTCCTCAAAGCCGCGTTTCAGGCTTTGCCAGAGGGCAGGCTGCCCATAAATCGATTCAAACTTTAGGTCGATCACAGCTTGATGAACTGCTCCACATTCAAAACAAAGATGGTTGCGCCGCCCACCATAACCTCGATGGGATACGGAACATAAACGCCAGTGGCTCCTGCGACGGGAGAAGGCGAGGTGGCGATCTGCTTGCGGGACTTGCAGACCTTTTCGATCACGGACATGGCGCCCTGGATCTTGTCGTCGTCCACGCCCAGAAGCAACGTGGTGTTGCCAGCGCGTAGGAATCCGCCGGTGGTTGCCAGCTTGGTTACGGAATACCCTTCGTTCATAAGAGAGCTGATCAAGCGGGTAACGTCTTCATCCTGTACGATTGCGATGATTAACTTCATGTTTTCGGCCCCCTTTTCTGTTTCGCTGTGCCTTAAGTATACACCAAATTGCGCGAATATGCAACGTCAATTTTACATTCTGAATCTATGCACATATCCTGCGGCCCATCTTTTGACGAATTTACTATTTAGGGTTTGGTCTTGCGGTGATCTTAGCCTCCAGCATCAGGCGGCTTTCGCGTTCGCTGCCGCCGCGCAGAAGGTAAAAGGTCACGTCCTCGTCCCGAACGCCGGCATATCCAGACAATACCCGGATCAAATCCTCGCGCATGGCGGCGATTGCCGTACCCGACATGCGGGACCTGTCCTCCCGCAACACGCATTTGAGCCTTTCCCTGGCCACCTGGCCGGAATTTTCCCGTTTCATCTCATCTGCCTCCGCTTACAAGCCGGCCGCGCTGAACAGGCGCTGCCAGATCGCCTTTGGTTCCCGGTCGACGGCGAGCAGCGGCACCTCCTCGCCGAGTATCCTTGCCGCTATGTTGTGAAAAGCCATTGCCGCGCGGCCCTGCATCAGCGTCACCGGCTTGCCCAGGTTGCCCGCGCGCAAAACGGCGCTCTCCTCCGGCAGCACGCCCAGCAACTGGACGCCCAGCACCTCCACGGTGTCTCTAAGCCCCATCATATCGCCGCGGCGGATAAGGCGCGGGTGCAGGCGATTGACCAACAGGCGCGGGCTGGGGATGTCGCTGCCGATCAAAAGCCCGATCACACGGTCTGCGTCGCGCACGGCGGAAATATCCGGCGTCGTCACTACGATGGCCTGATCCGCCCCGGCCACAGCGTTTTTGAAGCCCTGCTCGATCCCGGCCGGGCAATCGATAAGCACATAATCGAAATGCTCGGAAAGCCTCTTGGTAAGCTCCGACATCTCCTGTGCGCTCAAGCTTTCCTTGTCACGGGTCTGCGCCGCCGGCAGCAGGGACAGCCGCCCGGAAAAGCGCATGTCCGGCACCAGGGCCTGCTTTAAGCGGCAGCGACCCTCCACCACATCCACCAGATCGAAGACCACCTTGTCCTCCAGGCCCATGACCACGTCCAAATTGCGCAGGCCAAGGTCGGTATCCACCAATGCCACATCTTTTCCGCGCAGCGCCAGCGCCGCGCCGATGTTCAGTGTCGCCGTGGTCTTGCCGACGCCGCCTTTTCCGGAAGTTACAACGATCCTTTCGCCCAAAGCCTTTGCTCCCTCTTTTCCTATGCACGGGAAATAATTCCAAATTCCACTACAAGCATAGAAAAAGCCCGCTCGATGTTCAATCGAAACGGGCTGGGAAAAAATCGCCTTTTTCAGCCAAATTACGGCACAAAGCTGTTGGGCTGGCCGAGGGTATCGCCGCCCTGACTGTTGAGCTGCTCGAAGAAATAGCTGAATACATTCTGGCTGGTGAGCGAGGCTGCGCCGCCGGAATAGCCGTTGGTGATGGAAACGGCGATGGCGATCTGCGGATCGTCAAAGGGAGCGAAAGCCACGAACCAGGCGCTGTTTTCGATGTCGATCTGGTTGATCTGCGCGGTACCGGTCTTGGCGCCGATCTTGTCGGTGTAGGGGTAACCGCTCCAGTACTTGGCGGCGGTACCGCCGTCCTCGGCGCTGATAACGCCGTGCATGCCGTCGCGGATGGTCTTGAGGTTCTCCTCCGCGTTTTCGATCTTTTGTACAACGACGGGCTCCTTTTCCGTGATGAGGGCGCCGTCGCTGGAAAGGATCTTATCCACGATTTGCGCCTGCATGACCGTGCCGCCGTTGGCTACGGCGCACAGATAGCGCGCCACGGCGATGGGCGTGACCTCGGTGATGGACTGGCCGATGCCGGTCAACACCGTTTCGTTGGAGTTCCATTTGATGTCGCGCAGATAGGTCGTGATCTGGTTGACGAGGTAGCGGCTGGTGATCTCAAAGGAGGATAAGCCCAGCTCGCGCATAAGGATCTCGCGGATGGGCGTGCCCATGGCGGAGATATCGTATTGCAGCACCAGATCCATCAGCTGCTTGGTGGTGTTTTGCAGGCGCTCTTCCTCAAAGTTGCGGTTGAGCTCCTCGCCCGTGACCTGCAAAAGCTTTATGATGGTGCGGGCCACGTAATTGGCCTTTTCCACCCTTTGGGAGGTGATGCCAAGGTTTGGGTCGTATAGGAAGGCCTGGTTACCGACCGAACCCGTCGCCTCCCCCGGCAGCTCGATGCCCGTCTTGGAGGTCAGGCCCAGGATGGACGCCCACTGCACCAGCCTGTCGATGCCGAGCCTGTCCGATACGTTGTAGAAATAGTAGTTGCAGGACATGGTGACGGCTTCCTTTACGTCCATGTGCTGGTGCACGCTGGCGTAATGGTTGGCCCAGCACTTGGGCGAATACACGTCGTCGCCGTACTTGATGAACACGCCGCGCTGCTCGCGCTCGTTGCTGGCCTCCATGGAGTTGAATTCCGTGTTGATGTTGACTACGTTCTCCTGCAGGCCGGCGATGGCCGTGACCATCTTAAAAACCGAGCCGGGCGCGGACTTGGAAGCGATGGCGCGGTTGAACAGGGGGGCGGTGTCGATGTTGTACTTTTCGTTGTATTCCTCGCTACTCATGCCGCGGATAAAGTCGTTGGGATCGAAATCCGGATAGGAGCAGATCGCCAGCACCTCGCAGGTCTTTACGTTCATCACCACGGCCGCACCCGAGCTTGCCAGCTGCAGGGGCTTGCCGCCGCGCTTTTCGATCTGCTGGTTGTATTCCTTGAGGGCGGCGTAATCGGCGTTGTCCAAAGCCTGCAGCTGGATGCTGCGCGCCTCCTCGATGTTTTGCTTCATGGCCTCTTCGAGGATCTGCTGGTAATTGAGGTCCAGGGTCAAAACCACATTGTTGCCGTCGATGGGCGGCTGGTAGGACAGTTCTCTGGTGATGGAGCCGTTGGCGTCCACCTCGGCCTCGCGCATACCCTGACGATAGCTGATATTGCCGGTGAGCTGCTCCTCCATGGTCCTTTCCACGCCAGAGACGCCGATCTTGTCCTGTGCGCCATAGCCAAGGGCGCGGTACTCCTCCAGACTTCCCTCGTCGATGGAGCCAAGGTATCCAAGTACATGGGAGGCGGTGTTGCCATAAGGATACACGCGCACGGTGCTCTTGGCGATGGAAACGCCAGGCAGATCGACCGCGGCCGCCTCGATCTGGGCCACGGTGTTAAAGTCTACATCCAGGGCGATCTTGACAGGCGTGTGCAGGTAGGCGTTCATCTGGATCGCCTCCCAGATGGACAAAACCTTATACTGCGTTTCGTAATCCAGGTCCTCGATGCCGTAGGTTCTGCACAGCGAATCGAAGATGACCTCCACGGGATACTTCTTGGTATCGCGCATGTAAAAGTTGCCGCGCCAGGTCTTTTCGCGTTTTGCGAAGGTCTCCTCGTTGGTGGTGAGGAAGTCGAAATAGTCCTCGCCGTTCTCGTTCCGCTTGAGCGAAAAACCGCCGATGGTCTTTCCGCCGTTTTGCTCCACGATATCGATGATCCGAAGGATCGACTGGCTGTATGAGTGCAGGTATTCGCTCTTGCGCTTGCCTGGGTCGCGATAAAACTCCACGTCGTAGCTGTCCCTGTCGTAGGCAAGGACGATGCCGTTCCTATCCAGTATCATGCCGCGCCTGCCCTTGAGGTTGGCGGTGGAAACGACCTTGTCCTGTGCCGTCTGGGCATAGCTGCTGCCGTCGCGCAGCTGCAGCTGCATCAGCTGGAACACAATGGCCGAAAAGCCGAGCAGCACAACAAGCGCCACGGCCAGAAAGCGACGGCGCTTGCGTTTATCCTCGCTGTTTCTTATTTCCACGTGATTGTTTCTCCCATTGTTCGAAGGGCTGAAAGTCTACCATTTGCGGTTATGGAACAGGGGCGCCTGCACGACCTCCCATTTGTGAAGGCGGACAAATAAAAGGTGCAGGGGCATAAACAGGGCGCAGCTGACGAGCGCGCCGAGCAGAAGCTTCAAAAAAACAGATGGCCACGAAATGGGCACGGCCTGAAAGAACAGATACAAAACGGCCGGAAGCTCCTTGAAAAGATACAGCACGGCAAAACAGATCAGGGGCATGACGATCTTGTCAAAACGCATCTTTTCCGCAAAGAGGCCCGCCAGCAGGCCCACGGCCAGGTACCCGGCCGCATACAGGCCGAAGTGGCCGAAAATGCCGTCCAGTATAACGCCGACGGCAAGCCCGCACACTGCGCCATAGATGGGGCCCTGCAGGATGGAAAGCGAGCACAAAAGCACGCACAGAAGGTCGATGCCGACGCCCCGGTAGCTGAGCATGCCGGAAAGGTTCAGTTCATATACAAGGCCGATCAGCAGCAGCACGATATCCAGCAGCGCCTTCATTGCCCGGCCTCCCCGCCGCTGCGCAGCACCAAGACCGTTTCCAGATGGGCAAAGTCCACGGCGGTATCCACCACCACATAGCTGTCGCCCGCGCTTCTCTCGCGGGAGATGGAAAGGATGCTGCCGATGTACAGGCCCTTGGGATAGATGCCGTCCAGCCCGGAGGTGATCACGCGGTCGCCCATGCTCAGTTCCGAACCCTCGGGCAGGTAATACATGCGCAAAAGCTCGCTGCTGTCCGTTAAGTACAGGCTGCCCTGCACCACGCCGTTGTCTCTGGTGCGTTCCACCAGCGCCGCAGCGGCCGATCGCGAGTCGATGATGGACATCACCACGCAGGAGGTGTCGTATACCTCCATCACGCGGCCGACAAGGCCGTCCGCGTTGAGCACGGGATCGTCCTTCTGCACGCCGTCCTTTTCGCCCACATCCAACACGAAGGTCTCAAACCAGCCACCCGGTTCCTTGCCGGTGACTTTGGCGGCGATGTACTCCTGATCCACCAGCGTGCGGGTAACGCCAAGCAGGGACCAAAGCCGCTTGTTTTCCAAAGCCAGCTCGTTCATGGATGCAAGCTCGCCGGAAAGCAGCTTGTTCTCCTCCGTCAATTGGTCGATCTGGGTGGTCAGCTCCATCTGGGTGCGGCGCCTTGCAACGTTTGAACGCACGGAACGAACGGCGTTCCCCACCGCCGACTGCACGGGCACGATCACGCGGGAGATCACCTGGTTCAAAACGGGTATCTCAAAAAGCCCCGTCGATGTGAGCCCAAAGCCCAGCAGGAGCAGACAGATGAGCGCACCCAACGCGATCAATATGATTTTTCGGCCTCTTCCGCCCGCGTGCTTCATTTCCAGTCCTCGGATTCATCGGTGATGTGGCGCAGGCGCTCCATATTGCCTGCCAGCGCGCCGGCGCCCAGGGCGACGCAGTCCATGGGGTTTTCCGCCACGATAACGGGCATGCCCGTCTGGTTGGAGATGAGCAGGTCCATGCCGCCCAGCAGCGCGCCGCCGCCGGTCAGGTAGATGCCCTTGTTCATGATGTCCGAGGTAAGCTCCGGCGGGGTGTTCTCTAGACAGGTCCTGAGCTGGTTCATGATGGTGGTCAGCGGCTCGTGCAGCGCCTCGGTGATCTCCTCGTTGGAGATTTCGATGGTGTGCGGAAGGCCGGTGATCAGATCGCGACCGCGCACCATGGCCGTTTCGCGGCGGCGCATCTGGATGGCAGAGCCGATGCCGATCTTGACCTCCTCCGCGGTCCTTTCGCCGATGAGCAGGTTGTATTCGTTCTTGATGTAGTTGATGATGGCCTCATCCATCTTCTGGCCCCCGCAGCGCACCGAACAGGCGGTAACGATGCCGTTCATGGAAAGCACGGCCATCTCGCTCGTGCCGCCGCCGATGTCCACCACCATGGCGCCGCGGGCGTCCTCTATATCAAGCCCCGCACCGATGGCGGCGGCCATGGGCTCCACCACCAGGTGCACGCTGCGCGCGCCCGCGCCCTTGACGCTTTCGATCACGGCGCGGCGCTCCACGGGCGTAATGCCGTAAGGCACGCAAACAACCACCCGCGGCCTGAGCAGCGGCACGGAAAAGTCGTTCGCCTTGTGCAGCAGGTACTTGACCATCAGCTGGGTGGAATCGAAGTCGGCGATCACGCCGTCGATAACGGGTTTGATGGCAGAAATCCTGTCAGGGGTGCGGCCGAGCATTTCCTTGGCGGCTTCGCCCACGGCCACCACCTGGCGGCGGTTGTCCGCGCGCACGGCCACCATGGACGGCTCGCGCAAAACGATGCCCTTGCCATCCACATACACCACCACGTTGGCGGTACCAAGGTCCAGCCCCACGTTGCGGCTGATAAATTTAACGCCAAAGGCCATTGAAACGTTTCCTCCTTGGGTTCACTTCAAACAAAACGCCTGTCAAAAAACGGAGACGCCCATCTTTTCCAGCAGATTGCGGACGCGCACAAGGGGCAGACCCATCACGTTGTAAAAGTCGCCCTCGATCCTGTCCACGATGCTGCCGCCCTTTTCCTGGATGCCGTAGGCGCCGGCCTTGTCCATGGGCTCACCGCTTTTGATGTAGGACCATATCTGCTGGTCGGTCAGAGCCTGCATGTGCACGCGCGTGCTCTCCGCACAGCTTAGGATGCGCCCCGTATCGCTGTCCGTAACGCACACGCCGGTGTACACCGTGTGCCAGTTGCCGCACAGGGATTTGAGCATTTGGAAGGCCTCCTGCTCATCGCAGGGCTTGCCGAGGATCTGATCGCCGATGCTCACCAGTGTATCGGCCCCGATCACCAGCGCGTTTGAAAGGCCGTTTGCTACGTGCAGCGCCTTTCTGCGCGCAAGCAGCTCCACCCTCTGCCGGGCGGTGCCGGTCACGTTTTCGTCCACGTCCGTCGGGCAAACGAAAACCTCAAGCCCGATGCGCTGCATAAGCTCGATCCGCCGGGGTGAGCGGGAGGCAAGGCAAAGCTGTTTTTCCGTCATGGCGCCTACAGCCTCCAATAGATGATCGCAGCCAGGATCATGCCCAGCGCGGAACCGATATTCACCTTGAGCACAAAGCCCAGGGTCAGCACAAACACATCCAGGTCCAGCTGCAGGGGGCCGGCGGTGGAACCGACGGAAAGGGATTTTGCGAATGCTTCCGGCAGATAGGGTGTGAGCAATGACCACAAAAGCGAGCCGAGCACGGCCCCAACCAGCAGCAAAAGCAGCAGTATCCAGGGAGATGTCTTTCCCTTCAAAACGGTTTTCCTCCTCGCACTGCCCACCCGCACCGACAAAACAAAACATAAGCGTTTTTTGCGCAAGCGAAACAGATATTGTCCATATCAGTATAGCATAGTTCCCCTGCCCATTGAAAGATGAAAGCTGTTTAAATTTGGTTGACAAAGCAGCCGGGCAACGGTAACGTAAAGTAGTCAGGCAGTAGGGGCATTTTTGCTTTTGTGCTGCTTTGCCCTTGGCGGCAGACTCGTTTTAACGGAGGCGGATGCGCTTTGGAAGTATGCTTTGGACAGGCGGACGAGCTCGATCTTTGGATGCGGCTTGTGCAAAGGGTGCGATTGAACTTTCCCGGCCTTGAAACCGACGAAGGCCTGGAGGAACACCGCCAGACCGTCCTGAAATTCATGAACAAACGCCAGGCGCTGTGCGCAAAGCAGGATGGCAGCATCCTTGGCGTTTTGCTCTTTTCCAGAAGCCGAAACATGCTTTGTTGTCTGGCCGTCGCGCCTGAGCATCGCCGCAGGGGCGTAGCGACCGCCCTTTTGCAAAAAGCGCTGGGCGAAATGGACAGAAGGCGGGACATCACGGTTTCCACCTTCCGTGACGGGGACGAAAAGGGCGACGCGCCGCGGGCCTTATACAAGCGTTTCGGCTTTGTGGAAGGCGAGCTGACCGTGGAATTCGGCTATCCGAATCAGGTATTCGTGCTGCATCCCTGACAGCGTGTTTAGGAAGGAGCGTGTATCTATGGACGCGACGAACTTATCCCAGGCGCTGCGCGACACCCTGTTTCCGCAGACGCGCTGCCTTGTCTGCGGTCGGCGCACGGAGCTTAAGCTCGGGCTTTGCCGCGACTGCGACCGGGAGCTGACGCCCCTTGCGCACCCCTTCTTTGCCGCACCGGAACATGTTTTATCGGCGCTGTGCCTGTACCCGTACGAGGGCGCGGCGCGCACGCTCATCCATGCCTTCAAGTTCGCCGGGCAGTTCGATCTGCCTGTTCGCCGCGTGGGGCCGCTGCTTGCGCAGGAAGTGCGCAAGGCGGGCCTTCCCGTGGAAAGCGTGGTGCCCGTTCCAACGAACCTCATCCGCCTGTACAGACGCGGTTATCACCAGACAAAGCTGCTGGCAAGGGTGGTCGCGCGTGAGCTATCGCTGCCGCTGCGTCCTTATGCACTGCGGCGCAAGTTGCGCTTTGCCCACCAGACGGGGCTTGGCCGCGAACAGCGTCTTGCAAACGTGCGCACGCAATACGGCCGCGGTCTTTCGCTCAAGGGCATCGTCGGCAAAAACGTCCTGCTGGTGGACGATGTTTCCACCACCGGCGCGACCGCGTCCGCCTGCGCCGGCGCGCTCCTTGCCATGGGCGCTAAAAGCGTGTACTTTTGCTGCATCGCCAAGGTGTTTGACAGCGATTGACGCATATAAAACGGCACAGGCCCCGAAGCATGCGCTTTGGGGCCTGTGCCGTGTTGCTTTAAAACAATCCCAGGGCCAGGGCGTTTTTCCAGCAGATCTTGTCCATCAGCTCCGTCGGCAGATCCAGCCGCTGCAGGAACTTCAGATCCTCGGCCGGATCGCTCCAGGGGCCGTCGGAGCCAAACAGCAGCCGGTCCGGATCGTGGCCCAGCAAAAGCTCGCGGGCGATCTCCTCCGAGGTGTTGTAGCGCAGCATGGACGTATCCAGATACAGCGGCAGGCCGAGCAGATGCTCCTTCACCTCGTCGTACAGGCGCATGCCGCCCATGTGCGCAGCGATCAGCGTCAAACGGGGAAACGCGCGCACCACGCGGGCGGTGGCCTCCGGCCGCGCGTGCACCAGCGTGGGTGAAACATAGTCAAAGCCCGCATGGATGAGCAGGGGAAGCTTGAGCTCGCTCAGCGCGTCGTAGATGGGATAGAGCTTTTCATCGTCCACCATGTAGCCGATGTAGTCGGGGTGGATCTTGACCCCGCGCAGGCCCGCGTCCTTGATGCGCGAAAGTTCCTCCAGCGCGTCGGGCGCATCCGGATGTACGGAGCCGAAGGCGCACAAGGCCTCCTCCTTTTGCAGCTCGATGGCAAAGTCGTTGACGCTTTTCATCTGGTGGGGGTTGGTGGCGATGGAAAGGGTCACGGCCCTGTCCACGCCGCTTTCCTGCATGGTCTTGAGCAAGCCGGCGCGCGTGCCATCGTACCTTGGCGGAAGCTTGCAGCGCGCGTACAGCTGCTCGATCGCATGCGGGGCGATCTTATCGGGAAAACAGTGCGTATGCACATCGATGAGCAAAAACTATTCCTCCTCTTTTCTGGGTAAGGATGGGCGTACCTCCTGTATGGTGTTGTCCATGAACACAGGACAAAGCACCACACCCCGATCCGCCTTGGTGCGGATGGGCACCTCCTCGGTGGACAGCGGCGTTTCCGTCCCGTCCTTTTGGCGGATGACGAATTCAAAGGGCTCCTTGACCAGGCAGCAGTGGGCGATCCACTGGCCGTTGGAACCGTTTTTGTTGAAGGGGAAGGCCTTTTGGCCCTTTCCGCCGCGCTTTTGCGGCTCAAAGTCCACCAGCAGACAGCGCTTGCCATAGCCGCGGTCGGAGAGCAGCAGCAGCTCGCCCTCCTCCTGGGTTTGGCCGGCGTACACCACGCGGTCGCCCGTATCCAGGGCGATGGCGCGCACGCCCGCCGCCGCACGGCCGATGCTGGAAACTTCCTTGGCGTCGAACAGGATGGACATGCCCCTGCCCGTGAGGATCAGCACCTTGCTGTCCGCCAGGAACGGTTCCGTCAGACACAACCTGTCGCCGTCCTTTAGGCCCATGGCGGCGGCTTTGCCCTTGCGCTGGCCGTACTCGGCGCTGTCCGTGCGTTTGATCTGGCCAAGGGAGCTGCCGAAGAGAAGCTCGCCGGAAAGGCTCGCCTTGTCCAGCAGGGCCACGAGCGTTTCGTCCTCCTCTATGCCGGAAAGCAGGCCGGCCAGGGCAAGCCCGCGCTCCTTCCAGCGCGCCTCGGGTATCTGCGAGGCCTCCAGCGTGTAGCAGACGCCGCGCGAGGTAAACAAAAGCAGGATGGAGGCTGTATCGCACACAACAACGTGCGCCGGCATGTCCGCCGTCTCCTCCGCCTTCTGGTAGGTTTTCAGGTTCATGCGCTTTAGGAAGCCCGATTGGGTCACGATCACCGCGCAGGGCTCGGCGGCCTTTTGCTCCTCAAGCCATTCCTTGGGCGGTTCCTTGTCGTTTATGATCTGGGTGCGCCTCGGATCGGCGAATTTCTCGCGGATCTCCAGCATCTCCTTGCGGATGAGGGCGCGCAGCTTTTTATCGGAGGTCAAAACGCCCTGCAGGCGGCCGATCTCCTTTTTCAACTCTTCCAGCTCCTTGCGCAGGGCGAGTATCTCCAGGCCCGTCAGTCGCTGCAGGCGCATATCCAGTATGGCCTGCGCCTGTTCATCCGTAAAGGCGAACTTCTCCATCAGGCCCTGTTTGGCCTCCTTGGGGGAGCCGGAGGCGCGGATCAGGGCGATGATATCGTCCAGTATGTCCACGGCGCGGATGAGGCCTTCCAGTATGTGCGCGCGCTGCGAAGCGCGGTCCAGCTCGTAGCGGCTGCGGCGCGTGAGCACCTTTTTCTGGTACTCCACATAGCGCTCCAGCAGGGCCTTCAGCCCCAGCTGCATGGGCTTGCCGTCGGCAATGGCCACCATGTTCACGCCGAAGCTTGTCTGCAGATCGGATACCTTATACAGCTGCGCCAGCACGCGCTGGGCATCCACATCTTTTTTCAGCTCGATCACGGCGCGCATGCCGCTGCGGTCGGATTCATCGCGGATATCGGAAATGCCGGAAAGGACGCCCTTTTTCTCCTCGGATATTTTAAGGATCTTTTCCAGCAGCTGCGCCTTGTTCACCTGATAGGGAAGCTCGGTGATGACAAGGTTCGTCTTGCCAGCGGAGGCGGGCTCTATCTCGACCTTGGCGCGCAAAAGCAGCTTGCCGCGACCCGTCTCATAGGCGTTTTTGATTTCCTCGGAGTTTACGAGCAGTCCGCCGGTGGGAAAGTCCGGCGCAGGGATCAGCTTCATCAGCTCGGAAAGCTCGATCTTGGGATCGTCCATCACGGCCAGGGCGGCGTCTATGCTCTCGCCCAGATTGTGGGGCGGGATGTTCGTTGCCAGACCCACGGCAATACCAGAGGCGCCGTTGACCAGCAGGTTCGGATAGCGGCCGGGCAGCATCTCCGGTTCGCGCAGGCTGTCGTCGAAGTTCAGGGTAAAGTTGACCGTATCCTTGTCGATGTCGCGCAGCAGCTCCAGGGCCAGCGGAGCCATGCGCGCCTCGGTGTAGCGCATGGCGGCGGCGCTGTCGCCGTCCACGGAGCCGAAATTGCCGTGGCCGTCCACCAGCAGGCCGCGCATGTTGAAGGGCTGGGCCATGCGCACCATGGCGTCGTACACGGAGGTATCGCCGTGGGGATGGTATTTGCCCAGGCAGTCGCCCACGATGCGGGCGGACTTTCTGTGCGGCTTGTCGGGATTTAGGGCCAGCTCCATCATGGTATAGAGGATACGCCGCTGCACGGGCTTTAAGCCATCCTCCACGCGGGGCAGGGCACGCTCCAGTATGACATACTGCGCGTAGGGCAGCATGGAGTCGTGCATGATCTCCTCCATGGGGCGCTGCAAAATGGTTTCGTTGCGCACAACGGGCGGTTCACCGCCGGATTTTTTCTTAGGCATCGCCCGTCACCCTCCCCTGGAACGTGTCTTCTTTGTCGAAATTGGCATAGCGGCTGATGTACTCTTTGCGCTGCTCCACCTTTTCGCCCATGAGCACGGAGACCATTCTTTCGGCCAGGGCGGCGTCCGCCAGCGTCACCTGTGTAAGCGTGCGTCCGGCGGGGTTCATGGTGGTTTCCCACAGTTGCTCCGGGTTCATCTCTCCCAGTCCCTTGTAGCGCTGGATGGCATAACCCTTGCCCATCTGCCGGATCACCGGCGGCAGGGCGCGGTCGTCGTATACATATTTGACATTCGTGCCCTTCTGCACGCGGTACAGCGGCGGCATGCCGATGTACACATGCCCGTTTGTGATCAGCTCTTTCATGTAGCGATAGAAGAAGGTAAGCAGGATCGCGCGAATGTGCGCGCCGTCCTGGTCAGCGTCGGCCAGGATGATGATCTTGTGGTATTTGAGGCTTTCGATGCGGAAATCCTCGCCGATGCCCGTGCCCAGTGCGGTGATGATGGTGCGGAACTCCTCGTTCTGCAGCACCTGGTCCAGGCGCTTCTTTTCGGCGTTCAAGGGCTTCCCGCGCAGGGGCAGTATCGCCTGGAAGCGCCGATCCCTGCCCTGCTTGGCGCTGCCGCCGGCGGAGTCTCCCTCCACGATCAAAAGCTCGTTTTCAGCAGGCTTGCGGCCCGTGCACACGGCAAGCTTACCCACCAGGGGCGCCGCCTCCAGGGAGGAACGCTGGCGCGCCATGTCCTTGGCCTTGCGCGCCGCCTGGCGCACCGAGGCCGCGCTGAGCGCCTTTTCGATCAGCGCCTGGGCGGTCTGGGCGTTGTTGAGGTTTTCCAGATACAGGCTCATCTGCTCATAGACCAGAGCTTCCACGGCCGGGCGCACCTCGCTGTTGCCAAGGCGGCCCTTGGTCTGGCCCTCGAACTGCGGATTTTTGACATAGCAGCTCAGGACCGCCGTCATGCCCTCGCGGTAGTCCTCGCCCGTGAGGTTGGGGCTTTTTTCCTTTAAGGCGCCCACGCGGCGGGCGTATTCGTTCAGTGCGCGGGTGTAGGCGGCCTTAAAGCCCGTCTCGTGCGTACCGCCCTCGCCCGTGGGGATGGAGTTGACATAGGAAAAAACGTTCTCGTTGTAGCTGTCGGTGAGCTGAATGGCGCAGGAGAAAAGCACCTCATCCCGTTTACCTTCGAGGTAAATCACGTCGCCGTGCAGCGGCGTCTTCTGGTCGTTTAAATAGCGCACATAGTCGCGGATGCCGCCCTCGAAGCAGAACTGGGTCGTGCGCTCCTGCGCGGGCAGGCGCTCGTCGGGACGCTCTATGTGCACGCCCTGGTTCAGATAGGCCAGCTCGCGCAGGCGGCGTTCCACGGTTTCGTAATGGAACTCGGTATCCTCAAACACGCGCGGGTCGGGCCAAAAGGTGATCTTGGTGCCCTTTTTGCGCGTACCGCCCACGCGCGAAAGCTCGGT
>JBNRMU010000006.1:0-26730 GCA_050309765.1 Christensenellales bacterium
ACGGAAACCTGGGCCGGGGCGTGGAAAGCGCCATCCGCCAAAACCCCGATACGCAGCTGTACGCGGTGTATACCCGCCGCGATCCCAAGACGCTTAAAATCGCTACGGAAAACGTTCCCGTGCTTCCCATGGAGGAGCTGGAAAAGGGCGAGGGTCCAGATGTTTTGATCCTTTGCGGCGGCAGCGCCACGGACCTGCCCGTGCAGACGCCCAAGCTTGCCGCGCGCTTCCACGTTGTGGACAGCTTCGACACCCACGCGGACATCCCCGCCCACTTTGCGCGTGTGGACGCGGCGGCCAGGCAGTCCGGCCACGTGGCCGTGATCTCCGCCGGCTGGGATCCGGGCCTGTTCTCCTTAAACAGGCTGTACATGGGCGCCGTGCTGCCCGAGGGCAAGGATTACACCTTCTGGGGCAAGGGCGTGAGCCAGGGCCATTCCGACGCCATCCGCCGCATCGATGGCGTGAAGGACGCGCGCCAGTACACCATCCCCGTGGAGGAAGCCCTGCGCGCCGTGCGTGCCGGCGAAAATCCCGACCTTACCACCAGGCAGAAGCACACCCGCGAATGCTTCGTGGTGGCCGAGGAAGGCGCGGATCTGAAGCGCATCGAAAAGGAAATCTGTGAAATGCCCAAGTATTTCGCCGATTACGACACCACCGTGCACTTTATCGATGAGGAAACCCTGCTGCGTGAGCACGGCGGCATCCCCCACGGCGGCTTCGTCATCCGCAGCGGCAAGACCGGCCTTGACAAAGAGCATAACCACATCATGGAGTTTTCCTTAAAGCTGGATTCCAACCCCGAGTTCACCTCCTCCGTGCTGATCTGCTGCGCGCGCGCGGCCGTGCGCATGGGGCAGGAAGGCGGCTGCGGCTGCAAGACCATCTTTGACATTCCCCCGGCGTACATGAGCGCAAAGTCCGGCGAGGAGCTGCGCAAGCAGCTGCTGTAAGAGCAAATAAAAAAAGGCCTGCGATCTAAAAAGGATCGCAGGCCTTTTGCATGTTTCGGGATAAAGCTGTGTCTGCGTGGATATGGGGAATATGCACCTTAATCCGTTATGCCGTCATGTCGATGTGCTGCTTCATCTCTTTGACGACCTCGCGGATGGTTTTGCCTTCCGTATCGATGATGATATCCCCCGGATAGGGCGGAAGGTGCAGCCAGTAATAATTCGTCTCGCCTTTGTCGCCGCGCTTGTCATGCCGCTTTTTCAGCGTTTCCTCCGAACAGGTCAGCGTGAAGGCGATCGTCTGGTATTCGCCGGCGGTGATTCCGTTCAGTATCCCCTCGCGTAGCCCGGCGTCCGTCAGCACAACGGAGGTGAAAAACACATACTCAAAACCGGAATCCAAATAGTTCGACAGAACAAAGGACATGCTTTTGTCCCCGTTGCGCAGCCGGGTGTCCGTTACGGAAAACGGATGCACGCACCAGCACCAGTCGCCGTCCAGATAGGCGCTGTTGTCATAGCTTTCAAACAGTTGATCTCCCACGGCTGTCTTCCCGACGCAGGGTGATCCGCTGATGAGGATGAGCTTTTTGCGCATGCTGTTTCCCCCTATTTCTGTTTCTTTTTCACTTTATCCATTTCCGCAATGAGTTCCTCCAGCGGATGGTATTCACCGCCCCACCATTCAAACACATGCATTCCTTCCTCTTCGAGCACGGATTCCCTGAGCGCCATTTGGATGCCCAATTGCCTAAGCAGACCTTCGCGATCCACTGCCTGATACTCAAAGGGCAGCAGCTTGCAGAATTCTTTATAAGAGACGCCGCACACGATCTGATGCACCCCAAGGGAGGCGATAGCTGCCAGACACCGTTCGCAGGGTGCACAGCTGGTATATACGACAGCGTGCTCCAGGATCTCATCGGAGTACTTGTCGGCACATTTGTGCACCAGATTGAATTCCGCGTGCCCGAAGATTCCGTGGGCATAGTCTGCCGTGTTTTCCGCTTCCTCCAGGATTTCTCCGTTGTGCACAAGAACAGCGCCAAAGGTATCATAGCCCTTTTTCCCGGCGCTGATCGCCAGTTCGTAGCATCGTTTCATATACTTCACATGATTGTCATCCACAGATATTTCCCTCCGGACGGGATTCGTTATTTGCGCAAAAGCGGAACAGCGGATCGCCGTTGTCTTCCGTACCATACTGCACCATGCCGCCCTTTTCCATGGCCCGGGCGGAAGCGATGTTCTCTTTGGCACAGCCGCCATGCACGCCGGAAAGCGCATAGTCCTCCACAGCAATCCGTATCAGTTCCCTGACGCATTGCGTTCCGTATCCCCGGTTACGATACTCTTCGTCCAGCAGAATAAAGATTTCGGGCTCAGTATGGTTTTGGCTGCCGTCCAGACCGCACCAGCCCATGATGGTCCTCGGGCCGTTTGCCGGACAAACCGCAAGACACAGGTGCTGGATACACCCCTTGGCGTTCCTTTCATAATTCCCGCGCATATAAGCGATCGCATCCCTTGCCTCTGCCTCGGCGATCGGGCGATGATCGGAAGGCCATGTGCGGGCGACTTCGGCCAAGTCATCTTCCGTTACGAAATGGAGGATCAGTTGTTCTGTTTGATAATCCACGGGCATCCACCTTTCATGAAAAGCCAAAAGTTCAACGGTTTTACCTATTTATTTGGGCTCAGCCCACGTTTGCGCGGATAAAGCTTAGCACCACGTCCAGCCCCTTGTGGCTGTCCAGCACGCCGTTTATCACCACGTCGGCAAACCAGCGCGTGGGCTCCACGAATTCGTCGTGGCGGTAGCGCACGGTGTCGAGAAATCGGCTGGTCACGTCCTCAAAGCTCTGGCCGCGGGCCATGAACTTGACGATGCGGCGCACCGCGCGCTCATCGCTCTTGAGATCGACGAAGACCTTTAGGTCCAGCTGTTCGCGGATGTGCTCCAGGTACAGGATCAAAAGCCCCTCCACCACCACTACGTCTGCGTCGGAACCGGGGGCGACGGCGGCGTCGAAATCGGCATAGAAGCGGTCCAGGTCGAAGGAGTCGGGGTGGTTGTGCTCCACATACACCTTGCGGGTGATGGGCGCGACGGTATTGGGCGGCTCCTTTTTGAAGTAGCGGTCCATGTTGATCTGCACGACCTTGTATTCGGGAAGGGAGTTTTGAATGCGCTCGGCCAGGGTGGACTTGCCGGAGCAGGTGCCGCCGGCGATGCCGACGACGAAGGGCTTTTTGGACATAGGCGGCTGCTTCCTTTCTTTCTATATATCCATTGCGCGCCCAAAGCAGATGCGGGCGCCGCAGAATGATCGTCATTTGGGCGCAGCGGTTTGGCGGGTATCCGGGCTTTGGCTACAACAGCCTGCCGTAATCGTTCCACTGGCCGAACATCCGGCCTTTTTTCGTTTCACCGACCAGATGGTAGAGCGCCTTCTCATATGCGGCAGGATCGCGCTTTTTGTAAAAGGCGACGTTGTAGGCGCGCACCCGCTGGTAAAGGGCGGGGAAGGAACGGAACCTGGACCAGGCACGGGCCTTTTTAAGGGCGGAAACGATCTGAGGATCGATGCGAAAGCTGCGCGCGCCCATGGGCGGCAGCACGGCGCGGCCCGCGTCCGTCATCAGGCCCAGCCTTTCCAGCCGCCGGACGCGCTCCTTGTTCAGCTCCGTCCAGGGGCTGTTCTTTTTGCGCGGCGTGAACCTTTGCATGCGCGCGCCATTCAGACACCTGTAGCTGCTGTCGATCCAGCCAAAGCAAAGGGCTTCCTCCACGGCGTCCAGGTAATACAGTGTGTTCGGATCCGTGGGCCTGCCGCGCTTGACTGAAATCCAGCATTCGCTTTCCTTGGCGGCATGTCGGCTGAGCCATTGGCGAAAGCCTTCACGGCCTTCGACGGTCAGGATGTTTTGTTCCACTAATAAGCTCCCCCAAAGCCGTCCGTTCATTGCTCTGCAGGCCCGCGCATGCCGTGCGCAAAGCCTGCGATGATCAAAACGATGATGATAAGCAACATGGCTGCGCTGGTGACGGCGGACAAAAGCCGCATCGAAGGGTCGGAACCGGCGGCATTTACCATGATGAGCGTGTTTTGCAGCGTGATAACGGAAAACAGCGCGCCGATCAGACCGATGGTGCGCAGCGTGCGGATGAGCGGGTCGCTGCTTTGCCGCCGTTTTCTCATATGAACGCAGGCGAGGCTGACGGCATAGGTGGTGTAGGCCGCCATGGCGATGGCGGGAATCAAGCCGATACGGACCGGCTTTTCCATGCGCACCATCATCCAGGTGGGCACGACCATGGATAGGTTGGTGAAAAGCAAAAGGATGAACACAAGGATAAACACCTTGCGTTTTGTCGCCGTCCGCATTTCCTGCGGCCGGCCTTCGCAGCGCTTTTCCGTCCAGACGATGCTGCCGCGCAAAAGGGTCAGCAAAAGGTAATAGACGCAGACGCTCCCATGCCAGAGCGAGGATAGAAAGATGCCCAGATACCCGTTGTACAAGGCAAACAGAAACGTCAAAAACGACGAAACGGCGGAGTTTATGACAGTTTTGAATGCGTAATCCTGCCGCCACAGGCGGAAAAAGTCCTTTAGCTTTTGCATGGTGATATCCGCACCTGTCGTCCTTTCGGGTCGTTGCGCCGTTAAAACCAATTTACCACTGCACCCGTGTTTTGAAAAGAGGTGTTTTTATTGTTCCGCTTCTTCCTCGATGGGGCCGCGGATGCCGGCCACCTCGGTCACGGGCAGGGAGAAGCAGATGGCCCCGGCCTTGGTTTCGGGCCCGCACTCGCGGGCGATGGCCTGCAGGATGGCCGTCTTTTTGTCGGCCTCGGCAAGGATATACAAAACGTCCTTTTCCTCCACCAGGGACAGGCCGAAGAAGGTCTTCGTATTGCGGCCGGTGCCCTTGGCGTGCAGCACCGTGCCGCCGGTGGCTCCCGCGGCGCGGGCAACGTCCATCACGCTGTCCCAATGTCCCTCGTTGAGCAGAACGACGATCAATTCGTTTTTGAAGTCCATTTGCGGCGGTCCTCCTTCCGTATTTTGCTGGTCGGTGAGGTAGCTGAGCGTCTTTTTACCGGCGACGGCCTTGACAGGTACCGCGAACAGCACGCCGTTGCCGGGGATGTCGATGTAAAGCTCGCGCTTGGCCGCTATGAGCAGCCGCCGCAGGGATTCTGTACTGGCTACGCCCGTGACAAGGGCCTTTGGCCGCGGTTCCAGGTTGTTGTAGGAAAGGTGCTCCATGGTGGCGGTGCCGCTGGCAAGGGCTGTGAGCGGCGCGGAAAGGTGCAGCCGCTCGTAAATGTCGAGCATATGGCGGGCCCTTGCGCGATCCACAATGCTGAAAACGAGATACAGCTCCATCAGGCCACCTCCCAAAGTTCGATAATGGCGTCGTCCGCGGGCAGGGTCGCCGCCGCTTCTTCTTTCGTCCGGCGCGAGCGCACGGCGGAGACGGCGCCCATTACCTGTACGGTGATCAGCGGCATCATGGCCACCAGCGCCACCAGGCCGAAGGCGTCTGTCATGATGTTGCCGCCCACGGCGTCGCACACGCCCATGGCAAAGGGCAGCATGAAGGTGGCGGTCAGCGGGCCGGAGGCAACGCCGCCGGCGTCAAAGGCGATGGCCGTAAACGTTGGCGAGACGAAAAAGGCCAGCACCAGCGCCAGAAGATAGCCGGGCACCAGGAACCAGAAGATGGAAAGGCCCGTCAGCACGCGGACCATGGAAAGACCCATGGCGCAGGCCACGGCGATGGAAAGCGTCAGCTTCATCGCCTGTTCGGAGATGGCGCCTGCGCTCAGCTCCGACACCTGGGTGGTGAGCACGTGCACAGCCGGTTCGGCGTTGATGATGAACCAGCCCATGGCCATGGCAAGGGGGATCAGAAGCCAGCGGAGCTCGCTTTGGCGGATGGCACCGCCCAGTATATAGCCAAGAGGCGAAAAACCCACGTTTACGCCGGCCAGGAACAACACCAGCCCCACAAAGGTCAGCAGCACGCCAATCAGGATGCGCATGAGCGGCCGCCTGGCAAGCCGCAGGGAAAACAGCTGGAACAGAACAAAAAAGGCGAAGATCGGCAGCAGCGCCACCGCCACCTCGGAAAGATAGTGCGGCAGGGAACGGATATAGGAAAGGCCCAGGTCTACGCTGTTTTGTATTTCACCCAGCTGCAGGGCGACGGCGGCATCCGCGCTGCGCGGATAGAGGAAGCCCAGCAGCAGCACGGCCAGCACCGGCCCAATGGAGCACAGGGCCACCAGGCCAAAGCCATCGGATTTGGCCTTTTCGTCGCTGCGGATGGAGGCGACGCCCACACCCATGGCCATGATGAAGGGCACCGTCATGGGCCCGGTGGTCACGCCGCCGGAATCAAAGGCCACGGAAAGGAAGCTCTTGTCGGCAAACAGCGCCAGCAGAAAAACCAGGGAATAAAAACCGATCAGCAGCCACTTTAGGGGAATCGCAAAGAGGATGCGCAGCATGCTCAGCATCAGGAACAGCCCCACGCCCACGGACACGGTCAAAATCAGCACCCGGGTGTCGATCTCGGGCACGTTGTTTGCCAGCACCTGCAGATCGGGCTCGGCGATGGTGATGGCCGCGCCCAGCACAAAGCTGAGCACCAGGATCAGCCACAGCTTGCGCGATTTGGTCATGCGCGCGCCGATGTGACCTCCGATCTGCGTCATGGAAAGATCGGAACCGATGGTAAACAGCCCCATGCCAAGGACGATCAGCACCGACCCCAATAAAAAGGACAAAAGCAGCCCGCTTTCCACCGGCACAAAAAACAGACATAAAAAGCCGACGATCAGTGCGATCGGCAGCACGGAGGAGAGGGCTTCCAGCATTTTTTCCGTCAGGACATTGCGGCGCAAGACAGCGACTCCTTTCGCGGGGCAGGGGAAAAGGCGGCAACTATGCGGCCGAACGGCCGCGGGCAAGGTCTGGTGGAAGACAAAACGGTTTTCTCTTTATACAATACCATATTGGCCGGGAGCTTGTCCAACGCCGCAGATGAAACGGAAAGCAGTGCAGCTTGCCAGCGGATGAAAAATGCCCTACAATAAAGCAAAGATAAGCGGTGAGGGGAACATATATGCGGCAGATCGTGGATAAATACGGACAGGTTTTGCAAACGAGCAGGTTGTTTCAGGGCCTGGATGCTTCTCAGTGTGTTGCGGCGCTGGAGTTTTTCGGCGCGGCTTTGGCGGAAAGCAGGCGCGGCGAATTTTTGCACCACGCGGGGCAACCGCTCAAACAGTTCGGCTTTGTGCTGGAGGGTATCGTGCAGGCCTGCAGCGACGACTTGAGCGGCAACCGCATGATCATGGCCAGCGTAAGCCCCGGCGGCACCTTTGGCGAGTCGCTCTGCTTCCTCAAGGTAGCGGAAGCGCCCGTGTATATCTATTCCCTGGAACCATCGCGCATCCTTTGGCTTTCCGCCGAAAAAATCGCTTCCGTCGCCTGTACTCCCTTCGAGATAGAGATGAAAAACCGCTTTATCTCCATGCTGGCCGAGCGCACGCTCTCCATGAACAACCGCATCCAGATCCTGTCCAAGCTGACGCTGCGTGAAAAGCTCATCACCTATTTCAGCCAGCTGTCCGCTGCAGCGGGAAGCAGGACCTTTACGCTTCCCTTTGGCCGGGACGATATGGCGACCTACCTTGGCACCAACCGCAGCGCGCTTTCGCGCGAGCTTTCGCGCATGAAGGACGAGGGGATCATCGACTATTACCGGAACATGTTTCGCATAGTTGAAGAGTAGGTTAAGTTCTCTCAACGGCCGCTTTGTTGTTGCAATTGCAACGATGAGGCGGCTTTCTTTTTGCTATACTAAGCCCGTACTTCAAGAAAGAAGGTGTTTTTATCATGAAAAAGATACTGTCCATGTTCCTGGCGCTGCTTTTGACGGCGGCGCTGTTTGCCGGCTGCAGCCCCGCTGCTGGCCCCGAAGCCCCCGCGCAGGAGAGCGCGAGCGAATCCCAGGCAGAGGAAACAGCGACCGAACCCGCGCAGGAGCAGACCACTGCCGCTGAGGACGACGGCGAAGAAGCTGCGGCCCCCGAAACCGACGCACAGAAGGCAACCATCCGCCTGGGCGGCCTCAAGGGCCCCACGTCCATGGGCATGGTTAAGCTTCTGGACGACGCCGAACAGGGCCTTACCGCCAACGAATACGAATTCACCATGGCCGGTTCCGCCGATGAGCTGACCCCCAAGATTTTGAAGGGCGAGCTGGACATCCTGGCCGTGCCCGCAAACCTTGGCGCGGTGCTGTACAGCAACTCCAACGGCGCGGTGCAGATGGCCGCCATCAATACCCTGGGCGTCATCTACATCGTGGAAAAGGGCGGCGAAACTGTGACCGATTGGCAGAGCCTCAAGGGCCAGACCATCTACGCCACGGGCAAGGGTTCCACGCCCGAGTATGCCCTTAATTACTTGCTGGCCCAGAACGGCCTCGATCCGGAAAAGGACGTGACCGTGGACTGGAAGAGTGAGCCCACCGAAGTCGTGGCCGCGCTGGCCGCCCAGGACAGCGGCATCGCCATGCTGCCCCAGCCGTTTGTGACCGTGGCCCAGACCCAGGTGGACGGCCTGCGCGTGGCGCTGGATTTGACCAAGAGCTGGGACGAGCTTAACAACGGCAGCAAGTTCGTGACCGCGGGCCTTATCGTGCGCAAGGAGTTTGCCGAACAGAGCCCCGAGACGCTTGCCGCCTTCCTGGAGGAATACGCCGCCTCCACCGCCTATGTGAACGACAATGTCGAGGCCGCCGCCCTGCTGGTGGAGAAGTACGACATCGTCAAGGCCCCCATCGCCCAGAAGGCGATCCCCTACTGCAACATCGTCTGCATCACGGGCGAGGAAATGCAGGCCACCCTGGACGGCTACTTCGCGGTGCTGTTCGAGCAGAACCCGGCGGCCGTGGGCGGCACCATGCCCGATGATGGTTTCTACTGGATCAATGAATAAGCCTGCCGTACGCAAAGCGCTGGCAATTCTCCTTGCGCTTGCCGTCTGGCAGATCGCGGCCATGGTGGTGGGGCTGGATATCCTTCTGGTTTCCCCCATCAAGGTCGCGGCAAGGCTTTTGACCATCTGGCTGGAAAAGGACTTCTGGACAACGGTGCTGTTCAGCCTGGTGCGCATCGTGGCGGGCTTTATGCTCGCCTTTGCGCTGGGCATCGGCCTTGCCGTGTTCGCGGGGCGCTTCCCCCTGGTGGAAACGCTCTTGTGGCCCTATGTTATCACGATCAAATCCGTGCCCGTTGCCTCGTTTATCATCCTGAGCCTCATCTGGCTCACGGGCGGGCAGCTGGCCGTGTTCATCTCCTTTTTGATGGTGTTTCCCATCATCTATTCCAACGTTCTGCAGGGCATCAAGAGCACCGATCAAAGGCTGATCGAAATGGCCTCCCTGTACAAGGTGCCCTGGACGCGCAGGCTGCACTACATATACCTGCCCAGCGTCAAGCCCTATCTTTTGTCCGCCTGTAGCGTGGCCCTTGGCATGTCGTGGAAGTCCGGCATCGCCGCCGAGGTGATCGGCGTGGTGGGCGGCTCCATCGGCGAAAAGCTGTACGAATCCAAGATCTATTTCTTGACCAGCGACCTGTTTGCCTGGACGGTCATCATC
Source organism: Christensenellales bacterium (assembly GCA_050309765.1). Taxonomy (GTDB): domain Bacteria; phylum Bacillota; class Clostridia; order Christensenellales; family UBA1750; genus CALWRM01. The sequence goes on from JBNRMU010000006.1 coordinate 9,642, forward strand.
GTTTTGATCAGCGTCGCGTTTGAAAAGGCGTTTTTGTTCCTGCTCAAAAAGGGTTTTGCCGGATTGGAGAAAGCATGAAGGACATCGTCGTATCGCACCTGCAAAAGAGCTTCGACGGCCGGATCGTGCTCTCCGACCTGAATCTGACCTTTCCTGCGGGCAGCCTGACCTGCATCATGGGCCAGTCGGGCTGCGGCAAGACCACGCTGCTGAACATCCTCGCCGGACTGCTTCAGCCGGACGGCGGCAGCGTGTCTGGCGTGCCGGAAAGGCTTTCCATGGTGTTTCAGGAGGACCGCCTCTGCGAGGACTTTTCCGCCCTGAAAAACGTGCAGCTGGTGACCGGAAATAGGCTGGACGAGGACGCCATCCTTTCGCAGCTGTCACAGCTGGGGCTGGCGGACAGCGCCCGCCTGCCGGCGAAAAACCTCAGCGGCGGCATGAAGCGCCGCGTGGCCATCGCCAGAGCCGTGTGCTATGACGCGGACCTGTTGCTGCTGGACGAGGCATTCAAGGGCCTGGACGATCAAAGGCGCCGCCTGACCATGGATTACATCAAGGCGCACAGCAAGAATAAGACCGTCATCTGCATCACCCACGACCCGGCCGAGGCCGAGTATCTCGGCGGCAGGCTCATTCAACTGGAGGCGATCAATCATGAAAATCGAGACAAGGCAGCAGATTCTTGAGGTGCTGAACATGTCCGCGGAGGCCTATTTTCAGCAGATCGCGCCCGCCGCGCGGGAAACGTACCTTGAAACCTACGGTAAAACGCTGCGCGTGACCTCCATGATGGGCTACACCAACATCTGCAAAAATATGTGCCTGTACTGCGGCATGCGGGCGGGCAATGCTTCCCTTGCGCGCTACCGCATCGAGCCAAAGGACGTGATTTCAGCCGGCTTTTCGGCGGCGGACGCGGGATTCATGCGCATTTTCCTGATTTCGGGCGAGGATCCGAAATACGGCTTTGACAATCTTATTTGCATCGTGACCGCGCTTAAACAGCGAGGCATGTTCATAAGCCTTGCCTGCGGCGAGTTTTCTGAGGAGGAGTTCTTGCGCCTGCGGGACGCGGGCGTGGATGAGTATGTGCTCAAGTTCGAGATGTCCCATCGGGACAGCTTCAACCGCCTGAACCCCTCCACCGACTTCGATAAGCGCATGAGGGCCATCCTGCAGATCAAAAACAGCGGAATGCGCCTGGCTTCCGGCAACATTGTCGGCTGGCCGGGGCAGAGCCTGGACGAGCTGGCGGACGACCTTATGCTCATGAAGGAGCTGGAGATCAGCTGGGCGCCGGTGATCCCCTACCTGCCGGCAGCCTGCACCCCCTTGGCCAAGGAGGGCCCAAGGGGCGACCTGCTCACGATGTACAAGGAGATCTCGCTGTTAAGGCTCATGATGCCCAAGGTGCACATCACCGCTCAGCAGCCGGGCGAGGACCTGAAAAAGGGCCTCTCCGATCCGGAGGGCAACCTTGCGGCGGTCCGCGTGGGCGCAGACGTGCTGTTCTTCGACCTGCTGCCCGACCCCACGGCGCGTAACTTCCGCGTGATCGACGACCGCAACATCTCCGGCACTGCCCACATCTACCGCGTTGCCGAACAGAGCGGCTACGCTTTGGACACAGGAAAGGCGTAAACCCCTATGAGCATACAGAGTACCCCCCGCAGCGAACGGCTGCACATCGGCCTGTACGGCAGGCGCAACGTGGGAAAATCCTCCCTCATCAATGCCCTCACGGGACAGAGGGTCTCTTTGGTGTCCGATGTGGCCGGCACCACCACCGACCCGGTGTATAAGGCCATGGAGCTGCGCGGCTTCGGGCCGGTGGTGTTCATCGATACCCCCGGCCTGGACGACGAGGGACCGCTTGGCGTGCTGCGCGTGGAGCGCACGCGCGAGGCCGCGGCAAGAACCGATGTGGCCGTGTTCGTATTTGACGAAGCGCCTTGTGTGGAGCTTCCCTGGATCGAGGACTTTATCGCCCGCAAGGTGCCCGTGCTCGCTGCCGTGAACAAGTGCGAGAACGAGGAGAAGGCGCAGGCGGTCGCCGCCGCTGTGCAGGAAAAGACGGGCCTTGTACCCCTGTGCGTGAGCGCGCAGGAGGGCAGGGGCGTAGATGCTTTGCGCAGGGCCATCACGGACGCTGCGCCGGAAAGCTTCTGGGATACCTCCATCACCGGCGAGCTGGTGGAGGGGGGCGATTTGGTGCTGCTGGTGATGCCGCAGGACATTCAGGCGCCCAAGGGCCGGCTGATCCTGCCGCAGGTGCAGACCATCCGCGAGCTGCTGGACAAAAAATGCTCCGTGATGAGCTGCACGGTGGACACGCTGGATGCCACCCTGGCGGCGCTCGCCTATCCGCCAAGGCTGATCATCACCGACTCGCAGGCCTTTGACAGGGTGTATCCGAAAAAGCCGGAGCAAAGCCTTTTGACCTCCTTTTCCATCCTGTTTGCCGGCTACAAGGGCGATATCGCCGCCTTCCGCGCCGGGGCCAAGGCCATCGACAGCCTGCACGACGGCTCGCGCGTCCTGATCGCCGAGGCCTGCGCGCATGCGCCCACGGGCGAGGATATCGGCAGGGTCAAGATCCCGAACCTTCTGCGCAAGCGGCAGGGGCAGGGGATTGAGATCGAATTTGTGCGCGGCAACGACTTCCCCGAAGACCTTTCGCCCTACGATCTCATCATCCACTGCGGCGCCTGCATGTTCAACCGCCGCCATGTGATGACGCGCATCGAATCCGCACAGCGGCAGAACGTGCCCATCTGCAACTACGGCATCGTGATCGCCCACCTGCTGGGCATTTTGGATAAAGTGGCGTTTGCATAAAAAACGCAGCGGCTTCCCATACAACGCAAGACAGCCGATCCTTCGCATAGGCGAAAGATCGGCTGTTTTGTCATTGAATCAAGGCTTATTTTGTCGATTTGATGCTATAGGTCGCGCTCCAGCGCCCGAGGACTTCCACACGCAAAAAACCGGCTGCAAGCAAGGCCTGCGTCTCGCGCTCGACCGTCAGCGGCGTGTCAAAGTGGTACAGGCCATCCGCGGGAAGCTTTTCCTCCCGTATAAGGCGGGCAAGCTGCGCAAAGCTTTCCGCCTCCCGCTCGGGCGATTCTGCAAAATAGTCCGTGAGGATGAAATAGCCGCCTTCCCTTAATGCGGCGTGCAGCCGCCGATACAGGCCGACCTTTTGATCAAAGCTAAAGTGATGCAGCGATTCCACGGAAACGGCGGCGTCGTATGCATCCTCTCCCAGCGGCAGATCGAAATAGGAGCCGCAGATAAGCCGCAGGTTTTTATTCGGGAACTTGCTTTGCAGCGCCTTAAGCATGTCGCTCGACAGGTCGATGCCCGTTACCCTTGCCTTGGGGCAAAGGGCGTAATAGTATTGCAGCTCCAGCCCCGTGCCGCAGCCAAGGTCCAATATATGGCAACCCGCGTCGCGCGGCAGCTGCGCCGCCGTGAAGGGATAAAACTCTGCTGCGCCCTCGATCTCTTTGAGCATGTGCGCGTCGTAGCCGTCCAGGCGCTTTTTAAAAAAATCGTCCATGTTTTCGAGCATGGAATTTCCCTCCGTTTGGGCAGATGTTGTTTTGGCCAATTGTAATGCAGATTTGCGGTCATTACAAGCCTCAAAAACGCTTCAAAATAAAAAGGCGCCACATGCAATTACCTGCCGCCATGTCCATTTGCCTTGTGGCTGCAGCGCAAATGCGCTAAAATGAGCCTGTCATAGATGTTGCAATAACCACGAATGCATAAAGGAAGAGAAGAATGGACACGAAAAACCTGCGTCAAACCCTGTTTTTCCAAGGCCTCGGCGACGAGGAACTGGACCAGGCTCTGCGGGCCCTGCATGCCGAGACGCGGCATTACCAAAGGGAAGAACGCATTTTGTCCGCCGGGGAACATACTCGGTGCATGGGCCTGGTCTTAAGCGGGAGCGTAACGATCGAAAGCAACGATCTGTGGGGCAACCGCACCATTTTAAGCAATGTAGCTGCCGGAGGTTTTTTTGCCGAAACCTACGCCTTTCTGCAAGACGAGGTTTTGCTGGTGGACGTCACCGCCAACGAAAAAAGCGAGGTTTTGTTCCTCTTCATCGACGGCCTTTCCGCCTTACAGGCGGGGCAGGATGCATGGAGAAATAAGCTGATGTACAATCTGCTGACGATCTCTGCCCAGAAAAATCTGACGCTTTCCCGCCGCAGCTTTTATACCGCGCCCAAGACCATCCGCGGGCGGGTGATGGCCTACCTCAATTCGTTTGCGCTCAAAGCGCACAGCAACGTTTTTGCTATTCCTTTTGACCGTCAGCAGCTGGCCGATTATCTGAACGTGGAGCGCACCGCCCTGTCCAAGGAACTGGGCAGGATGCAGCAGGAGGGACTGATCCGCTTCCGCAAAAATCGCTTCCGTCTGTGCGATCCGGGCAGAAAAGTGAACTGAAACGGGTCGCGAAGAAAACGCGCACAGATAAAAAAAGAGCGGGAACACAGCCGATGAAAGGGGCTGTCCTGCTCTTTTTGTTTTAAGCTTCTGTATACAACGCTTTCTTTTGCCGGAACTTGATCCCGCAAAGCGCCATGCGTTTTATTCGTCAAACAGAGTGGTGGAATAGTATCTTTCGCCCGTATCCGGCAAAATGGTGACAACGGTCTTGCCGGGGCCGAGCTTTTTGGCCAGTTTCAGCGCGGCGGCCACGTTTGTACCGCTGGAGATGCCGCAGACAAGACCCTCCTCGCGGGCCAGGCGGCGCGAGGTCTCGATGGCTTCCTCGTCCGTGACCACGTAGATATGGTCGTAGATTTGGCGGTTGAGGATGTCCGGAATGATGCCGTCGCCGATGCCCATCTGCAGGTGCGTGCCGATGTTTCCGCCGGCGAGGATGGCGGCGTTTTTCGGCTCTATGGCCCAGATTTCGATGTCCGGATACTGGTCTTTGAGCACCTCGCCGATACCGGTGATGGTACCGCCGGTGCCGATGCCGCTGCAAAAGCCGTGGATGGGCCCGGCCACCTGGGCCATGATCTCCAGCGCGGTGTGCTTTTTATGCGCAAGCACGTTCTGCGGGTTGGAGAACTGCTGCGGTACGAAGACGTTCTTGTCGCTCTCCTGCATGCGCAGGGCGGTCTTTAAGCATTCGTCAATGCATTTGCCGATGTCGCCGTCGTCATGGATGAGCCTGACCTCCGCGCCGTAGTGGCGCATCAGCTTTTGGCGCTCTTCGCTGACGGAATCGGGCATGAGGATGATGGTCTTATAGCCCTTGACCGCGCCGACCAGGGCCAGACCTATGCCCTGGTTGCCGCTGGTGGGCTCCACGATCACGCTGGTGCCGGGATGGATGCGGCCTTCCTTTTCCGCCTGTTCGATCATGTTAAGGGCCGTTCTGGTCTTGATGGAGCCGCCCACATTCAGAGCCTCCATCTTCACCAGCACCTCGGCGCTGCCGCTTTCCGGCATTTTGTTCAGCCGTATCATCGGCGTGTTGCCGACGGCGTCCAGTATATTGCTGAAAACCATGCGAAAAAATCCCCCCAATTTAAACGATATGGGAACGGCGAGCAAAATGCACCGCTCCTGTTTTTATAAACGCAGGTGTTTTTATGTCTTCAATGCGGTCAGGCGCAGGGAAATTTCCTCACATTCTTTGAACAGCTGTCGAAAGATGTCCGTTCGCCAAAAGGCAAAGTCCAGCAGGCTTTCCCTGTTTGCGCTGTTTTTGATCAGGTATTCCCGGTAACCGTATTTGCTGCGCGCCAGTTGGAACAGATATACATAGGGCATGGCGGCAAGGTCGCGTTTTGTCAGCGGCGCGCATTGCAGATAGGCGGCCACATAATCGCAAAGGCCGTCAATGTCAAAGGCGGCACCGTCTTTGCAGGCAAGGCTCGACTGCACATAGCAGCGCATGATCTCCCAGACGAGGGGCAGCGTTCCGGCGGAGGAAAAGTCGATGATGGCGTTAATATGTTCCTTCCCGCAGACGAATTGCAGGGCATTATAGTCGCCATGCGTCGCGCCGTAAGTGATGCCGCTAAAATATTTTTTGAAGTCTGCAACCGAAAAGCAAAGCTCTTTTTTGCAGAGCAAATCGTGCCGGATGCGCTCACAATGGGGATCGTCCGGGTTCTTAGACAGGACAAAAAGCAACTCGTCGTACTGCCGGGCGGCCTCCTGCGGCGAAAACGCCGCGACCCAGCGGGAATCCATCTCGAGGGGCAAAGCATACCCGTTTAAAAGAACATGTAGCTGACCAAGCCGCTTGGCCGAGTCCAGCAAAAGGGCGGGAGGCAAGGCTTCCTGTGTATAGGTTTTTCCCTCGATCCAGCTTTGCAGTGTGATAAAGCGATCGTTTATGCGCAAAAAGCGCGCGCCATTCCTGGCCGGAAGGATGGCGGCCGTGGGAAAACCGTGCCCAACAAGATAGGAAACGAGCTGCGTTTCCCTTTGCAGGTCGTCCTGCGTAAAGCTGCTTTGGTATTCCTTCAGAAAATACCTGTCCTTGCCGCAAAAAACGCAGTAGCAATTCGCGGAGCCGTGCGCAAGGGGAAGCGCTTTTAATAGAGAAAGGCCGTAATGCTCCGCCAGCAGAGCACGGATCGTGTCCGTAGACAGCGTGGATTTTTCCAGCGGCATCTGCATTTTCCTCCCGCACATCGCTTCAAGATACATTTATGCAAAAACAAACCTTTTTGCCAAACCTTAAAGGAATAGCGGCAAAAGCCCGCACAGCCCGTCCACCGCATGGTCGGGCGTGTCCGCCGGCGACAGCGGCGTCTGCAGGGCGCCGAAGCCCTGTCGGATCCAGACCGTCTGCAGGCCCAGAGCTTTGGCGGGCGCGATGTCGTTGTCCAGCCGGTCGCCGATCATGACCGCCTCATCAGGCGCACAGCCGGCAAGCCTTAACGCGTGGACGAAGAGGGCAGAGTCAGGCTTTTGAACGCCAGCATCCCAGGAGGAAACCACATAGGCAAAATGCTCCAGGATGCCAAAGCGATCAAGGCGCTCTCTTAAGCCGTCCGTCTGGTTGGCGATCACGCCCAGGCGGTATTGCCCGGCCAGCGCAGCCAACACCCGCGGCGCCTGCGGATAGAGCGTTTCCAACTCATGCCGATAGGGTGCCATGCAGCGTAGGCCGTATTTTTGCACCACGGTCTTGAACTGAGGCAAACGGGCACGGGAAGCGTTTTCGATCTCGTGATAGATGCCTTCGGCACGAAGGCCCAGGCGCCTGGCCTCCTCCGTTGCCGCCTGTTCCGCACAGCGCCGCTGCCAGACCGCGGTTTCGTCCACGAGGGTGAAGCCTACGTCGAAAAACAAAACCTTTGGCCGTGGCGTCATGGAACCGCGCGCTCCTTTCGTTAAATGCGGGAAGGGCAGGCGAAACCGGCAGTAAACACTCTTTTGCGTTCCCATATATATTAATAAAAGTATAGTAGCACGGTTTGCAGCGGATTTGCGTTAAATTCACGTGATTTGAAAAAAATATCCCCGCTATGCTACGCCAGCTCGTCCGCGCGCTTGAACTGGGTCTCGTACAGCTCGGTGTACACGCCGCCCAGGGCCACCAGGTCGCGGTGCTGGCCGTGCTCGACGATTCTTCCATCCTTGAGCACGTAAATCTCGTCTGCGGCAAGGATGGTCGAAAGCCGATGGGCGATGAGGATGCTCGTCCTTTCACGGATGATGGGGTCGATGGCCTCCTGAATCTTGCTCTCGGAAATGGAATCCAGGGCCGAGGTCGCCTCGTCGAAGATGAGCAGCGCGGGGTTTTTCAGCAGCACGCGGGCGATGGACAGACGCTGCTTTTCGCCGCCGGAAAGCTTCAGGCCCCGGTTGCCCACCATGGTATCGAAGCCCTGCTCCTGCGAGGAGATAAAGTCATAGATGTTGGCCTTTTTGCAGGCCTCGATCAGCTCGTCCTGTGTGGCGTCGGGCTTGGCATACAAAAGGTTGTCGCGTATGCTGCCGTTGAACAGATAGGTTTCCTGCGAGACCACGCCCACGTTTTTGCGCAAGAATTCCAGGTCCAGATCGCGCACGTCCACGCCGTCGAACAGCACCGCGCCGCCGATCACGTCGTACAGGCGGGGGATGAGGTTGATGATGGTGCTCTTGCCAGAGCCCGAAGGCCCGACGATGGCCATGCTGTGCCCGCTTTTAAGCGTAAAGCTGATGTCTTTGAGTATCTGCCGGTCCGGCTCATAGGCAAAGTCCACATGGCTGAACTCCACCTGCCCCGATGCATGGGAAGGCACGACCGGGTTTGGCGGGCTTTCGATCTCGACCTTCATGTCGAAGTAGTCGAACACGCGGGAGAACAGCGCCATGGAGCGCATCCAGTCCACCTGGATGTTTAAAAGGGAATTGACCGGCATATAGGTCTTGCCAAGCAATGCCACCAGCACGGTGATATCGCCCACGCTGAGGCTGCTGTCGTACTTCATGATGAGGATGCCGCCGGCAAGGTACAAAAGCATGGGGCCGATGCTGGTCAGGGTGTTGAGCAGCATGAAGAACCAGCGGCCGGCCATGCGCTCGCGGATGTTCAGCTGGATCATGCGGCGGTTGACCTTTTCGTAGCGCTCGTATTCCTGCTGCTCCTTATTGAAGAGCTTGACCAGCAGCTGCCCGCTGACGGACAGGGTTTCGTTCAGGATGCCGTTGACCTCGTCGTTGCACTCCTGCGATTCGCGCGTGAGCGTCCAGCGCGTCTTGCCCGCCCTGCGCGTGGGCAGAACGAACAGCGGGATTACCAATATGCCGAGCAAAGCCAGGATCCAGTTTTTCTGGAACATGGCCACCAGGGCAAAGACGAGCGTGATGGAGTTGGAAAGGATGCTGCGGAAGGTGTTGGTGATCACCGATTCCACACCGTAGATGTCGCTGGTCATGCGGGTGATGATGTCGCCCTGGTTGTTGGTGGTGAAAAAGCGCTGCGACATCTTTTGCAGGTGGCGGAACATCTGGTTGCGCATATCAAAGGTGATGTGCTGCGAGATCCAGGTGTTGATATAGCTCTCCGCCACGCCGATCAGGTTGGCGCCCAACGTGACCGCAAACGATGCCGCGATGAAAAACACCAGGCGGTTAAAGTCGCGGCCGATCAGGCCCTCGTCGATGATCTTGCCGGTCAAAATCGACGGCAACAGGTTGAAGATCGATGAGACCGCGATGCACAAAAGCACCAGAACAAACTGTTTCCAGTACGGCTTTAGGGAGGAGAAGACCCGCTTTAAAAGCTGCCCCGTGATCTTGGGCTGCGCGGCCTTTTCTTCCTCGGTCATGTAGTGTCCCCCGGGACCGCCCATGCGTCCTCCTGGCGGCATAATGAATCCCCCTTATATCTTTTTATTCTTTATTCTGATCAAAGATAGACGACTTCGCTGCAACCATTGAATTTTGCCAGCCTTTGCACGCTGCGCGCAAGGGCGGCCGCCATCTTTTTGGTTTTGCGCACCCCATCCTCGTACCAGATGTTTTTAACGGTCAAAACGCCAGCCTTGGCATCTGCGATTGCCTCGATGCGGCCGATGAAATCCTCGCCGTACAGCATGGGCAGCACATAGTGGCCGTATTTGCGCTTCTCAGGCGGGGTGTAGATCTCCCACGAGTAATGATAGCCCCACAGCGCCTCGATCAGCTTCCGATCCCAGAGAAAGGGATCGAGGGGCGCAAGAAATTCGAGCCTGGGCGCAAGGTCGACGGCGTCGTTCAGCACCGCCTCCAGCAGGGGCAGATCGTCCGGCAGCAGATACAGCAAAAAGCGCATTCCTTCTACCTGCACGCAGAGCAGCTTTTCCGTTTTAGCGAGTGCCTCAAAGGCCTCGCTGCGCTGCTGCGTCGTCATCTCTATGCCAAGAAACGCGTCCGAGCGGCGGTCCCACAGGAGCCCCACCGCCCCCACGCGGCGCAGGATGCGCCAGTGAAGAAAGCTCTGCGCGTCCGCACAGGGGTTGGGTGCAGTCAATAGCGCCTTGGGAAGCTGCGTTTCGGCCAGGTCGTAGAACTTGCGCGAACCGTTCTTGTGGTGGATCACCAGCACGCCGTCCGCGTATAGTTGCTCCAGCACCGAGCGTGCGGCCGGCGACTGACCGTGCCAGTTGCCGCTCCAGTGCATGGAGGAGTGCCAGAACAGCTTGCCATCGATGGGCAGGGTATCGCTGCTCACCGGGCCGCGGCGACGGATGTACGCGATCGCCTGCGCAGAGAGCTCCGGTATCTGCGCAAAGCTTTGCCCCAGGGTGCGGCTGCGCTCGCGGTGGACGAAAAATAGGGCCAATCCTCGACCGGCCAGATGGAAAGCTCCTTGTCGCTGTAGTCGATCAGGGCACGATCCTTGTACAAAAGAGTATAGAGCTGCTTTTTCGTGAAGCCCTTCACGCGCGATTGCAGGGTGAGCTCCGCGTTTTTGCCGCACACATCCACCGGGTCGAACTGGATGCAGCCGGCCTGGCGCACATACTCCAACGCGCCCTGCTTACCGATGAAGCGGTGCTTGCCGATGAGCCCCTGCTTTGCCAGCAGGAACTGGCGGGCCTGAAGCTTGCTGATGGTTCGCATAAAAAGCGGCTCCTTGTGTTTTTGTTCGGGTGGTTATTGGGCGTTTGGCGACAGCTGACCCAGGTATTTGGGCAGATCGTTTGACTCCAGGCCGAACAGGGCGTAAAAGGCGGAATTATCGCTGTGCCGCGGCCCGAATTTGAAGTACATTTTGTCCGAAATGTATACGCTGCAGGAGTCCTCTGCGGGCAGTACCATCCCTACCGCGCCGTCTGCGCGGTATAGATACAGCACGCTGTGAAAGGGGCAACCGGTGCCGCCTTTGATGGAGTCGGTTTGGCCAAGCAGCGCCTCCAGGGTGGAAAGTTCGTTTGCAGAATCGATCGCAAATCGCTGACCATCCCACCAGACAAGCTCCGCCTGTACAAGGTCGTGCATGTCCTCCGGAGCAAACCAGTCGGCCTGCGGCTCGTTCGGCTTGGTTTCCGGTTCGTCCGGAATGACTTCCGTCACCATGGCCGACGAAACATCTTCGGTGGCTGTGCTAAGTATCGGTGGTTCGACAGTGCTTTCTTGGCCGATTTCGTGCGGCGCGATAGTTACTTTCGTAGAATTGGGTGGGTTTGTCATAAAGCAGACGGCGACTGCGGCGCAGAGGATGACAGCCAACAGGCTGAACAACCAGACAGGTTTTTTATAGCGCAGGATGTTTCGGATCCTTTCCCGTACGCCAACTCTGCCGAAGGATAGGGGATGGGGCGTAGACAATCCGCCGTGCAGGCTCAGATTCAGCAGCGCCTGCGAATAATCGGCCCGTTGGCGACTGCTCATCGATTGGATGACTTTTTCGTCGCAGGCAAGCTCTATATCCCGTCCCAGCAGGACATAGGCCAGCCAAACCAGGGGGTTGAACCAGTGCAGCGCAAGCAAAACAAAGCCCATCAGCTTATACCAATGGTCGCCGCGGGCAAGATGCGCCCGCTCGTGGGCTAAAACGTGGGCAAGCTCCCGTCCGTTCAGACTGTAGGGCAAGTAGATCTTTGGCCGCAGAAGGCCAAAGGCAAACGCCTGGGAAAGCCCTTTGCAAACATAAATGTTTTCTGTTGCGTGCTGGGCAACGGAAATGCGCCTGCGCAGTCGGAGCAGACTTATGCCCGCATACAAAAGCATGACCGCCATACCCACGATCCAGACGAGGGTTAGGACCTGCAGTGAAGAGAAATCCCTTTCCGGCATAGAAGACGATACATTTATCATACCAGAGTTTGCCGTATTGTTTAATATCTGAGCGGCACCATCGGCAAAAAAAGATGGATTGGCCAGCGGCGTAAGGAGTGTTTGCGTGCGCGGCTGCAGGCTGAGCGGGCTTTGCAGGGCGATGGGCAGCACCAGACGCAATCCGGCCAGCCCCCACAGCAGTATCCGCGGCCACTTGGGCATTCGAACAAGGAGCAGGCGCAGCACAACGATCACCGCAATCAGCCAGCTGGCGGCAAGACTCTGGCGCAGTACGGATAAAAACAAGCTGCTCATTTGTCATCTTCCTCCCGATAACGATCGATCATTTTTTGCAATTCGTCGATTTGTACGCGAGTCAGTCGCTGATGTTTGGTGAATGCAGCTACAAAGGCGGGCAAGGAACCGTCAAAGCGCGTTTTGACCAGCGCATCGATTTCAAAGGCCTGCACCTGCTCCTTGGAAATAAGGGCGGTAACAAGGCTGTTTTCACACTTTACAACACCGCGTTCCGAAAGCCGTTTGATGACCGTATACGTGGTGGTACGCTGCCAGTTAAGGCGCTGCTTGCAAAGACGCACGAGTTCGGTGGTCGTGATCGGTTCCGTTTCCCACAGGATCAGGCAAAAGCGATATTCGCTTTCAAAAATCTTTGGAATTTGAGACATTGCAGATCGACCTCCTATGTCTAAGCTGATAGACAAGGAAAGTCTATTCTGTTAGACAACATTTGTCAATGGGTTCACTCCTGTGTTTGCAAAATAGAAACAGCCGCCCGCAAAATCTTTCTTTGCAGGCGGCCGCCTGAATCGTTTTCAAAGGTCGAGGTTCGGGTCATTCGGTCTCTTCCAGTATCAGCACCCAATCCTCGCCCTTGCCGCGCGTGGGCGGCACGAACAGGTTCTGTCCGACGGGCGGATAGATGCCGAAGACGGTCTCCTCGCCGCTGCGGGGGTCCATCCACAGCGCGCGCAAAACCTTTCCGGACGGGGGGACCTTTCCAAGGTCCACCGTAAAGGGCAGGCCCAGCGGCGTGTACACATAGGCATAGCCCTTGCCGGCGGCCGCGGCCAGATGCGCTTCGCCGGCGTATTTTTCCAAGCACAGCTCGGGCAGGGGATGGAAGGAGGCAAAGTCGCCCCGCAGGCGCAGCTGCTTGACAAAACGGATCTGCTCTGCCGCTGGATGGGTGAGCGCCTCACGCCAATGATAGGGGAAGTAGTCGCCTGGCTCGGTGTTGCAGCACCACATGTTGTGGTTGCCGTAGGTATGGCCGCAGACGCCAGCCAGCAGATCCCAGTAGGCGTTCTGGCGCACGTCGGCCGCCTGCCAGTAATAACCGAGCTTGGCGTTGAAGCAGGCGGGGTGATCCTCGTAGCGCGGCTCGGAATCCATGAAGGGCTTGTCCGTGGCCTGCGCCATCGCGCGCATATCGCTGTCGCTGTCGTAGCAGCGGGCAACGTCGTGCCCGGTCTGCGCGGTGTGGAAGTCGATGTAGGGCGCGTCGCCCACATACTCCGTGGAAAGATGCCCGCCCGGCGGGTGGAAGGTGATCAGATGCGAAGGATCAGCCTCGCGGATGCCGTCGGCCATGGCGTCTATAATCGGCCGCGTCTGTGCATCCAGGGGGCGGTCGCCGCCCAGCATCCAGAGGATGTTCCAGCTGGAGGCATAGCGCGCGGCGATCCATTTGCCGTAAAGGTAGGCGTTATCGGGGGTAAAAATGCGCGGGCCTTTGCCCCACAGGGGGTTGAACTTATCGCCCCAGGTGGGCAGCAGCGCTACGATCAGGCCATGCCTTGCAGCGCACTCCACGGCGTAATCGACGTGGTCCCAGTAGCTGTATTCGCCGGAAGTGTCGGGCCTCGTGGGGTCGGGCATGCCGTTCGTATCGCATAGCAGCGGCAGACGGCCATAGGCATTTTCCGTACGCAGACCGTCCAGCTCCGCCAGGGCGACCGTCTGCACCACGGTAAAGCCCTGCCGCTCGCGCACGGCCATGTACTCTTCGATTTCTTCCCGGTTCAGCCGGTGCAAAAGCTCCCAGGCAGTATCGCCCAGGTAGAAGAAAGGCGTTGAGTCCCACCAATAGAGATAGCGTCCCTTTACCTGCAAGGTATTCATGCCTGCCTCCGAAAAAGCGTATGAATTTGGCGCCTGGCCCGCGTGTCATCCTGCGGCAAAGCCGCAATGGCACGATAAAGTGCCCAACGCCTGCCTTTAGCTTAGTCCATTTTGCGGCAGATGACAAGCTCGCTTTTGAGCCCGTTGAAGCCGATTTTGTTGTCCGCGGCGGGATCGGAAAAGTCCTCTGCAGCGCGGCCGTCCCTTTCATAGGAAACGGCGCTATAAAGCCCCCGGGCCGCGCAGAGGAAAGCAAAGTCCGCGGGTACGGCGAGCCTGGAGGTGGCGGCTATTTGGTTGATGTCCAGCGCGCCGGAAAAGTCCTTGATCTCCAGCTCCATATCCAGGTTGCAGTCGATCTCAACGGCGCCCGTCACGGCGTCTATCCGCACCTTGTTTGTCCGGCCGGAGAATTCGACCTGTTCGCAGGCAAGATCGCAAAGCTGCAGCTCGTCGCAGTGGCAGTGCAGTTCCACATGGGAAAGGTAGCGCTGCGGCAGGGCCACGTCCAGCAAAAGCTGCTCCTTGGCCTCGGCTTCCGTCCTGCCGTTTAGGCGATGCACATCCACATCGATGCGGCCCTTGATGTCCTCGATCCTGACCTTGAAATCCTGCGCGATGCTTTGCATGGTATCGGAGGAGAGGCAGACGGCGATCTTCTCACTCTCAGCGGCCGAGACCCTGAGCACGCAGGCGGCGCCCAGCTTTAGGTCGAAGCGCTTGGGGCCGTCGATGTCGTATTCGGTCCGGCTCTCATACAGGTGCCCCTTGCGGGCGGCGGCGCTCTTTTCCTGCGAGAGGAATTCATCCACACTGATGGAAAACAGGTTGGAGATCGTCATCATGTTTTCAATGTCGGGGATGCCGCGCGCTGTCTCCCATTTGGTTACGGCTTGGCGGGATACGCCCAGCTTTTCGGCCAGCGCCTCCTGGGAGATGCCGGCGGCCTTTCTGGCGGCTTTGAGTTTTTCAGCAAACGTCATAGCGGTTTACCTCCTGAAAATCTTTACCGCCAGCATAACGAAAAAACGGCCCGGTAAAAAGAAACTGCGGTTTGCATTTGAGCCGTTTTTTGCTACTTATCGTAGCAAACGGCCGGCAGCAGGCCTTTTTGCCGGAACTCCGCCGCAAATGGGAAACGGAAGCGACGTGCCTGTTTGCATCGGATACTTAAAAACGACCAACGGTCGGTTTTACATCGTTTGCTCCGGCTTCGGTATATATGTCGCCGTGCGGGTCTTGTATCAGGACTTTTCCAGCGTTACCCAGGCATTTTCCTCGCTGGAGCGCACGATGCTCAGCACCAGGCTCAGCGCAGGGAAGCCGCTGCGGCCGTCGATCCAGAAATGCCGGCCTTCCGCCAGACAAGCGTAATAATCCTCCAACTGGGCGGCGTGGCCGGTTCCCCACACGCTTTTGCCCACGGCGGCCTTATTGTCGCCCGCATCCAGAAGCTGCAGTTCGCCGTTTTGAACCGCATACAGTTTGTTGCCGAACAGCTTGAGCACGCCCTTTTCCAGATGGAGGTTGACCTCGATCGCATCGTCGGCCACATTATTGTTGCTGGTATGGATCAGCGCGCGCTGGCCGTTCACATAAAGGGCCACGGCCATGGCGTTGTCTTCCACTTCGATCTGTCCTTCATTAAGCCCCGTAAACACGCTGCCGCGTACCCTGTCGATGGGGCCGCCCAGGTAGCTCAACAGATCGAGCGTGTGGATGGATTGGTTGATGAGCGAACCCGCGCCCTCGGTGGCCTTGACGCCGCGCCAGCCGGATTCGGAGTAATACGCGCCCTCGCGCCGCCAGCACACGGAGGCCGACGCGCCGAGGAAGGCGCCCATCTCGCCGGAATCGATCAGGCTCTTTGCCTTTTGCACGGAGGCGTTGTAGCGGTTTTGGAAGACCACGCCCAACATGCCGGCGCCGCTTTGGTCGGCGGCGGCGATCATGGCGCGCGCATCCTGTATGGTGCTGGCCATGGGCTTTTCCGTCAGGACGTTGCGGCCCTGGCTCAGCGCCCGGATCGCCACAGGCGCATGCAGGTAGTGCGGAAGGCAGATGTGCACCACATCGATGTCCTTAAGCGATACGACCTCGCGCCAATCGACATAGCCCTTGGCGCCGGTTTTTTCCACGGCTGCCTGCAGGCGATCCGCACGGATGTCGCACACGGCGGCGATGCGGACGTTTTTCATGTTGCTAAGGGCCGCGATATGTACCTGGCTGATGCCGCCGCAGCCGATGATGGCGGCGCGAAATAGTCTTTGTTCCATGGGCCGTTCCTCCTAAAGCACGTCTTTTTGTGTGTAAAGGTGCCGCTACAATCTATAATAAAACGACGGCTGCAAAAGTCAATGCGCAGATAGGTTCGCAATGAGATTCCGCCGAGCGCAAATGGACTTGAACAACGCTTTATTTTTGATTAAAATCAAGGTAAATCCACAAATACAAGGAGGCTGGGCAAATGTCCAAGCATGCTGTGCTTTCCCCGGATGGCCGTGTGGAGCTATTGTTCACGGTCGAAGACGGCAAGGTCCATTACCAGGTGAGCCGCGACGGCGTTCTGGCCGCCGACCGCGCCCCCCTGGGCCTGGTGCTGCCGGACTGCGATTTGAGCTGCGGCCTTGCGCTTGCAGGAGAAGAAAGAGGCACTATCGACGAAAGCTATTCCATCCCCGCGTTTAAAAAGGCTGTGTGTAAAAACCACGCCAATACATTGGCCCTGACCTTTGAAAAGGGTGGCCGCCGCCTGGTGGTGGAGGCGCGCGCCTTCGACGACGGCGCGGCGCTGCGGCTGGTTCTGTGCGGCGAGGGAGAAGGCACGGTCGTGCGCGAAACCACCGCCTTTGCCGTGCCGGAAAACGCCCGCAGCATTTACGGCATGAAGTGGCTGTGCTCCTACGAGGATCACTACCACCCGATCCCCCTGGAGGATCTGTACCAGAACATCTATGCCTTCCCAATGCTGGTCAATATCGGAAAAAAGGCTTGGGCCCTGTACGCCGAGGCGGCGGTGTTCGGCGATTACGGCGGCAGCAACCTGCAGTCTACGCCGGAAAACCCCGGGCTGCTTCGCGTGTGCAAGGCCGTGGACAAGCTGGACGATATCAAAAGCGAGCTGCCGATGAAGACCCCCTGGCGCGCGGTGATCGTGGGCGATCTGGATGCGATCGCCAACACCAACCTGCTGGAAAACCTGAAC
>JBNRMU010000007.1:0-24075 GCA_050309765.1 Christensenellales bacterium
AAATGTGCCGCGTGCTCGGCAACATACTGGACAACGCTATGGACGCCCTGAAGGGCACGGAAAAGCCGAAATTCAAGGTCGAGATCTACGAAGACCTGCGCAGCTACGGCTTTACGATCCAAAACAACGGCCCCATGATCCCCCGCGACCAGCTGGAGCGCATATTCACGCTCGGCTTTACCACCAAGGCAAACGGCCAGGGCCTGGGCCTTGGGATCGTGCGCCAGCTGATGGAGGGGGCGGGCGGCAGCATCCGCGCGCTGTCCGACGCGGCCAACACCAGCTTTGTGGGCACGCTGCCAAGGCATGCGGATACGCCGGAGCATCCAGGCGAGCAGGAAGCCTGAAATACAAAAACCCGCCGTGTGACAACCAATGCCACGCGGCGGGTTTTAATTTAATTTGGCGGCAAAAATCAGAACAGGCCGCTGATTTCGCCCTTGTCGTTCACGTCGATGCCCTCGGCAGCGGGCACCTTGGGCAGGCCGGGCATGGCGATGATCTCGCCGGCAAAGGCCACCACAAAGCCCGCGCCCGCGCTCATGCGCGCCTGGCGGATCTGGAGGGTGAAGCCCTCCGGCGCGCCCAGCTTTTTGGGGTCATCGGTGAAGGAGTATTGCGTCTTGGCGATGCAGACGGGGAAGTTGCCCTGCTTGTCCCATTTGCGCAGCTGGGTCTTAACGCCCGGGGCAAAGGAAACGCCCTTGGCGCCGTACACGCGCGTGGCGATCAAGCGGATCTTTTCCTCCAGCGGTACATCCAGCGGGTAGGAGAAGTGCAGATCGCTGTCCTGCTCGCACAGGCGCAGGACCTCCTCGGCTAGGGCCAGGCCGCCCTCGCCGCCCTTGGCCCACACATCGCACAGGCTAACGCGCACGCCCAGGGCGTTCAGCGCCTCGGCGACCAGGTTCAGTTCGGCGTCCGTGTCGCTCGTAAAGCGGTTGAGCGCCGCCACGACGGGCAGATTGTAGACCTTCTGCATGTTTTCCACATGGCGAAGCAGGTTCGGCAGGCCCTTTTTGAGCGCTTCCAGATCCTCCGCGGCCAGGTTTTCCTTGGCGGCGCCGCCGTGGCATTTGAGCGCGCGCACGGTGGCCACGACCACGCAGGCGGAAGGATTCAAACCCGCCGCGCGGCACTTGATGTCCAGGAACTTTTCCGCGCCCAGGTCCGCGCCGAAGCCGGCCTCCGTGACCACGTAGTCGCAGAGGGAAAGCGCGGTCTTGGTGGCGATGACGGAGTTGCAGCCGTGGGCGATGTTGGCAAAGGGGCCGCCGTGCACCAGCGCGGGCGTTCCCTCCAGGGACTGCACGAGATTGGGCTTCAGGGCGTCCTTGAGCACGGCGGCCATGGCGCCCTGGGCGTTGAGCTCCGAGGCGGTCACGGGCCGGCCGGCGAAGGTATAGCCCACCAGCATGCGGCCAAGGCGCTGCTTGAGGTCGGAGATATCGCTGGCCAGGCAGAACACGGCCATCACCTCCGAGGCGGCGGTGATGTCAAAGCCGTCGGGCCTGGGCATGCCGTTGGACTTGCCGCCAAGGCCGGAGAGTATATCGCGCAGCTGGCGGTCGTTCATGTCCAGGCAGCGGCGCCAAGTGACGCGGCGCGGGTCCAATCCCAGGGCGTTGCCCTGCTGGATGTGGTTATCCACCATGGCGGCCAGCAGGTTGTTGGCCGTGGTGATGGCGTGCAGATCGCCGGTAAAGTGCAGATTGATATCTTCCATGGGGGCAACCTGGGCATAGCCGCCGCCGGCCGCGCCGCCCTTTACGCCGAAAACGGGCCCGAGAGAAGGCTCGCGCAGGGCGAGCATGGCGTCTTTGCCCATCCTTCGCAGCGCATCCGCCAGACCGATGGAGACCGTGGTCTTGCCCTCGCCCGCGGGGGTGGGGTTGATGGCGGTCACCAGGATGAGCTTGCCCTGCTTTTGCGCCTTGACCTGGCTCAGGTCCAGCTTGGCCTTGTACTTGCCATAGGGCTCAAGGGCGTCCTCGGGAAGGGAAAGCAGCCGGGCGATCTGCCCGATGGGCTTTAAGGCCACGCTTCTTGCGATTTCCAGGTCGTTCATGGGATAGGTCACTCCTTACTCTCTGGTATGCAGTTTGCGGTTTTGCTTTTTGAAAAAACATGCTATACTAGGCTGCATGGAAGGCCTGCAAAGGCCCTTTGCGGATGGGCGTCAGGCGATGTATAGTATAACACACAACAAAGGAGAAAGGAAAGCTCGACGATGAACAGAAGAACGGTTTTTTGGTCTGTGTTCCTGATCGTGATCGGTATTCTCCTGCTCGTAAAGCTCCTGTTCCATCTGGAATTCAACTGGTTCAGCGCTGCCTTTGCCGTGCTGCTGCTGGAAAGCGGCATATCGCTTTTGATCTATGCGCGTTCCGGCGGTCCCCACGCCTATCACTTCGAGGGCGGGACGCACCTGTTTATGGTCGGCCGCATCGTTTCCGGCGCCGATGATAAGCAGGTGAACGTCATCTTTTCCGACGCGCAGGTCGAGCTTCCCGCCATGCTGCCGGAGAAGATGGAGATCAACAGCATCTTTTCCAATGCGGTGGTGCAGCTGCCGGCGGGCTGGTCGGCGCGCGCCTCGTGTTCCTGTGCGTTTGGCTCGCTCACCACGCCGGAGGGCAACCTTTCCGGCTTTGGCCAGAAGGTGTTCATCGTGGGCGAGGGCCAGCAGTGCCAACTTACGCTCAACGCCGTGTTTGGCCAGCTGGTGCTGCACGACTGAAAAAGCATTTAAACAAAAGATAGGGCGCGGGTAAATTCCCGCGCCCTTTGCGGCTCGTGAGAGTGTTTCGACGGATTCTATATACCTTGAGACTATGATTTGAATGTCAAAAGTGCAGCTTAAACAAGTCCATACTCGAAGGCTCCTGCCGAACAAATCAATATATCGGATTTACGATCACCTAAGATCTTTATAATACGCATAGAGCATTTCACGAGTGACCGGAATACGAAGCTCATCAATCTCCTTGTATATCATATCCGTAAGTTTTACAAGGCTCTCCCATAACTCGACTGCACTTTTCCCGTTCACAAACGTACTCATGATCGCCGCTTGTTCATCCTCCGGTAATCTGTCTATTTCGCGATACAGATTGCTTTCTAATCTGTATCGGTCCCCTAACAGATCAACGTACAGCTTTCTGACATATTCAAGTTCCCCGATTGCACGGAAAAAATGGCCTCGATGAATCGCAACGGCAGCATGCATCAGACGCGCCCAAACCGAATTACACGCAAGCTCTATATCTTTCTTCTGTTTATCCGCGTATATTCTGGTATCCATCCATTCTCTGGACTGAATCATTTTTGCTTCTACAATACCGGATTTGTCATAAAGGACTTTGAACGCAGGTTTCAAAGCTGCAGCATGTTCATATCCGCCATATCCGATATCAATCTCCAAAAGATTGGATAACAGGAAAACCTGAAGATGTCTGGCTTCATCCTGTGTAAAATACAAAAGATCATATTTTTTGCTGATCTGTTGGCGCATATATTCCATAACTTCTGCCATGGAATCATCGGTATCAAGAGCTATGACATAATCCAAATCCGAACGTTCGTCATAATAACCTATGGCCCCCGAACCGACCTGAACAAGAGAAACTATTTCTTTGCACTCCCCGGCAGCTGACAGTATATAATCAAATACTTCCTGTCGATTTTCCGCACTGAAGATATTGTTCGTTTCTCATTCCACTCCTTTTCAGAAGTTCCGTTTCAAGCATTTCTATATAATCAAAATCGACTCAATTGTCAACAAACCCGCACCATCCCTTTTGTCTCGACCCCGTTGTGCGTGTAGGTTTAGTCCATCCAGCCCTGCGCGCACAGAAGCTCGGCGGACAGCACGCCGCCGCCGGCAGCGCCGCGCAGCGTGTTGTGGGACAGGCAGACAAAGCGGTAATCCATGACCGGATCCTCGCGCAGACGGCCGATGGCGATTCCCATGCCGTTTTCGATGTCGCGGTCGAGCTTTGCCTGGGGACGGTTGTCCTCCTCCATATAGGTGATGAACTGCTTGGGCGCGCTGGGCAGCTCCAGCTTCTGGGGCACGCCCTTGAACATGGCCCAGGCCACCTTCATCTGTTCGATGGAGGGCTTGTTCTTGAACTTCACGCTCACGGCGGCGGTGTGACCGTCGGAAACGGGCACGCGCAGACACTGGGCGGAAATCTTGGGCGCCGTTGCCGGCACGATGAGGCCGTTTTCCATGCGGCCCCAGATCTTCAGCGGCTCCTGCTCGCTCTTTTCTTCCTCGCCGGAGATGAAGGGGATCACGTTGTCCAGGATCTCGGGCATGGTGGCAAACACCTTGCTCGCACCGGAAATGGCCTGGTAGGTGCAGACCATGATGGACTCGATGCCGCAGCTGGTGAGCGGAGTTAAAGCCGGCACATAGGACTGGATGGAGCAGTTGGGCTTTACGGCGATAAAGCCGCGCCTGGTGCCGAGCCTCTTGCGCTGGGCGGTGATGGCGTGCACGTGCTCGGGGTTGCACTCGGGGATGAGCATGGGCACATCCGGCAGCAAGCGGCAGGCGGAGTTGTTGGACACCACGGGGATCTCCGCCTTGGCGTAGGATTCCTCCAGCTCGCGCACGGCGGGCTTGGGCATATCCACGGCGCAGAAGACGAAATCGACCTTGTCGGCCATGGCCTTGACGTCGGCAGCGTCCTGCACGGGCAGGTTCTTGAGGTTTTCGGGGCTGGGCTGGCTCATCAGCCAGCGGCCGCCCACGGCCTCCTCATAGGTCTTGCCGGCGCTGCGGCTGCTGGCCGCCAGGGCCGTGACGCGGAACCAGGGATGGTTGCAAAGCAGCAGGGCAAAACGCTGGCCGACCATGCCGGTGGCGCCGATGATGCCCACATTGTACTGTTTCATTGGGGGTTTCCTCCTGAATTGAACTGGTATGCGGCCTTACCTGGCCTTGCTTTCTACCTCGGCGCAAAGCTTTTCGATCAGCGCCTCGACGGTCATGGCGCCAAGGTCGCCCTCCTTGCGGGAGCGCACGGCCACGGTGCCGCTTTCGACTTCTTTATCGCCCAGCACCAGCATGTAAGGGATCTTCTGCACCTGAGCTTCGCGGATCTTAAAGCCGATCTTTTCGTTGCGCAGGTCGCACTCCACGCGCAGGCCGGCCTTTTCGAGCTTTTCCGTCACGGCCTTGGCGGCCTCGTCGCTGCGGGAGGTGATGGTCATGACCTTGACCTGCACGGGGCTGAGCCACAGGGGGAAGGCGCCCATCGTTTCCTCGATCAGGTAGGCCATGAAGCGGTCCAGGGAGCCCAGGATGGCGCGGTGCAGCACCACGGGCGTTTTTTCCACGCCGTCGCTGTCCACATAGGTCAGGTTGAATTTGGCCGGCAGGCAGAAATCCAGCTGGCAGGTGGACAGGGTGTATTCCGCGCCGACGGCGGGGCGCACGTTAATGTCCAGCTTGGGGCCGTAGAAGGCGGCCTCGCCGATCTCCTCGGTGTATTCCAGGCCCAGGTCGTTCAAAACCTCGCGCAGGGCGTTTTCGGCCTTGTTCCACATTTCGTCGTCGTCGTGGTATTTTTCCTTGTCCTTCGGATCGCGCAGGGACAGGACGCAGCGGTAATCGGTGATGCCAAAGTCGCGGTAAACGTCGAATATCAGGTCGCACACCTTGGCAAACTCGTCCTTGATCTGGTCCGGGGTTACGAACAGGTGGGCGTCGTTCTGGCAGAAGTGACGGCCGCGCTCGATGCCCTTGAGGGCGCCGGAGGGCTCGTAGCGGAAATCGTGCGCGATTTCGCCGATGCGGATGGGCAGGTCGCGGTAGGAGTGCAGCTGATTGGCATAGATGCGCATGTGGTGGGGGCAGTTCATGGGACGCAGAACGTAGGACTCCTCGTCCACCTGCATGGCGGGGAACATGTTTTCCTTGTAGTGGTCCCAGTGGCCGGAGGTTTTGTACAGGTCCACGGTGCCGATGCAGGGCGTCATCACGTGCTGATAGCCCAGCTTGCGCTCCTTTTCGCGGATGTAGTTTTCCAGCAGCTGCCACACGGTGTAGCCCTTGGGCAGGAACATGGGCAGGCCGCGGCCCACCAGGTCGTCCGTCATGAACAGGCCAAGCTCCTTGCCCAGCTTGCGGTGGTCGCGCTTTTTGGCCTCCTCCAGCATGTCGAGATAGGCTTTTAGGTTTTCCTTATTGTCAAAGGCGGTGCCGTAGATGCGCTGGAGCATCTTGTTCTTTTCGCTGCCGCGCCAATAGGCGCCGGCCACCTGCTGCAATGCCACGGCCTTGAGCCTGCCGGTGGAGGGCAGATGCGGGCCTGCGCACAGATCGGTGAAGTCGCCCTGCTTGTAGAAGGAGATGACGCTGTCCTCGGGCAGGTCCTCGATTAGCTGTACCTTGTAGGGCTCGCCCTTTTCGCGGCAGAAGGCGATGGCTTCCTCGCGGGGCAGCTCGAAGCGCTCGATGGGATAGTTGGCCTTGACGATCTTCTCCATTTCCTTTTCAAGCTTGGCGAGAAGGTCGGGCGTGAAGGACTCCTCGGAATCAAAATCGTAATAGAAGCCGTTCTCGATGGCGGGACCGATGGCAAGCTTGACATCGGGCATCAGGCGCTTGACCGCCTGGGCCAGCAGGTGGCTGGCGGAGTGGCGGTATACGCGGCGGCCTTCTTCATCCTGGAAGGTGAGGAATTCCACCTTGCAGTCCTTGTCCAGCAGGCTGGTCAGGCCGTCCACCTTATCGTCCACCTTCATGGCAAGGGCTTCTTTTTTGAGCTTCTGGGAAAGACGACCGGCAAGCTCCAGACCCGAAACGGGCGCTTCGAGCTCCAGAACAGAGCCGTCCTTGAGCGTGATTTGCATAAATTATAAACCTCCTTTGAAATCTCATAAGAAAAATAAAAGCCCCGACAGGAGACATTCTCCCGTCGGGACGAATAAAGCTTGATTTATCCGCGGTTCCACCCGATTTGCCTGAAAAACAGGCCTCTTTGCACTGCGGGGCCGTATCGCGCCCCAGCTGCCTGCGAACACAGTCCGGAGATTGGTATTCGCCCCGTAAAGCCGATGGGGATCGGCCGGAGTTTTCATCCCTGCGCGGCTTTCAGCCGGTGGCACGCGCTCTCTGCCAAGGGAGGCCTCCTAAAACGGGGTTACTGTCCCCTTCAACCTATGTTGACATGAGTATAGCACGCAAAGCGGGGAAGTCAAGCCAAATAGGCGCATTTGCACGTAAATTTTACGCAATTGTGCAGGCTTGGACGGAAAAAATCAGGCGTCTTCCCACAGACAGTAATAGATGCGGCCGTCCTGCCCGGCTATTCTTTCGCCTTGGTCAAAACCGAAGGGCGCTTTGCCGTCCGCTTCGGGCGCGCAGTAGCCCGCCGCCGTTACCCAACTGCCGTCCAGCCGCACGCCCAAGAGAATGTGGTCGTACTCCGCACCCGCAAAGGGCACGCGCACGAACAGCGCGTCCTCCCGATCAAAGCCCGTGTCCTGCGCAAAACGTTGGAATAGATCGCGCAGCGGCCACAGGCTTTGCGGCCAGAAGGCGCGCTCCAGACGCAGGGGCAAAGGGATGCTGCTTTCTTTTTCCACGAACCGGGCGGCTGCTTCCTCTATGCGGGAAAGAACGTCCGCGTCCGGATCGCCTGATTCCTGCTCCGCGGCAGGCGGCTCGGCCTGCTCTGCCGAAGGCGGCTCGGCCTCTTCGGAGGGCTCCTCAGCTGCCGGTGTCGTGCACTCGGCCTGCGCCGGTGCTTTGTCCACCGCTGCAGTTGTGGACGGCAGATCGGGTTCTGCGTCGATTTCGGCTACGGACGGCACAGGTTCTTCTGTCGATTGTTCCGGCGCCGTTTCCGCTGTGACTGCCGCGGGCTGCTCGTTTTCTGCATCCCCGGCGGGGACGTTCGTAGGGGGTTCCACGGGCGCGGGCTCAGGCGCAGGGGGCTCCGGTTCCGCCTCCTGCGGATGCAAAAGGGCGAAGACCTGCTTTTCCGCACAGGCAAAGTCGATCCAGCCGCCGCGTCGAAGGCTGCCCACAAGGTCTATGGAAAAGGCGCTTTCAAGGTCGCGGCCCACGGCGAGTATGCTGTAATCGAAAAACGGCATGCCGCCGATATCGCCGGGGGCTCCGAGAAACTGAAATCCGCCCTGGCCGCGCGCGTCCAGGCGCAGCCTGCCCAGCACGACGGGCCCGCCGCTGCCGAGCAGCAGGGCATAGGCGGCGGCGCCTGTAAAGCCCTGCACGGCGCAGGTCAGACGCAGTTGTCCGCCCGTGGCCTCCAGCCGCACATAGCCGGAACGGCTGCCGATGGGTTCCAGGGGCCGCAGCAGGATAAAACTGCGTTTTGTTTCCGTGGTCATGGTAAGTCCATCTCCCTCCTGTTTCGGGGAACGTTTTTACAAAACAGGTATGCGGGAAAGGGGAAAATTAGACCGTTTTTTGAACATTTGACGAGAAAAACCCACTTGCCCGGGTTTATACGGCCATGTTATTATGTAGCCATGTTCGACCGGCTGAACGCCGCAAAGTAAAGGGAGGAAAGAAACGTGAGTGAAACAGGCTTCAACCGCTGTTCCAGGCCTTCAGAACTGAAGATTACCGACATGCGTTTTGTGGACCTTGTGGGCGCGCCCATGCACTGCACGCTGGTCAAGATCTACACCAACCAGGGCATCACCGGCGTGGGCGAGATCCGCGATTTTGGCACCCGCCTGTACGGCGAGGTGTTAAAGGGCAGGCTCCTGGGCGAAAACCCCTGCAACGTGGAAAGGCTGTATAAGCGCATCCGCCAGCACGCGGGCCAGGCCCGCCAGGCCGGCGGCGTTTCCGGCATCGAGATGGCCCTTTGGGACCTGGCAGGAAAGGCCTATGGCGTGCCCGTGTACCAGATGCTGGGCGGCAAGTACCGCGACGGCATCCGCATGTACTGCGATGTGGGCGTCAACAACACCGGTCGCATGGACGGCCGCCGCATCGGCCAGGTGCTCAAGGCCCATGCCGACAAGTACGGCTTTACCATGGTCAAGGCCGCGCTGAGCGTGGAGGGTGTGCAGTATCTGCATCCCGACGAAACCGTGATCTCCGCGCCGCTCGGACTGTTCCAGCAGATCCAGCACGACCAGAACCTGCACTTTAACTTCATCAGCGGCCGGCATCCGGAGCTGACCAACGACATGAGCCGTTTCTCCGAGCGCAACGCCGCTTACGCGGGCTTTGCCACCGAAATGCCCTACACCTTCTTCCGTGTGACCGAGCGCGGATTGGACCTGTACGAGCAGGAAGTGGCCGCCATGCGCGAGGAGCTGGGCTGGGAGATGCCCCTTGCCATCGACCACATCGGCCGCATCAACTTAGAGGACGCGGCAAGGCTTTTGCGCCGCCTGGAAAAGTACAACCTCAGCTGGGTGGAGGACGCCCTGCCCCCCTACTATGTGGAGGAGTACAAGCGCCTGTCCCAGATGAGCGGCGTGGCCCTTGCCACCGGCGAGGATATGTTCGGCGTGGAGGGCTTCGAGGCCCTGTGCCGCGAGCGTGCGGTGCCCATCATCCATCCGGACATCGGTTCCGCCGGCGGCATCGGCGAGATGAAGCGCATCGGCGATATGGCCCAGAAGTACCATGTGGCCATGATCGCACACATGTGCGAGACCCCCATTGCCGCCCTTGCCACCGCGCATATGGGCGTGGCGACGGAAAACTTCATCGCCTGCGAGTTCAACGCGCCAGACGTTCCCTGGTGGAACGATATGGTGCTGGGCTTTGGCGGCCCCATCATCCAGAATGGCTTCATCACCCTGAACGACAAGCCCGGCCTTGGCATCGACGATCTGAACGACGAGGTGCTGGCCGAGCACCTGATGCCCGGCACCGGCGGCGTGTGGGACGAGACCTCCCGCTGGGACAGGGAGTATTCCAACGACAAGCTGTTCTCCTAAAACAGCTTCGGCAAAGCTTTTACAAACGCGCAAAACGGCTCCTGTCCGTTCTTTGGACAGGAGCCGTTACGTTATATTTTAAACAAAAAGGTTTTAACTTTCGCTTTCCGGCGCGGCCTCGTCTGCCGGCGTTTCCTCCGGCACGGGATAGATGCACAAGATGTCGCTGACGGTGCGCTCGCGCCCAGCGGTGCCGCAGGGGCTGGAGATCACCTCGCCGTTGAAATACATGCAGCTGGTCATGCCGCCGTCCAGGTTGTAGGCGTTGACGCAGCCAAGGGCGAGCATATATTCGGCCAGTTCATGGATGTCCATGCCTTCGGAGCTGCTCTGTCGGCCGTCCACCACCACGAAGACGAAGCGCCCGTCCTCGGTTTGTCCGACGGCCGTGCGCGGGTTCTTGCCCGGCACGTCGGTAGGGATGCGCTCTGGCACCTCGCCCTCGCGCACCAGCACGGGGCCGAAGGAGTAGGTATCCTGCAGACCGTCCGCCAGCATAGCGTCCAGGTCCGCTTCGGCCTCCTCGACAAACTCCATGCGGCCGTCGGCATAGATGGCCAGCATCTCGCGCTGGGGTTCGTTGCGATACAGCACGCCGCCCCGTACGATGATGCCGTCGCTCCTGTAGCCGCAGTAGTCGCCGTTGATGGCGAACAGCGCGCCTGCCTCGCTGGCGATATCGGCCGTGCGCAGGCGCAGGTTGCGGCCGTACTGCCCTTGGGCAAAGGCGGAGCTGACGGTGCCTGGCACGTATTCGCTGAGCACGGCGACCGTGGCCGTGACGCGTTCCTGCGGGCTTACGCGCAGGATGGAAAGTTTAAAGTCGTCGCAGGCATAGGACCAGCGGCCCTTGTCCGCATCCGCGACCAGAACGACGGACGGAGTCGGAGACTGCGTGGGCGTTGGGTCCGGCGCGGGCGAAGGCGTGACGGACGGGGTCGCCGTCACCGCGGCGGTGCTGGGCGTGGGCGAAGGCACAGCGGGCGCGGCGCTTGGCGTCGGCAGGGGCGAGGAGGCTTGCACTACGGGCGGGTTTTCCTCCGCCACGGCGGCATGGGCGTCCCACACCACCATATAGCGGAGAAGGGCATAACAAAAGCCTGCGCACAGCACCAGCGCCAAAGCCAAAGCAAAGCGCTGCTGCAGACGCAGGAACAGGCGTTTGCGCCGTCCCTGGGTGGTGTAGCGGGTGTGCAGCATCTGCCAAAAACCTCCAGAATTCCCTATAGCAGGGATAGTCTAGCACAGTTTGCGCACAGGCGCAATTTGAGGCCGGAAAGAGTAACGATTTGGTTACAACTCGGCCCTTATTCCCGTGCCGGCGGACACAGAGGGGACGCATGCGCACATCTTTCCGCCTTTCTGCCCGGATTTGCTTTGGTTTTTCTGGAAAAAGCCTTGTTTTTTGCTCTCCCGGGTGGTATACTATCGAAAGATTCCATTGCAGTGAAGAGTGGGAACTTTCCCGCTCTTATTCTTTGGAGAGATCAAATCCCGATATTGTTGTAAGGAGAAGCACAATTTGGCAAAAGTGAGCGTGGCCAGGGCCGCCGCGGCGGTGGCCGAAAGCCTCGCGCTTCAAATGGGCTACATCTTTGTCGACGCCGAGCTGGTCAAAGAGCATGGTTCGGCTTTTTTGCGTATCTATGTGGATGCGCCGGACGGAATGAGCCTTGATAAGTGCGAGAGCTTCCATCGGGCATTGGCAAAGCAGATCGACGATCTGGACTTCGATTACCTGGAGGTCTCCTCGCCCGGGCTGGATCGGCCCCTCAGGCGCAGCGCCGATTATGACCGCAACATCGGCAAACCTGTGCAGATCCGCCTGTTCAAGCCGGAGCCGGAGGGCAAAAGAGAGTTTGCCGGCGTGCTGCTTCGCCACGACGCCGAGACCTTTACGCTGGATACGCCGGACGGCGAAAAAACCTTTATCAAGAAAAACTGCGCCAAAGCCGCGCCCATGCTGGACCTGGAAGAGGAACTGCGCGCGGCGGATGCCGAAGGACTGCAGAAGGAGAAAGAAACCAATGAATAGAGAATTTATCGAAGCACTGGACGAAATCGCCCGTAGCCGCGGCATCAAAAAGGACGTCATCATTTCCGCCATCGAGCAGGCGCTGATCTCCGCCTTTCGCCACAACTTCAATTCCGCCCAGAATGTCAAGGTCACGGTGAACAACGTGACCGGCGACGTGAACGTATATGCCCTAAAGACCGTTGCCGAGCAGGTGGAAGATCCCAACATGCAGGTCTCCGTGGAGGAGGCCAAGCAGGTGCGCCCCTACTACGTCCCCGGAGACGTGGTCGAGATCGAGGTCACGCCGCGCAAGTTCGGCCGTATCGCCGCCCAGACCGCCAAGCAGGTGGTCATGCAGCGCATCCGCGAGGCCGAGCACGGCGTCATCTACGATGAATACGTGGAAAAGGAAAACGAGATCCTCACCGCCATCGTGCAGCGCATCGAGGGCAAAAACGTGTTTGTGGAGCTGGGCCGCACCGAGGGTATCCTGGACCAGTCCCAGCAGATCCCTGAGGAAGTGTACGAGATCGGCCAGCGCATGAAGGTGTATGTGCTGGAGGTGTACAGGAACGCCAAGGGTCCGTCCGTCAGCGTTTCCCGCACGCATCCGGGCCTGGTCAAGCGCCTGTTTGAGCTGGAAGTGCCGGAGATTCATTCCGGCGTGGTACAGATCCGCTCCATGGCCCGCGAGGCCGGCTACCGCACCAAGATGGCCGTGTACTCCACGGACAACGCCGTGGATCCTGTGGGTGCCTGCGTGGGCCCCAAGGGCGCCAGGGTGGAGAGCGTGGTGGGCGAGCTGCGCGGCGAAAAGATCGACATTATCAAGTGGTCCTCGGACCCTGTGGAATACATCGCCAACGCCCTGTCTCCTGCCAAGGTGATCGGCGTGTTTGTCAACGAGAAGGAAAAGGCCGCCAAGGTCATCGTGATGGACAACCAGCTTTCCCTTGCCATCGGCAAGGAGGGGCAGAACGCCCGCCTGGCCGCCAAGCTCACCGGCTGGAAGATCGATATCAAGTCCCAGTCGCAGATGGAGGAAGCCCTGGGGGTGGAGGAGTAATTGAAGCAGCGCAAAATACCCATGCGCATGTGCGTGGGCTGCCGCGAGATGAAGCCCAAGAAGGAGCTGTGCCGCGTGGTACGCAGCAAGGAGGGCAACATCTTTTTGGACCCAACGGGCAAGGCATCCGGCCGCGGCGCCTATGTGTGCCGGGACACGGAATGCCTGAAGAAGGCGCAAAAGACCAAGGCTCTGGAGCGAGCTTTGGAGCAGAGCATCGGCCAGGAGGTATTTGACCAATTGGAACAGGAGCTTATGAAGGCGTGACGATGCAGGATAAGCTCAAAGGGTATTTAGGGCTTGCAGCCCGGGCCGGCCGCGTGCAAAGCGGCGCGGACACCATCGAAAAGACCGTCCGTTCCGGCGGAGCCAGGCGGCTTTTGCTGGACGAACGGGCAGGCAGGAACACAGCCGACAGGCTCAAACGCCTTTCCGAATACTACAGCATCACCCTGACGACCGTTCCGGAACTGGGACAGGCGATCGGCAAGCCCGGCCGTATGGCGGCCGTGCTGACGGACGAGGGGTTCGATGCGGCCATTGAGGAGCTACTTAACGAAAATCGCGGGGGTGTCAATAAAGAATGACGAAGATTGTGATTACCGAGGCGGCCAAGCAACTGGGCAGCGGCGCGGCTGAGCTCTTGGAGAGCCTGTCGCAGACGCGCAAAACCACCCAGGAGCTGATCAGAAACCTGCGCCAGATCGAGGAGAGCCTGCGTCAGCAGGAATCCCAGGCACAGGCGGAGAGCCGCGCCCGCGAGGAGGAGGAGAGGATCGCCTCCCTCAACGCGCAGCAGGAGGCCATCAAGCAGGCCCTGCAAAAAGAACGTCAGCTCCGCAGCCAGAGCCAGACGGCCCAGCGCACGCAGAGCGTTCCCGCCGAGCCGCAGGAAACGCCCGCCGTTCCGGCCTCGCAGCGTCCCGCTGCGGCCGGTCAGGCACGTCCGCAGGGACAGCGCCCCTTTGCGCCCCGTCCCTTCGTGCCCAATCCCAATGATCCCAACGCGCTGATCAACCGCCAGAACCGCCAGGGCGGCGCACAGCCTGCGCCCCGGCCCCAGGCCGGCGGCCGGCCGCAGCAGGGCGGCCAGGCGCGTCCCTTCCAGCGTCAGGACCGGCCCTTTGCCGGCAAGGACGACGAACCCGCTTCCCGTCCCGGGCAGCGCGGCGGCGCCGGCAGGCCCCAGCAGCGCGGCGGCTTTGGCGGCCGCACCCGTGCGCCGGAGCTGACGCCCGTGGTCGAAAAGGAGCGCGTCTCCAACTACGACCCCAATAAGCAGAATTACCAGCGCCAGCACGATCCGGAAAAGAAGCAGCCCAAGCAGAAAAAGGCGATCATGAAGGAGACCTTCGCCGCTTCCGGCGGGCTGGACGACGATTGGAGGGGCAGCAAGAAGCGCCCCCGCAAGGGCCAGCAGCAACAGCAAACGCACATCGAGCCCGTCAAGATCGAAAAGGCGTACATGACAGCGGAAACCATCACCGTCAAGGACCTTTCCGAAAGGATCGGCAAGCCCGCGGCCGAGATCATCAAAAAGCTGCTTCTGGTGGGCATTATGGCCACCATCAACCAGGAGCTGGACTTCGACACCGCCTCCTTGGTGTGCAGCGAGTTCGGCATCGAGTTTGAACTGAAGCTGGAAAAGACCTATGAGGAAACCCTCATGGAGGTGCAGGACAAGGAGGACGACGAGGATCAGCTGGTGACCCGTCCGCCTGTCGTCACCATCATGGGCCATGTCGACCACGGCAAGACCTCCCTGCTCGACAAGATCCGCGAGACGAACGTGACTGCGGGCGAGGCCGGCGGTATCACCCAGCACATCGGTGCCTATACCGTCAACATCCACAACCGGCAGATCACCTTCCTGGATACCCCCGGTCACGAGGCCTTCACCGCCATGCGCGCCCGCGGCGCCCAGGTGACGGACATCGTTGTGCTTGTGGTGGCTGCGGACGACGGCATCATGCCCCAGACCATCGAGGCCATCAACCATGCCAAGGCCGCCGGCGTTTCCATCATCGTGGCCATCAACAAGATGGATAAACCCACCGCCAACCCCGAGCGTGTCAAGCAGGAGCTGACCGAGTACGAGCTGGTGGCGGAGGACTGGGGCGGTGACACCATCGTGGTGCCCGTATCCGCCCTGACCGGCGACGGCATCGAGAATCTCCTGGAGATGATCCTGCTCACCGCCGACATGAAGGAGCTCAAGGCCAATCCCAACCGCGCCGCCCGCGGCACCATCGTGGAGGCCAGGCTTGATAAGGGCCGCGGCCCTGTTGCCACGGTGCTCGTGCAATCGGGCACCATCCATGTGGGCGATACCATCGTGGCCGGCACGGCCTACGGCCGCGTGCGCGCCATGGTCAACGACAAGGGCGTCTCCGTCAAGGAAGCCGGCCCCTCCATCCCCGTGGAGATCATCGGCTTTTCCGATGTTCCGGACGCCGGCGACGTGCTCAACGTTGCCGATGACGACCGCCTCTCCCGCCAGGTGGCGGAGGAGCGCCGCGACAGGCAGAAGGCCGAGCAGCTAAAGGCTATGTCCAAGGCCACGCTGGACGATCTGTTCCAGCAGATGGCTGAGGGCGAGCTGAAGGACCTCAACATCATCGTCAAGGCCGACGTGCAGGGCTCTGTGGAAGCCGTGCGCCAGGCGCTGGAAAAAATCTCCAACGACGAGGTGCGCGTGCGCGTGATCCATGGCGGCGTCGGCGCCATCAACGAGACCGACATCATGCTCGCTTCCGCGTCCAACGCCATCGTCATCGGCTTCAACGTCCGCCCGGACGCCAAGGCCAAGGACAGCGCCGAGCGCGAAAAGATCGACGTGCGCCTGTACCGCGTGATCTACGACGCCATCGACGAGATCAAGGCCGCTATGAAGGGCATGCTGGCGCCCAAGTTCCGCGAGGTCATCCTCGGCCACGCGCAGGTGCGCCAGGTGTTCCGCGTCACCGGCGCGGGCACCGTTGCCGGCTCCTACGTGACCGACGGCAACGTACGCCGCAACGCCCAGGTGCGCCTGCTGCGCGATAACATCGTGATCTTCGAGGGCAAGCTGTCCTCCCTGAAGCGCTTCAAGGACGACGCCCGCGAGGTGGCCAGCGGCTACGAATGCGGCATCGGCCTGGAGAATTACAACGACATCAAGGAAAACGACGTGATCGAGTGCTTTATTCAGGAAGAGATCGAGAGGTAACAAATGCCAGACTATGACAGGGTCAGCCGCCAGGCAGAGGAGATCCGCCGCGGGCTGGACGCCATTATCCGGGGAGAGGTCAAGGACCCCCGCATCCCGGAGATGTTCACCATCCTAAAGGTGGACCTATCCCGCGACCTCAAATACGCAAAGGTATATATTTCGGTCATGCTCGAGGACGAGAACGAAAAAAAAGCCATGCTCAAGGCGCTCAAGGGTGCCACGGGTTTCATCCGCCGTGAGCTTGGCAAAAAGATCATCATCCGCTCCATGCCCGAGCTGAGCTTTTTGCTCGATGATTCCATCGAGTATTCCGTGCACATCAACCACCTGCTGGAGCAAATTGCCACCCACGAGGGCGAGCAGGCGGATAAGGAGCCCGAGGCATGAGCAGGAAAGACATAGAAACCTTGTCGCAGCTTCTGCGCGGCGCTTCCTCCGTGGCGATCGTCGCGCACGTATCGCCGGATATGGATACCTTGGGTGCAAGCCTTGGCGTGATGTATTTATTGCGCCAGGGCTTTCCTGCGCTCAGGAGGGTGGATGTGTTCTGCCAGGACCCTGTGCCGGAGGCGGATGCCTTTTTGCCCGCCATGGCCTGCGTCCGCAAGCCGGAGGAGGCAAAGGACCGCTACGATCTGTGCATCGCCGTGGACGTTGCCGCCTATGACCGGATGGGCAGCTGCGCCGCTATTTACGACAGGGCGGGTACGCGCTTTGTGATCGACCACCACGGTTCCAATAACTTTGAGAACGTGCCCATGCTCCTGGAGCCGCACACGCCGGCAAGCTCGCAGATTGTCGTCGATCTGTACGAATACTTCGGCCTTACCATTCCTAAAGAGGCGGCCATGTGTCTATATGCGGGCATTTCCACGGATACGGGCAACTTTTCCTACCAGGGCGTATCGCCCGCGACCTTCCGTGCGGCAGCCAGGCTTGTCGAGGCGGGCGCGGAGCCCGATTACCTCACCGCCATGCTGTACCGCACCCGCTCGCTGCCCTCCGTGCGCTGCCTGGGCCGCGCCCTGGAAAGCCTGCAGCTTTCCCTGGACGGCCGCGTGGCCGTGATGCATTTGAGCTTTGCGGACAGAAAACAGCTCGGCGTGCAAAACGGCGACACCGAAGGCGTCGTCAACTACGGCATCGAGATCAAAAGCGTGCGGGCAGCGGCGCTGCTGAACCAGCACGAGGACTGCATCCGCTGCTCCGTCCGCACCAAGGAGGGCGTGGACGCAGCGGCGATAGCCAGGCGCTTCGGCGGCGGCGGGCATCCCCGCGCGGCCGGCATGACGCTGGTGGGAAAGGATTTGGCGCAGGCGCTGCTAAGCGTGCAGCGGGCTCTGGAGGAAGCGGTGAAGGCATGCCCGACGGATTCCTGAACCTGTTGAAGCCCCCGGGAATGAGCTCCTTTCTGGCCGTGCATCTGGTCAGAAAGCTTTTGCCCCGCGGCTGCAAAGTGGGGCATATGGGAACGCTGGATCCCGCCGCCGCGGGCGTTTTGCCCATTGGCATTGGCGCGGCGACGCGCCTGTTCGATTATGTGACGGACAAGCAGAAGCTGTACCGCGCGGAGCTGTGCCTGGGCGTAGATACCGATACGCAGGACGCCACCGGCTGCGTGACAGAGCAAACGCCGCCTGCTTCCCTGCAGGCGGTGCAGGCGGTGCTTCCGCGCTTTGTTGGCGAGCTTTGGCAGAGTCCGCCGCTGTATTCGGCCATCCATGTGGACGGAAAGCGCGCCTATGAGCTGGCCCGCGAGGGCAAAGCGCCGCAGCAGCTGCCGCCGCGAAAGATCGAGGTCTACGATATTTCCTATGTCGGGCAAAGCTGTGAAAACCGCTGCCTGCTCGACATCTCCTGTGGCAAGGGCACCTATATCCGCACGCTGGTGCACGACATTGCCCACGCCGCGGGCAGCGCCGGACACATGTCCCTGCTGGTGCGGCTGCAATCGGGTGTGTTTTCCATCGAAAACGCCGTGACCCCGCAGGAGCTGGCCGATTTGGCCGCAGAGGGAACTTGGCCGCTGCAGCCGCTGGATGCGCCTATCGGCCATCTGCCGAAGCTCGAGCTGCCGGAAAGCCGCCGTAAGCTTGTGCGCAACGGCGCGCCCATCCATGGCAGTTTCGACTTTGAAGAAGGCGCGCCCGTACGCGTATATGTAGGGGGCAGCTTCGCCGGTATCGCCAAACGCCGCGATGACGGCCTGTATTTTTCGGCCATGCTGCTGAAAGACTAAGGAAGCTGGGCATATAAAAATGTTGTCGGCCCTGCTTTGATGAAAAACGGAATAAAAGCCGCTTACGGAAAAGCCAAACACAAAAATAAGGAGGCTGCTGGCATCCATATGAGATTGTATCTGCACGATGCGCCCTTTTCCCACGGCCCCTGCGTGGCGGCCCTGGGCATGTTCGACGGCGTGCACACCGGACATAAGCAGGTGCTGGAGCGGGCACGGGAAATCGCCTGGGTCAAAAAGCTGCCCCTGGCGGTGATCTCCTTTGAAAACCATCCGCTCAGCGTGCTGGAGCCGCAGAAAACGCCCCAGCTTTTGACCACCAACAGCGAAAAGGCAAGCCTTTTGCTCGACCAGGATGTGCAGGCGCTGGTGCTGCTTCGTTTTAACGAGCAGCTGTCGCAGATGCAGCCGGAGGAATACCTTGCCTATCTTAAGCAAAAGTACGCCGTGCAGTGTCTGGTGGTGGGCGAGAACCACCGCTTCGGCGCGGGCGGCGCGGGCAACGCGCAAAACATCGCCGCCCTGGCCCAAAGCCTTGGCATAGAGGCTGTGATCGTGCCGGTGAAGGACGGAGACGGCGAGACCGTCAGCTCCACCCTGATCCGCCAGGCGCTCAAGGCGGGCAACGTCGAGCAGGCGCGGGAGATGCTGGGCTATTCCTATACGCTGTCCGGCCCCGTGGTGCACGGCCAGGGCATCGGCCACAACTTCGGCTTCCCCACCATCAACGTTTCGGTGCCGGAAAACAAGCTTTTGCCGCGTTACGGCGTGTACGGCGTGTTTGTGCGGCTGGGCCGCGGGCTATACCGCGGCGTGTGCAACGTGGGCGTGCGGCCGACGCTCGGCGGCGAAAAGCCCTCGGTGGAGGCCTTTTTGCTGGATTTTGACAACGACGTATACGGCGACCACGCCCGGGTGAGGCTGATCCGCTTCTTCCGGCCGGAGATGCGCTTTTCCTCCATGGAGGAACTGAGCCGCCAGGTGCAGCGCGACATCCGCCGCATGGAAAGAGAGCTTCCCCTGCCTTTTTAGGAGGACGGAGTTGTTAAATATGCCGAAAATCAGGAAAAAGTACGGCCCTGCACATTTACAAGCCCGATTTTCGGTGCTATACTAAAAAACGGCTTGAACCCTGTTCTGGATGGCTGGCGTAAACTTGCGCAGCGCGGCTCGTTCGGGGCATGGGCGATTGACTATCATCCACTAAAATGCGGAGGTATGAACCATGGACAAGACCCGTAAGCAGGAAATCATCACCAAGTTTGCCCGTCACGAGGGCGACACCGGCTCCCCTGAGGTGCAGATCGCGCTGCTCACCGAGCGCATCAATCACCTGACCGAGCACCTCAAAGAGAACAAGAAGGACCACCACTCCCGTCGCGGCCTGCTCATTATGGTCGGTAAGCGCCGCGGCCTGCTCGACTATCTGCGTAAAATCGACGTTGTTCGCTACCGCGAGCTGATCGCAGAGCTTGGCGTTCGCCGCTAAAACCTATTTCTTGCATGCGTTTCCGCAGGGCGGTTTATCCGTCCTGCGGATTTATGCCGTTTAAACCCTAAACTCAAAAAGCAGGAGTCCCAAGGGCGCGTGGGGTTTGCCGAGCGCTTGTCCCTGCCAGGTCTGCGAGGGCCGGGCAAACTCCGCGTATCTTGGCCTGCTTAGTATCCAAATAATAAAGGAGAAAAGCACATGGAACACAAAATCTATCGGACTGATCTCGCCGGCCGCGAGCTTTCCCTGGAGTTTGGGCGCTATGCCGAGCAGGCTGCCGGCTCCGTACTGGTGCGCTACGGCGATACCGCCGTGCTGGTCTGCGCCACCGTCGCCGAGACCCCGCGCCCCGGCATCGACTTTTTCCCTCTCGGCTGCGACTTTGAAGAAAAGCAGTACTCCGTGGGCAAGATCCCCGGCGGCTTCATCAAGCGCGAAGGCCGCCCCACGGAAAAGGCCATCCTCACCTCCCGCCTGATCGACAGGCCCCTGCGCCCGCTCTTCCCCAAGGGCATGCGTAACGACGTGGCCGTGGTGGCCACCGTTCTTTCCAACGACAACGACAATTCTGCCGAGATCCCCGCCATGATCGGTTCCTCCGCCGCGCTGTGCGTGTCCGAGATCCCCTTCGCGGGCCCCACGGCCGCCGTGGTGGTGGGCCTGGTGGACGGCGAGTTCGTCTTAAACCCCAACATGGAGCAGCGCGCCGCCTCCCAGCTGCACCTGACCGTGGCCGGCACCAAGGAAGCCATCATGATGGTGGAAGCCGGCGCCAAGGAGGTCAGCGAGGAGACCATGCTCTCCGCCATCCTCTTTGCCCATGAGGAGATCAAAAAGCTGGTCGCCTTCCAGGAGCAGATCGTAAGCGAGATCGGTAAAGAGAAGCGCGAATTCCCCCTCATCACCGTGCGCGAAGAGCTGCAGGAAAAGGTCGAGGAATACGCCAAGGAAAAGATCGAGTGGGTGTTTGACACCTTCGACCGCGCCGAGCGCACCATTCGCGAGGAGCAGGTCAAGAACGAGACCATCGAGGCTTTTGCTGAGGAATATCCCGATGGCGCCCGCGAGATCGGCGACATCCTTTACGGCATGGAAAAGCACGTTATGCGCCGCAAGATCCTGGATCTGGGCGTCCGTCCCGACGGCCGCAGCCTGACCCAGGTGCGCCCCATCTGGTGCGAGGCGGGCATTCTGCCCCGTCCCCACGGCTCTGCCGTGTTCACCAGGGGACAGACCCAGGTCATGAGCGTGGTGACCCTGGGCGCCGTCAGCGACCAACAGAAGCTGGACGGCATCTCCAACGAAGAATTCAAGCGCTATATGCACCACTATAACATGCCGCCGTACTCCACCGGCGAGGCGCGCCCCCTGCGCAGCCCCGGCCGCCGCGAGATCGGCCATGGCGCCCTGGCCGAAAGGGCCCTGGAGCCCATGATCCCCTCGGAGGAGGAGTTCCCCTACGCCATCCGCGTGGTATCCGAGGCCATTTCCTCCAACGGTTCCACCTCCATGGGTTCCGTTTGCGGTTCCACTCTGGCCCTGATGGACGCGGGCGTGCCCATCAAAAAGCCCGTTGCCGGCTGCGCCATGGGCCTGATCAAGGACACCGAGTCCGATAAGGTTGCCATCCTCACCGACATCCAGGGCCTGGAAGACTTCCTGGGCGACATGGACTTTAAGGTCGCCGGCACCAAGGACGGCATCACCGCCATCCAGATGGATATCAAGATCAAGGGCATCGACGAGCCCATCCTGCGCCAGGCGCTCAAGCAGGCCTACGACGGCCGCATGCACATCATGGGCAAGATGATGGAGGTGCTGGACGCGCCCCGTCCCAATCTTTCCAAGTATGCGCCCAAGATCATCGCCTTCTCCATCGATCCTGAGAAGATTCGCGAGGTCATCGGTTCCGGCGGCAAGGTCATCAACAAGA
Source organism: Christensenellales bacterium (assembly GCA_050309765.1). Taxonomy (GTDB): domain Bacteria; phylum Bacillota; class Clostridia; order Christensenellales; family UBA1750; genus CALWRM01. Next base: position 21,904 of record JBNRMU010000007.1, read on the forward strand.
TCATCGCCGATACGGGCGTCAAGATCGACATCGAGGACGACGGCTCCGTGTTCATCGCTACCCCGGACGAAGAGGCCGCGGCCAAGGCGCGCAGCATCATCGAGAGCATCTGCAACGGCCCGCAGGTGGGCCAGGAGTTCACCGGCAAGGTCGTGCGCATCATCCCCATCGGCGCCTTTGTGGAGCTGTATCCGGGCAAGGACGGCATGGTGCACATCTCCAAGCTCGCCCCCCAGCGCATCGAAAAGGTCGAGGACGCTGTGAACGTGGGCGACGTGCTGCCCGTGAAGGTGGCCGCCATCGACAGCCAGGGCCGCGTGAACCTGGTGCGCACCGATATCGAGGTGCCGGACAGGCCCCGTTCCTCCGGCCCCAGGCGCGACTTCCATCGCGAGGGCGGAAACAGCGGCGAGCGCCGCGCGCCCCGCACGCCCAGGAACGAGCACTAAAAACAAAAACGCATAAAACCCGGGGGACCGCTTCCTTCCAGAAGAGAAGCGGCCCCTTTGGTTTATTGCCTGTCAGGAGGAGAGCATGAGCGATTTTGACAAACTGACCCTGCCGAACGGCCTGACCATCGTGGGCGAACGCAACCCGTATATGAAGTCCGTGGCCGTGGGCGTTTGGGTGCGCACGGGTTCCGCGGACGAAACAAGCGCGCAGCAGGGCTATTCCCACTTTGTGGAGCACATGGTGTTCAAGGGCGCGGGGGACAGGGACCTTCGCCAGCTGGCGGAGGAGATGGACCTGCTCGGCGGCCAGATGAACGCCTTCACCTCCAAGGAATGCACCTGCTTTTACGGCAAGGTGATGGACGAACACCTGGACAGGGCCCTGGCCTTGCTTTCCGACCTTGTGATGCGGCCGCACTTTCCCGCCGATGAACTGGAAAAGGAAAAGGGCGTGGTGCTGGAGGAGATCGCCATGGGCGAGGACAGCCCTGAGGACCTGGTGCACGAACAGTTGGCCCTGGCGTTGTACGGAACGCATCCTTTGGGGGGCAGCATCTTAGGGCCCAAGGAGAACATACTCTCCGCCAGCCGCGAAGGGCTCAAGGGCTTTATGGCGGGTCGCTATGTGCCCAAAAACGCCGTGCTTTCCGTCGCCGGCAATTACGACTGGCCGCATCTGGTCGAGCGTGTGCAGGCCGCGTTTGACGGCTGGCAGGGCGAGTATGCCCACAAGCTTTATGAAAAGCCCGCCTACCTTTCGCAGCACCTCTTCCGGCAAAAGGATACGGAGCAAACGCACATCTGCCTGGGCTTTCCCTCCCTTAAGATGGACGAAACGGGCAGCTTTTCCCTGGCGGTGCTGAACAACCTGCTCGGCGGCTCCATGTCCTCGCGCCTGTTCCAGAACATCCGCGAGCAGGCGGGCCTTGCCTATAACGTGTATTCTTTTGTCAGCGCCTACGCGGGCGCGGGCGATTTGGTGCTGTATGCCGGCACCAATCCGCGCACGGCCCAGGAGGTATGCGACCGCATGGCGGGCGAGATCGGCCGCCTTATGAAGGACGGCGTATCTGCGCAGGAGTTTGAAAAGGCGCGCGAACAGATCAAGGGCCTGTATATCCTTGGCATGGAATCGACCACTGCCCGCATGAACGCCATGGGAAAGGGCTGCCTGCTGCTCAACCGCCTGCGCAGCCAGGAGGAATACCTGAGCCTGTTGCAGAAGGCAAGCCTGGACGAGGCCATGGCACTGGCCAGGCACATTTTCTCATCGCCCATGGCCGCCTCCGTGGTGGGACCGAAAAACATAACGCTGAACGCATGGAAGGAGCTTACCCATGGATAGGTTGGAAACCATTTTTCAGATGCAGCAGAGCCTGAACCAGAGCCTGCGCGACCAGAGAGACCTAAATGGCATCGGCATGGAGGAGTGGATCCAGCGCGAGACGCTGGCCATGCTCTCCGAGCTTGCCGAGGTGCTGGACGAGGTCAACTTCAAGTGGTGGAAGAACAAAAAGCCCGTGGACGATACCCGGGTCAAGGAAGAGTTGGTGGATATCCTGCACTTTTTTGTCAGCATGTGCCTGGACGCCGGCATGGACGCCGAGGAATTGTACCGCATGTACCGCGAAAAGAACAAGGTCAACTTTGAGCGTCAGCAGGGCGTTTGGGGCAAGGATTACGACGCGAACCTGAACAAATAAAAGAATAGCCCGTTATC
>JBNRMU010000008.1:0-12270 GCA_050309765.1 Christensenellales bacterium
CAGCGGGATGTCGTCTGCATAAAGCCCCGGCTTGCCGCCGCTGGCGCGCGCGCCAGCTGCGGCCATCCGGGGCTTTATGCAGACGACCTCCCGCTGAACTCCGGCTATTACACCAAAGCGGTCGTGCCGGATCTCGGCGATAAGGGCGAAAGGATCCTTGGCCTGCGCTTTGAAGGCATCGACGGTAAGGCGAACATCTACATTACGAACGGCAAAAAGACGGCTGTAGGTCACCACGGGGGCGATTCGCCCTGGTTTGGCCACTATCGCCCGGAGCTGATCGTGCCCTGCGACTGCTTCGTACCCGGCGACGAGGTGGAAATCTGGGTGATGATGCACGAGGTGGGCCGCGTGCACGGTATCGGCTGGCCGGTACATTGGCTGTACACCACACAGCAGGCGGTGGACGCTTTGGAGAAAAAGACCGCCCGCGAGTGGGAATACTATAAGTACAGGGACAAATAGAACAAAAGAGGAGGAAACGCGTATGTACGATTACGGTAAGCTGGTTCTGGGCGTTGCGCCGACCAGAAGGGACACCTTTCCGGATCCCAAGGATGCGCAAGCGGTCAAGGTAAAGATGATGGCCCGCCTCAAGGAGATATTCGGCGGCATCGACGACCTCACGGTCGTGGATATCGAAGGGATCAACGATGAGGGCTTGATCTACGATTATGCCGACGTGCCCAAGATCGAAAAGCGCTTTAAGGACGCCGGTGTGGACGCTGTCTTCTTCCCGCACTGCAACTTCGGCCAGGAAGAGCCGGTCGCCATGCTGGCCAAAAAGCTGAACGTGCCCGTGCTGGTCTGGGGCCCCAGGGATGAATGCCCGCCCGACCCGAATCTGTTTGCCAACCGCCAGACGGACATCCAGTGCGGCCTGTTCGCCACCACTAAGGCGCTTATGCGCTACGATGTTCCCTTTACCTACATCGAAAACTGCTGGCTGGATTCGCCGGTGCTCAAAAAGGGCATCGAGGACTTTGTGCGCGTGGCCAGCGCCGTCAAGGCCTTCCGCAATTGCCGCGTGCTGCAGATCAGCGTGCGCCCGCGCCAGTTCTTAAGCGTCAAATACAACGAGAGCGAACTGCTGGAGAAGTTCGGCGTGGAGATCATCCCCGTGGAAAGCACGGAGATCATGAACACCGTAAACGCCATCCTGGAAGGCAAGCCCGATGCCTGCGCGCAGCTTGTCTCCGAGTGGAAGCGTGATTACGACATCGCCAATACCACCGACGAGCAGCTGACGAACATGGCCGGCCTGGCCCTTGGCATCGAAGAGCTGGCCGACAAGTACGGCTGCAACGTCGCCGCCGGCGAGTGCTGGTCGCTGTTCAGGCAGAACCTTGGCATCGGCACCTGCTTTGTGTGGGGCTATCTCACCGGCAAGGGCCTGCCAGTTGCCTGCGAGACCGACGTGCTTGGCAGCGTGACCTCCTGCCTGGCACTGGGTGCCGCGCGCAAGCAGAAGGATATCTTCCTGGCGGACATCACCATCCGCCATCCCGAAAACGACAACGCCGAGCTGTTCTGGCACTGCGGCCCGTTCCCGGCCAGCCTGATCCGCAACGGCGTCAAGCCCGCCATCCTGAGCTGCAAGGGCCGCTATGAGCTGGAGCACACCGATTACACGCTGCTCCGCTTCGACCAGTCCAAGGGCAACTACTCCCTGTTTGTCGGCGAAGGCAAGGGCATCGACGGCCCCGCCACAGACGGCAACTACGTCTGGATCGAGGTCAACGACTGGGTCGCCTGGGAGAAGCAGCTGATGTACGGGCCCTATATCCACCACTGCGTGGGCACCCCCGGCAAGCTGAAGGATGTTATGATCGAAGCCTGCAAGTACATTCCCGGACTCACCCCTGACCCTGCCGTGTAAACATGCAAAAAAGCCTATCCGGAACACATCGTTTCGGATAGGCTTTTGATTCATGCGTCAGGCGCTGTTTGTGCATAAAAACGCATCTTTTGTGCTACCAAGAAGAACAATGGATCGGAGGAAAGGCTTATGCCCGACAAGAAGTTTGAAAAGCTGTATTCCCTGGCTGTGGAGGACCTGACCAAAAACCTTTTGCCCTGGTGGATGAAGTACTCCGTGGACGAGGAAAACGGCGGCTTTTACGGGGCTGTCGGCAATGACAACGTTCCGGACAAGACCCACAGCAAGTTCATCACCCTGAATGCGCGCCTGATCTGGACCTTCGCCTCAGCCTATCGCATCCTGGGCGATGAGGAGTATTTGAAGTATGCGGATCGTGCCTTTGAATACTTCTGCAAGCATTTTTACGATGCAAAAAATGGCGGCTGGTATTCGCGCGTGGACTGCAAGGGCGACGTCATCGACGACAACAAATACATCTACGGCAACGCCTTTGCCATCTACGGCCTGTCCGAATATTGCCGCGCTACGGGAAACAAAGAGGCTCTGCGCCTTGCCATCGAGACCCGCGACTGCCTGGAGAAATATGTGTACGACCCCGAATACAAGGGTTTTTACGAGAGCTGTCGGGCAAACTGGCGCGTCAACCCCTGGGGCAAGGGCATGAACCGCGAACCCACGGATGTAAAGACCATGAACACCCACTTGCACCTGCTGGAGGCCTACACGGCGCTTTGCCGCGTGGACGATTCCTTCAAAACGCGCAATTCTCTGCGCCAGCAGCTGTATGTGATGCTCAACAAGATCGTGGACCACGATATCCACCATTACTACTATTTCCAAAGGCGCGACTGGACGCCCACCACGCCGGAGATCTCCTTCGGCCACGACATCGAGGGCAGCTGGCTGATGATGGAAACGGCCAACGTGCTCGGCGAGCCGGAAGCCCTGCGCGCAACGCGCGATACCTGCGTGAACATCGCGCGTGCCTGCTTGGAGCAGGGCCGCCGCAAGGACGGCGCCATGCAGACGGAATACGATCCGCGCACGGGCGAGGTCAGCCAGTTTACCAGCTGGTGGGAGCAGAACGAGGCCGTGGTCGGCTTCCTCAATGCCTGGCAGATGACCGGCGAGGAGAAGTTCCTGGATGCGTCCCTCGAGACGTTCGAGTTCATCAACCGCTGCTTTGTCGATCACAAGCTGGGCGGCTGGTTCTCCATCCTCAATGCCGATGCGAGCGCGCCGCGGAACCCCTGCAAGGTAAACGACGGCATTTGTCCCTACCACAATGGCCGCATGAGCTTTGAGATCATCGAACGCTATCGCAGCCACAACAAATAAGCCCATAGAAGAAAAAGGGCTTCCTTTCGCGAAAGGCGGAAGGAGGCCCTTTTACGGTTAAAATGAAGACTGCTTAGCACCCGTTGTCGGCAAACGGCGCTGAACGCTTTTGCACATAGATTCGTGCCTGAATCGATTTATCAGCAAAGCTTTTATCCGCTTGCAAGCACACTGGTTTTGCTACGGAAGCAAAACAAATCCAAATCGCGTGCTTCCATCTTTGCTTAACGTAGATGTGTTCAAAACTTAACGTTGCGCATCGCATTGTTCATTTTGCCCATCCTTGCGGCATTGTTGTTTACGATGCAGCATTAAAATGTTAAGAAGCGCAACACCATGCATTGACATTGTTTGTTAAGCATGATACTTTTAAATCTGTGGGAATTACCCATAGAATGAGGAGGGATTACGCAAATGAAACAGCTTAAAGCAGCGTGGACAGGCTTCCGCCTGCCCGATACCGATCCCTGGGTAATGTTTGAAAAGTATGCCAAGATGGGGTATCAAGGCATGGATGGCGACCTTTCTAACCTGGACGGCGATCCAGTCGAAAACCTCAAGCGCTTCCGTGACCTGGGCCTTGAGCCCCTGTGCACCAGCATCGGCCGCGGCAAGGCGGAGGAAATCGCCAAGGACCGCGATAAGGTGGCCGAGATCGTCAAGCGCGCCGAGTTCTATGGCGTGGATAAGGTCAACATCGGCTGGACCTCTGTCATCAACAGCTTCGGCTCCTATTACGGCAACAACGGCACCTATGATTCCATGATGGTGGATATCGACAACATGAACGCCATCGTCAAGGCTCTGGCCGACGAGGGCCTAAAGCCCATGTATCACAACCATTATCAGGAATTCACCGTCCGTTATAAGGGTGTTTCCGTCATCGACTATTATCTGACGCAGGTCGACCCCAGGCTGATGCTTAAGCTCGACGTGGGCTGGGTGTACGTCGGCGGAGAGGACCCCGTTGAATATATGGAAAAGGCCAAGGACCGCATCGCCCTTCTGCACATCAAGGACTTTACCGAGATGATTCAGCCGCGTTACCTCGTCAATGCCGACAAGGAGACGGACTTCGGTTTTACCGCCGTTGGCACCGGCAAGCTGGACCTGAAGGGTATCTTCGCCAAGGCGCTGGAGATCGGCCAGGAATGGGCCATCGTGGAGCAGGATCGCGAGCGCATCCTCAAGTGGGAGGACGCCATCCTTTGCGCCTACTTCAACATGAAAGAAACCGGTTTTGTCGAATAAGACCGGCAAAGACAGACAGTTTCGCCTATCGCAGCGCATGCGCTGCGATAGGCTGATATGCATTATAAAACCAAAGAGGAGGATGAGTGAACATGTTTGTTCCCATGAAAAAGATTCTCGATGAAGCCTATGCCGGAAAGTACGGCGTGCCTGCCGTTCCCGGCTTCAATGAGATTCAGATCCGCGCTTCCATCGAGGCGGCCGTGCAGGCCAATTCTCCGATCATCTTTTTGACCAGCAACCGCGGCCTTCCCGAGTTCACCCATGGCCTGGTGCGCTACTTTGCCGAGCAGGTGGATGTGCCCGTGGCCCTGTGCCTGGACCATAGCCCCTCCTTTGAAGACTGCGTGATGGGCATCCGCACCGGCGTTTCCGCCATCATGGCGGACCGTTCCATGCTGCCCTATGAAGAGAACGTGGCCCAGGTGAAACTCCTGGCCGACGTTGCTCATGCCGCTGGCGTCAGCATCGAGGCTGAGCTCGGCCATGTGGGCCAGGGCAACAACTACGCCGTGGACGGTGTTTCCATGCTGACCGACCCCGAGGAAGCCAAGCGCTTCATCGCTGAGACCGGCTGCGACGGCCTGGCGGTTGCCATCGGCACGGCGCACGGCACCTATTCCGGCACGCCGCACCTCGATTTTGAGCGTCTGGCCGAGATCGACGCCGCCTGTCAGAAGCCCCTGGTGCTGCACGGCGGTTCCGGCTCCGGCGACGACAACATCCACAGGGCCTGCACCATGGGTGTGGCCAAGGTCAATATCGTGACCGATGTGCTGGCCGCTACCTACAACGCGGTGCTGGCTGGCGACTTCCATGGCAACAAGGGCCACCAGTTCTATCCGGCCCTGTCCACCGCCACCAAGGAATGCGTCCTGCGCCTGTTCGAGATCACCGGCTCCACCGGCAAGGCCAAATCCTTCGGCGAAAAGGCCAGCGTTGGCAACGACGAGAAGAGCACGGAAGAAAAGTAATTATAAAAACATCAGAATACAACCGCTGTTTTTGCAACGGTTGTATTCTGCATTTCCAGCCAGAAAGGAGCTTCGCAATGGAAAAGAACCACAATCTGTCCATTACGCTGTTTACCGTAAGCTCGTCTCCGCTGCCCTATGAGGAGAAGCTGAAGAAGATCCGCGAGATCGGCTATCAGTCCATCCAGGGTGGTCTGCAGCCCGGCATGACCAACGCAGAGCATAAGGCTCTGTTGGATGGTTTGGGCATCGAGATGAGCTGCTTCGGCGGCGGCCTGCCCGACATTTTGAGCGATCCGGACAAGTACATCGAGGGCTGCCACTATTTCAACTGCGACGAGGTCATGATCGGCACCATGCCCACCGAATGCCGCTACGATTACGACGGCTATATGCGCGCGATCGACATGATCAACGAGGCCGGCCGCAAGCTATCCAAGGGCGGCGTGTATCTTGCCTACCATAACCACGCACAGGAGTTCCGCCGCTTCAAAAACGGCAAGCGCGGCATCGATCTTCTGTACGAGAACCTCGATCCCAGCGGCGTGCATTTTCTGCTGGATACGCACTGGCTGCAGGCTGGCGGCGCCGACATCATCCAGTGGATGGAGAAGTGCCAGGGCCGCATGCAGTACCTGCATGTGAAGGATTATCGCATTGCTCCCGCCAACTACAACACCGGCATCGGCGAGGTGGACAAGCAGTTTGCCCAGGTTGGCGATGGCGCGCTGCCCTGGCAGCTGATCATCGATACCGGCCTTAAGATCGGCATCAAGGCCTTCATCGTCGAGCAGGACAAGGTCTATGACGAGGATCCCTTCGACTGCGCGGCACAGTCCTACGCAACGCTCAAGGCCTGCGGACTTCACTAACAGGCCCTAAAAGGAGGCAAAGACAGTATGAAGATCTCTCTTACGCCCATGGCGCTGGCCGAATACCGCACGCCCCCAACCGCGCTGACGTATAAAAACGACGTGCGCACCATGATGTACCGCGTCAAGCAGATCGGCTACGACGGCATCGAGTCCGGAACGCCTGTCGGCTATACCAACGAAGAATACAAGGACATGATGGAGGAGATCGGTCTGCAGGTGGTCACGGCCAGTGCGCCGGACTACTTTGCCCTGCAGGGCGACGATTTCGATAAATACATCACACAGTGCAAGGTGCTGGGCGCCAAGAACATCATGATCAGCAACATGCATCCGCTGGTGCTCGGTAACCCCGTGGAACTCAAGCGCTTCATCGCCAACCTCAATCGTGTGGGAAAGATCATGGCCGACGAGGGCATCCATCTGAGCTACCACAACCACGCGGTGGACTTTTCAAAGATCAACGGCGCGCGCATCCTCGATCAGATCGTCGAGAATACGGACGAGCGCTACGTGTTCTTTGAGCCGGATACGCACTGGCTGCAGGCCGGCGGCGGTCACGTGATCAGCTGGCTGAAGAAGCTGCGCGGCCGCATGTACATCGTGCACTTCAAAGATTACGCCATCGACCCCTATTCCGACCACACCTTCCTGGAGAGCACGCACAAGCAGTTTGCCGAGGTAGGGGAGGGCAACCTCAACTGGCCCGGCATCATCGCCGAGTGCAAGGATCAAGGCCTGGAATGGTGCTCTGTGGAGCAGGATCGCGTGCGCCGTCCCGGCTACGAAGCCATCGAATTGAGCCTTCAGAACCTGCGCGGCTTTGGTGTGTAAGCACCGCAAAGATATAAAAACGACACAGGAGGTCTTTTATCATGGGATATAAGCCTGTCAAGGTTGCCCTGATCGGTTCCGGCAACATCAGCTACACGTATCTGAACACTCTGACCAGCGGTTTTTCCATCATCGATTTGGTCGGCTGCTCCGATCTGATTCCGGAAAAGAGCAAGGCGCGCGCCGAGCTGTTCGGCATCCGTCAGATGACCACCGAGGAAATCCTGAATGATCCCGAGATCGAGATCGTCATCAACACGACCGAGATCTACAACCACACCAAGGTCACCAGGATGATCCTGGAGGCGGGCAAAAACGCCTATTCCGAAAAGTCCCTCGGCTGCACCTATGAGGAGGCCAAGGCCAATGTGGACCTGGCCGCGTCCAAGGGGCTGCGCCTGGGCTCCGCGCCGGATATCTACATGGGCGCCGCCTACCAGACCGCCCGTAAGCTCATCGACGACGGCTGGATCGGCGATCCCGTCACCGCGCAGGCCTGGTGCATTCGCGGCTACGGCGCCAACAACCGCCCCACCCTGCCGCCGGAGGGTTCCCCCAACGGCAAGAAGGGTACCACGATCACCTTTGACATGGGCGGCTATTACATCAATGTGCTTGTGGCCCTGTTGGGCTCCGTAAACCGCGCGGCCGGTTTTGCCCATGTGTATCCCAACCATGTGTATGGCAACACCAAGCACCCGCTGTTCGGCCAGCCGATCAGGACCGATGGCGGCGCCAGCACCCTGATGGCCGCTTTGGAGTTTGAAAACGGCACCTACGGTAACCTGGTGCTCAGCGCCGACGGCTTCAACCCCGAGATCCCGCGCGTAGAGATATTCGGCACCAAGGGAACGTTGACCCTGCCCGACCCGAACCTGTTCGGCGGCTACGGTCTGGATGTGTACCTGACCCGCGTGGGCAACGAGGGCAAGTTCCGCGTGCCCTTCACCCATGCCTTTGGCGATACCGACCCGGCGATCCCGCCCAAGTCCGGTAAGCGCGAGCCCTGCCACAACAGCTGGCGCGGCCTGGCCGTGGTGGATATGGCCTACGCCATCCGCCAGAATCGTCCCCATCGCTCCAGCGCGGAGCTGGCCCTGCACACGGTCGAGATCGTTTCCTCCATCGAGGACAACACCGCCGAGGGCAAGTTCCATACCATGCAGTCTCGTCCCGGCCGTCCTGCGCCCCTGCCCGACGGCTGCTTCGGCCCCGTGGAGGTCATGGAAGCGGCGCTTGCCAGCTATCCCGCAGAATAAGCCTTTGTATCCATTCGGAAGGGTCGGATCGATTCCGGCCCTTCTTTTTTTGCGCCTGTTTATTTAGGTAGGGGAGATGCCTGAAAGAATATGGCTTTCTATACCTATACAGAAGGTGTTGTTTGGGTGGATAACAGCAAGGACTTTATGGGACAAGGCCTGCATCTTTTCTGCAAGAAAGTCCGGCATTAAGCCATAAATGAGGCATAAGCAAGATCAGTATTCCGACACAAGTGCATATACTGGCATAAAAATACAACGACGAACGGCATAAATATTCAAGCTATATTCACAAAAGATTTACCTGCCCAACAGGACCGGAACAGTTGACATGTTCCTGTGGATTGTGCTACTATACAAAAAATCCTGTTGGAAAGGAACGATGTTTTTCGTGCAGCGCCTTAACCACGCAGCGAACAGGTTTTATGCTTACTTTAGCTTTACCGTGTATTATTACGGCAAGGCTTGTTTGCGTTTCGCTGTCGGTGCTCCTGTGGCTGCATAAATGCGTTTTAGCCGCTGAATATAAGCGGTAAGAACGAAAAGGCTTACAAAACCCCGGCAACGAGCTTGCCGGGGTTTTTAAATACAATAAAACTGTAGAAAGTATTCGGAAAGGATTTGTTTTTATGGTAGTATTGATTAAGCGCGGTACGGAAAAAAGCCCGCAGATGGATCAATTGATGGATTGGTTCCATTCCCTTGGTCTGGAGACCCATGTATCCACCGGCAAGGAGCAGACCATCGTCGGCCTCATCGGCGATACCACACACCTGGACGAAGACAGCATCCGCGTGATGGATATCGTGGAGGACGTCAAGCGCATCCAGGAGCCCTTTAAAAGCGCCAACCGCAAGTTTCATCCAGACGATACCGTTATAGACGTAGCGGGCAGGAAGATCGGCGGCGGCAATTTTCAGGTAATTGCGGGTCCCTGTTCCGTTGAGAATGAAATCCAAATCACCCAGATCGCCAGGGATGTGCTTAAATCCGGCGCCGGCATGCTGCGCGGAGGCGCGTTTAAGCCGCGCACCTCGCCCTATGCCTTCCAGGGCCTGCACGAAGAGGGGATCAAGCTTCTGCTGGAGGCCAAACGCCAGACGGGCCTGCCCATCGTTACGGAAATCATGGACATCGGTTCTCTGCCGCTGTTTGAAGACGTGGATGTGATACAGGTAGGCGCGCGCAACATGCAGAATTTTGAGCTTTTAAAGGCCCTTGGCAGTGTCGACAAGCCCATACTGCTCAAGCGCGGCCTTGCCAATACGCTGCAGGAGCTGCTCATGAGCGCGGAATACATTATGGCCGGCGGCAACGAGAAGGTCATCCTCTGCGAGCGCGGCATCCGCACCTTTGAAACCTACACCAGAAACACCTTGGACCTTTCCGCCATCCCCGTGCTGCACAAGCTCACCCATCTGCCCGTGGTGGTGGATCCCAGCCACGCGACGGGCTCGGCCCAGCTGGTAAAACCCCTGGCCGTTGCCGCTGCCGTGGCCGGTGCGGACGGCCTGATCGTGGAGGTGCACAACGACCCCGCGCATGCCCTGTGCGACGGCCCGCAGTCCATCACACCGGACGAATTCGACGACATGATGCAGCGGCTGCAAGCCGTTTTGCCGCTCGCCGTGCGCTGAGAAAGGACTGAATATGAAGATCGGTATCATCGGCCTTGGGCTCATCGGCGGCTCTATGGCCAAGGCGATTTCCGCCCATACGGAGCATCTGGTCTATGGCCTTGACAAGGATACAGAGATATTGCAAACGGCGCTGATGCAAGGCAGTATCACCGCCGTGCTGGATGAGGAGGCGCTTGCTCAAATCGATCTGCTGTTCCTGGCGCTGTATCCTCAGCAGGCGATCCGGGCGCTCAAGGATGCAGCCCCGGGTTTACGAAAGGGCACGCTGGTGCTCGACCTTTGCGGTGTGAAGCAGGCCGTGTTTGAGCCGCTGTGTTTGACCGCCAAGGAAAACGAACTCATCTACATCGGCGCGCACCCCATGGCCGGGCGGGAGCTGACCGGCTACGCGGCCTCTCTGCCGGAGCTGTTCAAGGATGCCTACATGATCCTGACCCCTCCTGAGGGCACGCCGCAGGCGGCCATCCAGACGGTGGATATGCTGTGCCGCAAGATCGGCTTTCGTGGCCTTACGATCACGAACCCCGCGGAGCACGACCGAATCATCGCCTGTACCTCGCAGCTTGCCCACGTGGTCTCCTGTGCCTATGTGCAAAGCCCCACGGCCGAGAGCTTCAAGGGATATTCAGCCGGCAGCTTCCGCGATATGACCCGCGTCGCCAGGCTCAACGAAACCATGTGGACGCAGCTGTTTCTCGATAACCGCGAGGCGCTGCTGGAGGAGATCCAGGGCCTTATCCAACGCCTGCAGGGCTATCACGATCTTCTTAATAGCGGCGACGGCGAAGGATTAAAGCAAAGACTTAAAAACGCGCGCGAAAAGAAAGAGGCGCTGGAGGAGATGACAAGGCCATGCAACAATTGACGGTGAAAGCGTCCCGAGAATCGCACATCTATATCGGCGGCGGTCTGCGCAATCAGGCGGGTAAACTGATACAGGAGGCGGGCCTGCGCGGCAAAATGGCCGTTGTGACGGATTCGCGCGTGGCCGGTCTGTATCTGGACGAGGTACTGCACCGCCTGCGGGAGGCTGGCTTTTCAACGTGCAGCTTCGTATTTCCGGAAGGGGAAGCGTCCAAAAACATCGAAACCTATGCCAAGCTGCTTTCCTTCTTGGCGAAAAACGAGCTTACGCGCGCGGACAGCATCGTCGCCCTCGGCGGCGGCGTAACAGGGGATATGGCCGGCTTTGCCGCCGCCACCTATCTGCGCGGCGTGCATCTTATACAGATACCCACCACGCTGCTGGCCGCCGTGGATTCCTCCGTGGGCGGCAAGACAGCCGTCGACCTGCCGGAGGGCAAGAACCTGGCCGGCTGCGTCTATCAGCCGCATCTGGTTCTGGTGGATCCGGAAACGCTGCGCACCCTGCCGGAGGAACAGATCGCCTGCGGCATGGCGGAGGTCATCAAATACGGCGTGCTGGGAGATCGAGCCTTGTTTGATCGGGTCAAAACGGGCAAATTCGATTTTGAATCGGTCATTGCCCGCTGCATCGAAATGAAAGCCGACTTTGTGGAGCAGGACGAGCAGGACGAGGGCATTCGTCAGCTGCTTAACCTCGGCCATACCGTGGGCCACGCGGTGGAAAAGTGCAGCCGCTTTTCGATCCAGCATGGCCAGGCCGTGGCCATCGGCATGGTGGTCATCGCCCGCGCTGCGCAGAAAAAGGGCTGGAGCCAGGAGAACTGTGTACCAGAGCTCATCGAAGCGCTGAAAAACAACCATCTGCCCACGGGTTGTCCCTTCCAGGCGGAGGAGCTTTTGCAGGTAATGCTTTCCGACAAAAAACGGCGCGGCGACAGCATCCATCTGATCGTGCCGGATACAATCGGCAAGGCCTACCGGAAAAACGTGGCCGTTGCCGATCTGATGGACATCCTGCGCGGCGGTCTGGATGCGAACGAACAGGCGGGAGGATACAGATGAAGGTTCGGATAGGGCCCGGCTTTTTGCGGGGCGAAGTGGAGGTTCCCTCCTCAAAATCCCATCTGCACAGGCTTTTGATCTGCGCCGCGCTGTCAGAGGAGCGCTGCCTGGTGCAGACAAACGGCTTGCTTTCGGGGGATATTCTGGCCACGATCGACTGTCTGCGCGCCCTTGGCGCCGGGATCGACGCGGAAAGCGGACGGATCAGCGTCCAACCGAACAGGGGCACAGGAGCCAAACAAATGCACTGCCGCGAAAGCGGTTCCACCCTGCGCTTCATGTTGCCCCTTG
>JBNRMU010000009.1:0-19525 GCA_050309765.1 Christensenellales bacterium
CCACGATGCCAAGGCCGGGCGCGGTGAAGCTGGGCTTGGCATCGTGGACTATCCCTTCTTCTTCGACTGCCTGCGCGAGATCGGCTACGAGGGCGGCTTCATCCTGCACGGTATCAAGCACGAGGAGGATATCGCCCCCAGCATCCAGAGGATGCTGGAGCAGATGAAGGTGTAAGCGCCGCATAGACAATACGAAAGCCCGGCTGAAGCTTCAGTCGGGCTTTTTCTGTGCGCTTGGGTTCGTTCAGGGCCGATGCCGCGGACGGCCGCTTACTTGGTCAGCTTGAGCAGCTCGGCAAGGAGAACGAACGGGAAGATGAGGATGCAGAGGAACACCAGCATGTGCAAACCTTCTTTTGCGGTTCGGCCGGGATGGTCATTATGCGGATCGGTTTAGGCAGGGCGCAGACCTTTTTATTCGCCCTCACCTGCGGGGATCTGCGCGGCGGGGACGTCCGCTGCGGGCGTATCGCCGTCGCTTTGGATGGCCTTTAGCAGCTCGGCCCACAGGGGATGGTTCTCGTCCAGCACCAACGTGGTGTTTTCATCCAGCGAGCTTTCCAGCGCCTGCAGGGAACGCCAGTAGGCGTAGAATTCCGGGTCCACGCTGTAGGCGTCGGCATAGATAGCCAGCGCCTCGGCGTCGCCCTCGCCCTTGATGCGCTCGGCGTCGCGGATGGCGTTGGAGGTGATCACGCGGGCGTCGCGGTCCGCGGCGGAAACGGCTTTGTTGTACTCCTCCTCGCCCTCGGAACGCAGCTGTTGGGCCACCTTGGCGCGGTTGGCGATCATGCGCTCATAGGTGGATTCCATGTTGGCGTCGGGAAGCAGGGTGCGGTTGACCTGGATGTCCTTGAAGCGGATGCCGGACTCGCGAACGGTGTCGTTGATGGTTTGTAGCGCCCTGTCCAGCGTGGTGTTGAGCATCTCCTTGTTGTTGACGAAGTCCTCGGCGTTCAGGTTGTTGATGTTTTGCACGATCACGGGGAAGACCAGGTTGTCCAGATACTGCTCGGCCTTAACCAGGTTCTGCTGGGTGATGGAAAACAGCGCGGGGTTGGCGATCTGCCACTGGCCGAAAATGGTCACGTAGTACTGCTTTTTGTCCGCGGTGTTCACGGGTTCTGCGTTGGAGGTAAAGGTGTTGAGCCTGCCGTCGTAAATCTGCACCTGGGTGACGAAGGGAAGCTTGAAGCGCAGGCCTTTGTCCTTGACGATCTTGACGTTCTGCAGCCTGGTGCCCTCGGCATTCATAAGGTCGGGGTTCATATCCATAAAGTCGTTGGAGGGGGTCAAGACCACCTCTTCGATCACGCCAAAGCGGGAGAGCACGGCCTGCTCGTTTTCGCCGATGACATAGGTGGAACTGAGCAGGAGGATCAGGGCGAGCAGCACGCCCACGGTGGACAAAACGCCGATGCGCACGGCCCGGCCCAGGCGGCGATTCTTTTCGCGCTGGTTGAGATCGATGGGTTCCTGGCTCATTGTTCGCTCCTCCTTTCATCCGTTATGGGCAAGAATTGCATCAGGTTTCCGCTGCCGGAGCTTAGGATCGTCTTGGAATCGGCGTTTTCGAGCACCTTCTCCATGGTTTCGATCATCAGGCGCTTACGGGTGATCTCCTTGTTGAGAGCGTACTTTTCGTATACGCTGGTGAAGTTGGCAACGTCGCCCGTGGCCTGGGAGACGACCTCGGCCTTGTAGGCCTCGGCCTCCTGCACCATCTTATAAGCCTGGCTGCGCGCCGTGGGGATGACCTCGTTGGCGTAGCGCTCGGCCTCGTCCAGCTTGCGGGTCTTTTCGTTTTTGGCGTTGTTCACGTCCTCATAGGCGGCGTTGACCTGTGTGGGCACGGTGATGTTCTGGATGCGGATCTCGCGCACGATGATGCCGATGTCGTAGGAATCCAGCATGGACTGAAAGTCCGGGATCACCTCGCGCTCGATGTCCTGCTTGTTGAGCAGGGCGTCGTCCAAAGCCTTATTCTGGATGTTGCGGCGCATGGCCGTTTCAAAGGCGAGCATGAGGGTCTCCTCGGGCTTTTTTACCTCGTGCAGATAGGCCTGGGCGTCGCGCACGGAGTACTGGCACACGGCCTCCACGCGCACCAGATTGTCGTCGCCGGTGAGCATCAGCGCCTCGTCCTCAACGTCGGTGTAGTTCATGGCGCCGTATTCATTGGTGCCCGCTGTGCGGAAGCCCAGCTCCAGCGTGTGGATCTGGGAGGTGGACACCTTTTCCACCGTCTGGATCAGGGGCATGCGCCAGTATAGCCCGGGCTCCTTATAGGCGGTGATCTCCTTAAAGGTAAGCAGAAGACCCTGCTGCCCCTCGTTGATGCGATAGATGCCGCTGACACCCAGCAGCACCAGCAGCACCGCCAGGCACAGGCAGACGATCGTTGCGAGCTTATTGTGTTTCATCGGTTGTGCTTTAGCCTCCTTGACAGTTGTGGCGATTTTTCGCTCGTGTGCAAATAAGTATAACATAAAACAACATCCCGGACATGGCGTCCGGGATGTTTTGTACAAAATCGGGATCCAAAACAGCGTTTTGCGGGTTTTACCGTACAGTTAATTGCCCATGAAATAGAAGGCGACCAGGCCCGTTTCGCCAAAGGGAACAAAGCCCAGCGACTTGTAAAAGGCGCGCACCTCCGGCATATCGTCGGTGGAAAGGACCTTCTGGCGCACGGCGGCGTACTTTTTGAGCGTGTGGGTCATCAGCGCGGTGCCGATACCCTGGCGACGGTGGCTGCCGAGCACGAGGATATCCTGGATATACAGGATGCTCATGCCGTCGCCCACGGCGCGCAAAAGGCCCACCAGCTGGTCGTCCTCATAGACGCATAAAAGATACAGCGAGTTTTTGAGCGCTTCTTTCAGGGCAGGAAGGTTGTCCGTATAGGCAAACCAGCCCGCGTCGTTGTACAGGGTGACCAGGGCCTGATCCTCGGGCAGTTGGTTTTCAACATAACGCATAGGCGAAAGGGTCTCCTTTTGATTGATGGCGGAAAGGGCGTAACAGATAACGCCACATCTTCAGTATAGCATAGGAAACATGAAAATAGTAGTGAACAAGCTGTGAACGTTTTTTGGCGAAAACCGTGCGCAAAAGAAGGAAATTGCCATTTGTACCCGCCTGTGGTAAAGTGATACACGAAAGCGATACCCGAAAAACAGACAAGGGGGATATGCGGTATGCCGCGGGATCTTTTGCTGGAAAAGGCACAGGCGCTGGTGGGCCCCTGCGCCTGCGGACGCAGGCACGAACTGAAGACGCAGGACGTGTTCGTGGGCCGAAATATTGAGGCGAAACTAACCTTTTGCGTCAACAACCTGGCCGGTGGAGGCAGGGTGCTGGCCGTATTCGATGAAAACACCTATGCGGTGATGGGCGAGCGCGTGATGGGCGTGCTTGCCATGGCCTGCGGCAGGCCCGAAAGGGTGATCCTCACGGGCGAGGAGATCCACGCGGACGCAAGGTCCGTCGGCGACATCCTTTTGCATATCAAGGACGATACGCGCCTGATCGTGGCCGTTGGCAGCGGTACCATCAACGACAGCTGCCGCTATGCGGCCTACCGTTTGCAGCTGCCCTACATCGTGGTGGGCACCGCCCCTTCCATGGACGGCTACGCCTCCTCGGTGTCGCCCGTGATCGTGGACGGACTCAAGCTCACCTTTGAGGCCTGCGCGCCGAGCGCCGTTTTGCTGGATGCCGGCGTGCTTTCCCGCGCGCCCAAGCCCATGCTGGCCGCCGGCCTTGGCGATATGCTGGGCAAGCACATCGCCCTGCTGGATTGGCAGCTTGCCAGATGCATGATCGGCGAAAGCTTCTGCGAGCCCATCGCCGCCCTCATGCGGGAGGCGGTGGAAATCTGCGAGCAGAGCGCGGCGGGCCTGTCCGGCGGCGATGAGCAGGCGGCTTCCGACCTTGCGCGCGGGCTGTGCCTTTCCGGCCTTGCCATGCAGCTGATGGGCAACTCGCGCCCGGCCAGCGGCGGCGAGCACCACATTTCGCACTTTCTGGAGCTCAAGCAGATGCAGCGTGGCGAAAAGCCCAGCCTGCACGGCGACAAGGTGGGCGTCGCCACGCTTTACATGATCGAATTCTACAGCCGCCTGTTTGCCAAAAAGCGGCCCCTGCGGCCGGTGGACCTGGAACTTTGGGATACGCGCCTGCGCGAAAACTACGGTCCGGCGGCCGAGGGCTTCCTTTCCATCAGCCCCCTGGATAAGCCGGAAAAGGTTCCGCTGGAGGAGCAGTACGCGCGCTATTTGGCCAGCTTTGACGAATTTCAGTCGAAGGCGCAGGCTCTGCAGGCGAAGAAGGACGAATACCGCCGCCTGCTGCTTTCCTGCGACGGCCCCGTGGAGCCGGAGCAGTTGGGCGTGTCCCGCGAGGATTTCAAGCGTGCCATGCTGTGTGCCTTTTTGCTCAGGCCGCGCTACGCTTCCCTGCGCATGGCGTTTTATTTCGGTTGGCTGGAGGAGATCGTAGATGAAATCTTTGCATAGCTTAACGGATGCGCAGATTCGCGAAAAACTGCAGAAAGTCCGCTGCTTTCTGCTGGATATGGACGGCACCTTTTACCTTGGCAACCGCCTGCTGGAAGGGTCCATGGACTTCCTTTCCGCGGTAAAAAAAAGCGGTCGGGATTTCTGCTTTTTGACCAACAACTCCTCGCGCGGCACCGAGCATTACTTAAAAAAGCTGGAAGGCATGGGCGTCAGCATCCGTCCCGAGCAGATGCTGTCCTCCGGCCAGGCAGCCGCCATGTACCTAAAGCGCGAGATGCCGGGCAAGCGCGTGTATTTGCTGGGCAACCCGTCCCTTAAGAAAGAGATGGAAGCCTACGAGATCCCCCTGGACGAGGACGACCCGGAGCTTGTGCTCGTCGGCTTTGACACCACGCTCACCTATGACAAGATGTGCCGTGTGTGCGATCTGGTGCGCGCGGGGCTGCCCTACATCGCCACGCATCCGGACTTCAACTGCCCGACGGAAACGGGCTTTGTGCCGGATATCGGCGCCATTATCGCCTTTATCCGCGCCTCCACGGGCCGCGATCCGGATTTGATCTGCGGCAAGCCCTATGGCGAGATCGTTCGCGCCGCCTGCGAAAGGACGGGACTTAGGCCCGACCAGCTGGCCGTGGTGGGCGACAGGCTCTATACGGATATCCAGACCGGGCTCTCGCACGGGCTGTGCGCCATCATGGTGTTGACCGGCGAGGGCACCATCGAGGAGATCGAACAAACGGGCGTGGAGCCCGACCTGTTGTTTGAACGACTGAGCGATATGAATCCCTATCTTGCCGATTGAATAGGAGATGGAGCAGCCATGCGCAAGCTGTATCTGTGGGACAAGGGCCGCGTGCCCCTGTTCGATCCCGCTATCCCGGGCCAGGACGAGCCGTCGATCGACTTTTGTCCCGTGCCGGGCGCAGAAAACGAGGACCGCGCCGCGGTTGTGATTCTGCCCGGCGGCGCCTATTGGGAAAAGGTGCCCCACGAAAAGCTGCCCATTGCCGAGAGCATGCACAAGATGGGCCTGCACGCCGCGATCCTGGATTACCGCGTCGCGCCCTACCGCTGGCCAAGCCCTCTGCTGGACTGCCAGCGCGCCATCCGCTACCTGCGCTGCCACGCAAAGGATTTGCATGTGCGGGCGGACAGAATTGCCGTGATCGGATTTTCCGCCGGCGGGCATTTGTGCGGCATGGCGGGTACGGTGTGGGATCTGGGCGATGCGGACGCCGACGATCCCGTGGAGCGCTTTTCCTGCCGGCCGGACGCCTTCATCCCCTGCTATGCGGTGCTGGATCTGCCGGGCGTCTTTGCCCATGCCGGCTCCCGCGAGAACATACTAAGCGGCGTGGATACCGCGCAGTTCGATTATTCCCTGTGCGCATGGGACAACGTATGCGCAAAAACTCCGCCCTGCTTCCTGTTCCACACCGCCAGGGACGAGCTGGTGCCTGTGCAGAACTCCCTGCGCATGGCGGACGCCCTGGCCCGAAGCGGCGTACAGATGGAGCTGTGCGTCTTCCCCCATGGGGGGCACGGCGTTTCCATGGGGCTGACCACCCCGCTTGCCTGCGACTTCCCCGACCTGCTGGAGAAATTCCTAAAGGATTTGGATTTTTGAGCGCCCGACTGTTTCCAGTAACTTGCATAAGGCAAAACCCTCCTGCACACAATCCTTCTTATAAAGGATCGTAGGCAAGGAGGGTTTTGATATGAAGGGAATGATCATGGCGGGCGGCAGCGGACAAAGGCTTCGGCCCGTCACCTGTCTGACGCCAAAGCCGCTGCTTCCCGTGCTGGGCAGGCCCGTGATGGAAACGGCGCTCATGCGCCTAAACGAGATCGGCATCCGCGAGGTGGGCGCGACGCTTTCCTATCGGGCGGAGCTGATCTGCGAGCGGTTTTCCGGCCGCGTGCGCTGCTTTGTCGAGAATAAGCCCTTGGGCACGGCGGGCAGCCTGCTGCAGGCGCGGGATTTTTTGAACGAAAGCTTCGTGGTCGTTTCCGGCGACGCGCTGACGGATATGGATCTGGGAGCGGCGATCCGCTTTCATAAGGAGCGGGGGGCACTGGCCACCATGGTGCTGAAAAAGGTGGAAGACCCGCTGGAATACGGCGTGGTGCTGACGGACAAACAGGGCCGCGTGCAGCGCTTTTTGGAAAAGCCGGGCTGGGACCAGGTGTTTTCCGATCAGGTGAACACGGGCATTTACATCCTGGAGCCGAGAATTTTGGACCTGATCCCCGAGGACTGCAGCTACGACTTCGGTCGGGAACTGTTCCCCCTGCTGCTGGAAAGAAAGCTGCCTCTGTACGGCTTTGTTACGGACAGCTATTGGTGCGACATCGGCGGCGTTTCGGCCTATATCGCGGCGCATATGGACGCGCTTTCCGGCCGCATCCGCGGCTTTTCGCCTGGCATCGAGGCCGGCGCGGTGATCGAGGAGGGCGCCAACGTCATCCAGCCGGTCTGGATCGGGGCGGGCAGCCGCGTGTGCGCCGGCGCGTCCGTCGGCCCCAACTGCGCCGTGGGGCGCGACTGCTGCATCCGCCCCGGCGCCAGCGTCCGCGAAAGCGTGTTGCTGGATGGTGTGCTGGTGGGCGAGCGGGCGGAGCTGCGCGGCTGTTTGCTGCTCCCAAGGGCGCAGGTGCTGCGCGCGGGCCAGATGTACGACCATTCCGTGCTGGGCGACGGCGCGGTGCTGGGCGAGGGCGCAAGCCTTCTGGACGGCGCCATGGTCTGGCCGGAAAAACAGGTGCCGGCGGGAACAAGGCTGCGCGGCAACCTCACCCACGGCCGGAGCCCACTTGTGTGGCAGTCGCGCGGCGTCTGTGCCCGATCCGCCGCCCAGATGGAGCCGGAACGCTTTGCGGGCCTGGGCGACGCCCTGGCAAGGGCGATGCGCGGGCCAGTCCTGCTGGCGGAGGACGGAAGCCCCGCGGCGCAGATGGCGGCCAGCGCCCTGGCCGCGGGCGCGGCGGCAGCGGGCAGCGCCGTTTTGCATGCCGGCGTCTGCAGCCCCCAGGCCATGCTGGCGGTGCGGGAGGATGTGAGTCCCTCGGCGGCTTACCTGTACCTGCGAGACGGCGCGCTCTGCGCCGACCTGTACGACCGGCAGGGGCTGGAGATGAGCCATGGCCAGCGCCGCGCGCTGCAGACGGAGCTGGCGCTGGAGAGTACATCCGCACGGGATATTTCCCAGATCGGGCGGCAGGAAACGATCCCCGGCGCCACCGCCGCACGCCTGATGCGCCTTTTGCTTTTGTGCGGCGCGGAAAAGGGCGCGGATGAAGTGCAGCTGCAGCTGCCCAAGGGCCCACTGGAAGAGGAAGCGCAGGCCCTGTTTCGCCCGGGCGGGCAGATACGGGCCGTGGTACACGGCGATCTTGAGACCTTTGACCTCACCGACGAGCGCGGCCGCTTGGTCGAGGCGCACAGGCTGCCGCTTGTGTATGCCTTTGCGGTGCACGCCTTTGCGCCGGGCGCGCCGGTGATGGGTGCCTGGCAGGACAGCCTGGCCCTGGATGAATTGGCAAAAAGCTACGGCGTCGCCTGCCTGCGCTGCGAGCCGGGCCGGCGGGCGCGCATGGAGATGACACAGCGGCACCCCTTTTACCGCACCATGTATTTTGACCCCCTGGGGGCGCTGGCGCTGCTGCTGCGCGCCCTGGAAAGGGAAAAGCAGAGTTTGGCGGAGCTGATGGACCGTTTGCCGCAGACGCGCCTTCTGCAAAAGGAGCTGCCCTGCAAAAACGGCGACAAAGGCGCGGTGTTAAGAGACATGGCTTTCCGCCTGGAGGACAGGCGCCCCGCCCTTTCCCATGGCATACGCCTGGAAACGAAAGCGGGCGCGGTGGCGTTTTTATATCCGTCGCAGGCTCAGGAGAGCTTTACCCTGCGCTGCGAGGCAAGCGACGCGGAGGCGGCCGACGAGCTTTTTTCCGAGATGGAACAGCTGCTCGCACAGAGCCTTGCGGCAGCGGATGCGCAATAAATAACATTGCCTTGCTTGCACGGGGCCGCGGCTATGTTATAATCATATAGATACCTTGTTCTCAAGTCCAAAGCAGTTTCGTGCAGGCAGCTGTTTTTGTGCGGGCCATAAGTGCAGGTGGCTTCGCTTCGCCGCGCGAACGCCCGGAACGGGAACGATAAGGGCGCGTCCCCGGATGCAAGGCGCGCCCCGTAAGAATCAATACCAAAAAAAGGAGGAGGAACATACAAACCGGCTTTTTTATCAAGAAGCGATCCTATGGTGTTCCTGTAAAATAGAATGAAGGAAGAACAAAGGGATAAATTTGCCCAAAAACGGGGGCAGAGCCCCAAGAAGAACACGATGAAGGACCTGAGGCAGAAGCTGTTCAAGGGCCGCACCAGCGCCAAGGGCGTGAAGGGAAAGCGTGTTTTGCCAGAAAAGACGGGCAAAACGCAATCCGTGCCCGCTGCCAAGGGCAGACTGAAGGTCATTTTTCTGGGCGGTGTGGAGGAGATCGGCAAGAACATCACGGTGCTCGAATACGGCGAGGACATCCTCATCGTGGACTGCGGATCCATCTTTCCCAAGGAGGACCTGCTCGGCATCGACCTTGTGATCCCCGACGTGAGCTATCTGGAGCGCAACCGCGACAAGATCCGCGGCATCCTGGTCACCCACGGCCACGAGGACCACATCGGCGCCATCCCCTACGTGGTCAAGATGCTGGGCGGCGTGGTGCCCATCTATGGCACAAAGCTGACATTGGCGCTGATCGACCTAAAGCTCAAGGAGCATAAGGCGGCCCAAAACGTGGCCATGCACGTGATCTCGCCCGGGCAGCATGTGAACCTGGGTTCCGTGTTCCAGGTGGAGTTCATCAATATGAACCATTCCATCACCGGCGCCGTGGCCGTTGCCGTACATACGCCCGTGGGCGTGGTGGTGCTGACCGGCGACTTTAAGGTAGACTATACGCCCGTGGACGGCAAGCTGATGGACTTTCAGACCTTGGCGCGCCTGGGACAGGAGGGCGTGCTCGCCCTTTTGATGGATTCCACCAACGCCGAGCGTCCGGGCTTTACCATGAGCGAAAGGACCGTGGGCGAAACCTTCGACGCCCTGTTCCCGCAGGCGCCCGGCCGCATCATCATCGCCATGTTTGCCTCCAACGTGCACCGCGTGCAACAGGTGGCTGAAAGCGCCCAGCGTTTCCATCGCAAGCTGTGCCTGACGGGCCGCTCCACCCTGAACGTATCCACCGTGGCCCGCGCTCTGGGCGAGCTGAAGATCCCCGATGAAATATTGGTGGACATCGACGATCTGGACGATTATGCGGACGACGAGATCGTGGTGGTGACCACCGGCTCGCAGGGCGAGCAGATGAGCGGGCTCACCCGCATGGCGTTTTCCGAGCACAAAAAGCTCGATATCCGTTCCAGCGATATGGTCGTGATCTCGGCCAATCCCATCCCGGGCAACGAACTGAGCGTTTCCCGCGTGGTCGATCAGCTTATGCGCAAGGGCGCACGCGTGATCTACCAGTCCCTGGACGAAGTGCACGTATCCGGCCACGCGCGCCAGGAGGAATTAAAGCTTCTGCACGCGCTGGTAAAGCCCAGGTTCTTTATCCCCGTGCATGGCGAGTTCCGCATGCTGGCGGCGCACAAGAACCTGGCTATGTCCATGGGCATGGCGGAGGAGAATATCCTCATCCCGCGCCTTGGCGACTGCGTGGAATTTGGCCGCGACAGCATGAAGCTGGGCGCCCAGGTGCCTGCCGGCGCCGTGCTGGTGGACGGCCTTGGCATCGGCGATGTGGGCAACGTGGTTTTGCGCGACCGCCGTCATCTGTCCCAGGACGGGCTGATGGTGGTGGTGGTGAGCATCTCCTCCGAGGATCGGCGCATCGTTTCCGGTCCGGACGTCATCACCCGCGGCTTTGTCTATGTGCGAGAAAACGAGGAGCTCATGGAGCAGGCGAGAAACGTGGCAAAGCAGAGCCTGGAGGACTGCATCAACCTGGACGGCCAGCTGGACTACGGCAACATCAAGGGCCGCCTGCGCGACGACCTGCGCGAGTTTTTGTACCAGAAGACCAAGCGCAGCCCGATGATCCTGCCCGTGGTAATGGAAGTATAAAACTGCGCCTTTTCGCCGGAAGATGCCCATTTTCGACCCCAAAGCGCTTTCCCCCATACGATGCAAAAATAAGGAGCAGCGAACCATGAACATATATGACCTTGCCCATCAGCTGGCCTCTGAGATGAAGAACACCGCCGAGTACCGCGAGTACATGGCCGCCAAGGAAAAGGCGATGGAGAACGAGACGCAGAAGGCCCTGCTGGACGAATACAAAAAGCTTCAGTTCCAATTGCAGATTTCCATGGCCGGCGGCGGTTCGCCCGACCCGGCCGAGATGGAAAGGATGCAGAAGCTCGCCGCCGTTTTGCAGATGAGCCCCGATGCCTCCGCCTACATATTGTCCGAGTTCCGCTTCCAGCGCATGCTGGCTGAAATCTATCAGATTTTGGGCGAGGTGGCCGGCGTGGACATGGATCTGCTGGCCGGCAAGTGAACCGAAGCGGGCTCTTGCTCGTTTAATACTTGCGTTATGCATGTTCAAAGCCTGTCGACAAGGAGGGAAACGCATTGGCAGCAGCGGATCGCGGCCCAAGATGGTACGATGTTCTGTGGCGGATTCTGCGCCCCGCGGCGATTTTTCTGACAGCCTGCCTGTTGGTTGTGGGCGCGCTGTCTATAGCGGCGCGCTATGTTTACCGCAACTTTTTGATGCCCGTGGATGAAACGGACAAAACGCCCATCGCGGTGACCATCAAGCGCGGCTCCTCCATCTCCGCCATCGCCAGGCAATTAAAGGAAGCGGACATCATCCGCAACAAGGGCGTATTCCAGTACATGGCGGACTTTATGGGCAAGGGCGGCAAGCTCAAGGCCGGCGAATACGAGCTCAACCGCGCCATGACACTCACCCAGGTGATGGACGCGCTGGAGGAGGGCGACGGCGGCCAGGAGGTCATGACCTTCCGCCTGATCGAGGGCACCACCATCGAGGAGATGGGCGCCTCCCTCGTGGAGCAGGGCGTCTTCAAGGACGACAAGCGCTTTTTGGAGCTGTGCCGCAGCGGCGAAGCCTTCCGTGCGGACTACCCCTTCCTGGCCGAAACGCTCGATTCTGAGGACGAGGGCAAGCTCTATAAGCTTGAGGGCTACCTCTTCCCCGATACATACGAGATTTACATCGGTTCCTCGGAGGAAACGATCATCGCCAAGATGCTCTCGCGCATGAAGGTGATCTACGGCATCCAGTACATGGAACGCGCAGAGGAGCTTAACATGAGCATGGACGAGGTTTTGACCCTCGCCTCCATGATCCAGAAGGAGGGCAAGCGCGCCACCTTCTCCAAGGTGTCTTCCGTGTTCCACAACCGCCTGAAGAAGGACATGTATTTGGGCTCCGACGTCACCGTGCAGTACGCCCTCGGCATACGCAACCTGGTGCTGACCCAGAGCCAGCTGGATGCGGATAGCCCGTACAATACCTATATCCATAAAGGCCTGCCGGTCGGTCCCGTCTGCAACCCCGGCAACGAGGCCATAGACGCAGCCCTGTACCCGGATGAGGAGTATCTGGACGAGGAATATCTGTACTTTACCCTGACCGATCCCGAGACGGGCGAGCTGTTCTTCTCCAAATCGCTGGAGGAGCACAACGAGGCCGTGGAGCGCTACCGTCCCCTGTGGGAGGCCTACGACGAGAAGGTGCGCGCCGCCCAGGCGGCCAAACAGGCCGAGGTCGAACAGGCGCAGGAGGAAGAGAAAGAAAATGGCACGGACGCAAATCCCTGAGCTGCTCGCGCCTGCCGGCGGGATGAGCCAGCTGCAGGCGGCGCTGCGCTTCGGCGCGGATGCGGTGTACCTGGGCGGGCAGCACTTCGGCCTGCGCGCCTTTGCCGGCAACTTCGACCTTTCGGCGCTGGATGCGGCGCTGACGCTGGCCCATCGGGCGGGGAAGAAGATCTACGTCACGGTCAACGCCTTTTTGTACGACCATGACCTGGAGCCCGTGGGCAAATATCTAAAGCAGCTTCAGGAGATGGGCGCGGACGCCGCCATCGTCTCCGATCCGGCGGCGGTGCTGCTGGCCAAACAGTATGCGCCGCGACTGCCCCTGCATCTGTCTACCCAGGCCAACACCCTCAACTCCCTGGCCGCAGGCTTCTGGCACGGGCAGGGCGTGGAGCGCGTGATCCTGGCCCGGGAGCTGACAATGGAGGATGTGCGCAAGATCCGCGCGGCCACGCCGGACAGCCTCTGCCTGGAGGCCTTTGTCCACGGTGCGGTGTGCGCCTCGTATTCCGGGCGCTGTGTGTTGTCCAACTATCTCACCGGCCGCGACGCCAACCAGGGCGCCTGCGCGCAGGCCTGCCGCTGGAAGTACGCCCTCACAGAGGAAAAGCGCCCCGGCGAGTATTTTCCCATCTTTGAGGACGAGCGCGGCACCTATATCTATTCCGCCAACGATCTGTGCATGATCGAGCATCTGCGCGAGCTGCTGGACAGTGGCGTGACCTCAATCAAGATCGAGGGGCGGATGAAGACCGATTATTACGTTGCCACCGTGGTGGCGGCCTACCGCCGTGCGCTGGACGACGCGCTGGCGGGCAGACCCTTCGATTCCGCAAATATGGAGCGCGTGCAGTATGCCAGCCACCGCCCCTACAGCACCGGCTTTTATTACACCAGGCGGCCGGACAGCCCGCCGGGCAGCGTGCAGTATCAGCAAAACGCCAGCTATCTCGCCAAGGTGCTGGAGGTATACGAAGACGGCCGCGCCCTGGTGGAGCAGCGCAACAAGTTTACGGACGGCGAAAAGGTCCAGCTGTTTAATCCCGACGGCTATACGGATTTTATCGTCCGCGACATGCGATCGGAAGAGGGCGAAAGCCTGCAATCCGCGCCCCATCCCAAGCAGCGCGTGATTTTGCCTCTGCCGCAGGGCGCGCAGGCGGGAGATTTTCTGGTCCGGATCAAGGAATAAGGCAGGATCGGCGCCGCAGAATTCGTTTGCGGCGCCGTTTCGGTGTCCATGGTGCAAGGAGGAGAGGGCATGGAGAGGATGGTCGCGGTCAACGGCTTTTCCGTGCGCGCGGTCTATAGGGAGGAAAGCGTGCGGGAGCGCTTTTTGCCTGCCCTGCATTTGTGGAGCCGCCTGGCGCAGAAAAAAGGCGCGGCGGCAAGGCTGGTGGTCTACCTGTGCGCCCCGCCGGGCGCGGGCAAGAGCACCCTGGCCGCCTATTTGGAGGCCCTTTCCCGGGAGACGGAGGGCCTTGTGCCCCTGCAGGCCCTGGGCATGGACGGTTTTCATTACAAAAACAGCGAAATGGCAGATAAAACCGTGCAGCGGGGGGGCAGGCTCTGCCCCATGAAAGACTTCAAGGGCGGGCCGGAAAGTTTCAATGTTTTAAAGCTGGAAAAGGCGCTGCAAAGGCTTGGGCGCGGCGAAAAGATGCGCTGGCCCCTGTACGACCGCACCTTGCACGACGTGGTGGAGGACGCCATCGAGGTCACGGGCCGCATCGCCCTGGTGGAGGGCAACTGGCTGCTGTACAGGCAAATGCCCTGGCCGCGTATCCACGGCCTGTGCGATATATCATCTCTCTGCCTGCGGCAGAAGCGCTGCTGCGGCCGCGTCTGATCGAGCGCAAGCTGCGCGGCGGCTTGACCATGGAGGAGGCCGAGGCCTTTTACGAGCGCAGCGACGGATTGAACGTGCGCCTTTGGCATACAAATAGCCTGCCTGCGCAGACGATCTGGCCGCTGCCGCTGTGAGGCACGTGCTTCGTCCGACCCAAAAGCAGAACCGCTTGGACTTAAGAGGTTGCAAATGATACAGATCGAAGAAATACCGCTGGAAAGCATCGCCGAATTCTGGGACGCGCACATCCGCTATCTGGTGGAGGATGGGATTATCTCGGACGAGGAGGACATCGCCTACTTCACGGGAGAGGAATACCGCGGCATATTGCAGGAGCATATGCAAAGGCAAAGGGACAGGCAGCACATGGTCTATTTCCTTCGGGAGGGGAGGCGCATCGGCGCGGCCTCGTACTGCACCTACCAAAGCGAGGACGGAAAGTGCTTTGTCCTCGATTTTTGGGTATTCCCTGCTTTTCGCGGAAACGGCACCGGGCATCAGTGCTTTTATGCACTTATGCAGCACACCAAAGCGGATGGAGCCAAATACTATGAACTCAACAGCACCAAGGAGAACTCGATCCGCTTCTGGAAATCCCTTGGCTTTGTCGAAAAAGGCAGGGACGAGTACGGCATGCCGCTCATGATCAAACAATAGGGCGTTTGCATACTGTTTTTTGCTAAGATTCGTGTTCCCAAGGGAGAATCCCGGTCTTATTCAACATAGAAAGACGCACTTATACCGCCTGGACAGGTGGTGAGTAAGTGCGCCTTTTAATTTGTCAAACTTGAATTTTGCTTTATGTGAAATGCTGAATGATATTGGGTTCACTTTTTCTTTTCTGGTAAAAGACGAATCCATCCTCAATTTTCATGATACGATAGCCTAATTTTTTGTAAAAAGCATTTGTCCGCTCATTCCAACATGGGGTATCCAGATTAAACTCAGTAGCACAGGGGAAATCCTTTTCTATGCATTCCATCAAACGAATTCCGTAACCTTTTCTATGATAGATGCTATCAATAAATATTCTGCCTATGTATACGCTGTTTTTTGTTTCATCCTGGAATATAATGGCTGCCCCTACCAAATCTTTTCCTATCATTGCTTGATACAAATGCCCTTCCCTGGCCATTTGTTTATGCCATTCTACTGAATCAAATCCAGGCGGACAGTCACCTTTTACTCCGCCAACATTTACATCTGTTTTAAAAGCTCTGATAGACATATCTACGATTTTTACTACCTGATTTGCCTCTGCTTTGACAATATACATCCCACTTCTCCCTTCTGTCTTATACGAGATATTTATCCCCTGACACGCCCCTAAGCTCATAGGTCACCTCACTTACACGCTATATAAACGTCCATGCTCTCTCCATCCGTTTCAAAACATGGAATCACTTCATTATCCACTCGTTCCAGACCGTTAGTTCTCATGAAATCAAACAAAGTGTGATAAGCTCCCGGTATTGTTACAAAGGGGTTATCATACGGTCTTTCAATGTGAATAGCCACGTATTTATGCGCGGCTTGTTTCTTGATCTGATATCCTTCGGGTTTTACCTCATCAGGCAATATCAGAGCTGCCGTATATCCATGCATATTAAAGACATTAACCTGCTCCTGTGAAAGATTCGGAAAATCCCATCCGATTACTCTCGGGTTTTCAATGCCGTTTTCTTTTGCTGCCTTATCCATCCGGCTGATTGCGTCACTCTCCGGATCTGTACTGATAACCGTATGCTCTATGTAACAAAAACCGGCGACTTCTTCTACTCGCAGGTTTGAATATGCATCACTGCGTTTATCCATCTCCTCCCTGAAAAGATTATCCAGAGAGCAGTTAAATATCCTGCATATTTCAAGCGCCTTCTCCATTTCGGGATTCGCCGCATCCATTTCCCATTTTGAGATTGTCTGACGGCTTACGTTTAGTTTTTCCGCAAGAGCTTCCTGCGTCATGTTTTTACTAAGCTGGCGTAAATACTGAAGGTTTTTTCCAAAACTCATGTCAATTCTCCTTATCAGCTATACTTGCTGTTTTCGTTTTTGCCCCGCGTTGCAAAGATAGATTATCTGATATATGCAAACCTCTCCACCAACCCTAAAGCGCTCTTTTTTTGGTTCACGCAACTATAAGTTGCGCCATGGCTTCACTCTTCCCCATATCGATACCAGTCCGGTATTCTTATATACCCCCTGATATACGCCCACGGTTCAAGAGAATCCAAGAAAAGCAGTGCAAAACTCTTGGATAAAGTGGTCGGATAAAAAAGTTTCCCTTGTATCTACCTTATAAGGGCAAAAACAAGGGAAAACAACTATCCGGTCACAACATGAAGGCTCACAAGCCTCGAAATAAGGGAAAGTAAGCAAATCAGCTCGACAAACTCCGATTTGTTGATTCAAGGCAAGTATATCATATTAAAGAGTGTCAAGCAACCTACACGCAAGGGCCTTTCAGTGGCTGCCGCTAATGGCTGCCAGCTATGCCGGATGCGAGAAACCTTAATTCGCCCATTGCAGCACACATCGTAAAATGGGAAAAAGTGCGGCGATAAGCCGTTCTTTTTTTGATTTTGCCGAATATAAACTTGTATCTGCAACTAAAAACGTGTATACTAAGACGCGATAGCATTTTCTGTCCACGGCAAAGGAGGACGGCGATTACCGATGAAAGTGCAGTACCCCATCAACAGGCATATATCCACCATCTACAGGCTCAGCCAGGCCTATTTTGACAAAAAGCTCAAGCCCTACGGCATCGGCTGCGGGCAGCAGTTTTTTCTTCTGCGCATCCAGGAGAACCCCGGCATCAGCGTGCTGGAGCTGGCGCAGATCGGCCATTACGACAACGGAACGGCCACCCGCGCCATCCAGAAGCTCGAGCAGCAGGGCTATGTGCGCTGCGAGCAGGGCAGCCAGGATAAGCGCGTGCGCCGCATCTATACCACAGAAAAGGCGATCCCCGTGATCGAGAAGACCCGCGAGATCACCGCCATCTGGCGCGGTTGCCTCACCGAAGGCTTTACCGAGGAGGAGCGCGCCCAGACCCTGAGCCTGCTGGAGCGTTTGTCCCAAAACGCGCGTGCCTTCGTCAAGCAGCAAAAGGACGAGGAAGCAAACGGCTGAAATAAAGATAGAGAACAGGTCCGTTCCGTTTGAAGGAGGAAACGCATCCCATGCGCATACTTTGGAGGTTGAGCCGGGAAGCGGCAAAATACAAAACGCTTTACGTGGTGGCCATTTTATCCACTCTGCTGCTCACCCTTGTCAATTTGGCCGTGCCGCGCCCCCTTTCCCAAATGACGCAGGCCGTCAGCGAAGGCCTGGGCCCGGACAGTATTTCCCTGATCTGGAAGCTGGCCCTGACGCTGCTGTTTTTGTACCTTGTGCGTGTTTTGTTCCGCTATCTGAGCAATTACCTTGCCCACAAGGCGGCCTGGAACCTGGTGGGCGATCTGCGCCGGCGCGTGTACAGCCACCTGCAGACGCTTTCCATGCGCTACTTTCACGATAAGCAGACGGGCGATTTGATGAGCCGCGTGGTGAACGACACCGCCAATTTCGAGCTTTTGTACGCCCACATCATCCCGGAGATGATCACAAACCTGGTCACGGTGCTGGGCGTGTTCGCGGTGCTGCTCAGCATCAACTGGCGCCTGGCCGTGCTCACCTGTATCCCCATTCCCTTTATCCTGGTCGGCGGCTGGATCTTCGCCACCAAGGTGCGGCCGAACTTCCGTAAATCGCAGCGTTCGCTGGCGGAGCTCAACGCCAAGCTCCAGGATAACTTTTCCGGCATCCACGAGATTCAGTCCTTTGGTACGGAGGAGGAGGAACTCGAAAACGTCACCGTGCGCGTGGGCCACTTCACCACGGCCATGCTGCGCGCGCTGAACCTGGGCGCGATCTTCCACCCCAGCGTGGAGTTTTTTTCGTCCCTCGGCACGGTCATCGTGGTGGGTGTGGGCGGATACCTTGCCATGCGCGGCCAGCTGTCCGTTGGGGATATCACGGCGTTCCTCTTGTATCTGGCGCTGTTTTATACGCCCATCTCCGGCCTTGCCCGCATGCTGGAGGAGATGCAGCAGGCCCTGGCCGGCGCCGAGCGCGTGGCCGCGGTGCTGGATACGCCCTCCGACATCACGGATGCGCCGGACGCCAAGCCCCTTGTATCCCCCAGCGGCAGCATCGCCTTCGAGCACGTGAGCTTCGGTTACGAAAGCGAGCAGCCCGTGCTGCAGGACGTGAGCTTTTCCTGCCAGCCGGGCGAGATGGTGGCCCTTGTCGGCCCCACCGGCGTGGGCAAAACCACCCTTACCCAGCTGATTCCAAGGTTCTACGATCCGGACGAAGGTATCGTGCGCATCGATGGGCAGGACGTCAAGAAATTGACCCTGCAGAGCCTGCGCGAGGCCGTGGCCCCCGTTTTGCAGGATACCTTTTTGTTCAACGCCACCATCCTGGAGAACATCCGCTACGCCAATCCCGACGCCACGGATCAGCAGGTGGTGGAGGCGGCCAAGGCGGCCCGCATCCACGAGGGTATTTTGCGCATGCCGCAGGGCTACCAGACCTCTGTGGGCGAGCGCGGCGTGCGCCTTTCCGGCGGGCAGAAACAGCGCATCGCCATCGCCCGCGCGATCCTAAGACCGTCGCCCATCGTGATACTGGACGAGGCCACCGCCTCCGTGGATGTGGAGACGGAAAAGCAGATCCAGGAGGCCATCCAGTCCCTGAGCGGCCGGCGCACCATCGTGGCCATCGCCCACCGGCTGTCCACCATCCGCGCCGCGGATCAGATCCTGGTTCTGGAGGAGGGGCGCATCGTGCAGCGCGGCACCCACGAGCAGCTGATGCAGCAGGAGGGTCTGTACAAACGCCTGCAGATCGCCCAGAGCGAAACCTTCGCCCAGGACGTGCTGGTATCCTAAACCCATTGCATCAAAACAAGACGAAAACCGGCCTGCAAATGAGTTGCGGGCCGGTTTTTCGTGCGGCAGAAGGGCTTGTTTGCCTGCAAGTTTATGCAGAGGGTTTGGTAATTTGCTGCCTTCTTCGCATCTTAACTTTTATACGAGGTGTATTTTTAGTATACTAAACACAAACAGACAGCCTACTGGCAAGAAAGGGAGACAGACCATGATTCGCATTGGCATCGTCGGTTACGGAAACCTGGGCCGGGGCGTGGAAAGCGCCATCCGCCAAAACCCCGATACGCAGCTGTACGCGGTGTATACCCGCCGCGATCCCAAGACGCTTAAAATCGCTACGGAAAACGTTCCCGTGCTTCC
>JBNRMU010000010.1:0-31616 GCA_050309765.1 Christensenellales bacterium
GCCTTCGTTCCGAACGCCCGCCTGAAGCACTATGTCAGCGCCATGGATGCGCTCTTTGGCAGCGGCGCCTGCACGGTGCTGGGCATCCGGCCTCTGGGGCCGGTGGCCGTCAGTCTGTGACAAAAACCGACAAACATCCAACAGACCCTGCGGTACCGCTGCCGCAGGGTTTGTTTTTGCTTACGGATCCCCTTTCTTCCCCAGCACCTGCACATTGCAGAATGTGCGGACGCTGTACCCGGGAAATAGACGGCGGGCCTCCTCGCCGCTGCCTGTGAAAAGGCAGGCCGGCGGACGGAGTTTTGTATCTGCGTCCAGGATCAGGTTCTTGTGCGCATAGTAGAACAGCTCGTCACCCGCTGTCCCCGGCAGGCTGTCCGCCTTCCAGCTATGCGTCAGGGCAAGCCGTTGCGCGGACGGGCCGAAGAACAGATAGCAGGGCGCGCCGTCCGCAAAAAAGCCGTCGTCGAAGGTCGCGTCCACGTATATCCATTGTCCGTCCACGCAGATAAGGTTCCACACGTGCGGACCGCCGCCCGCCTCGCCGGCGACCTTTTTGCAGGGAATACCGGAAAGCAGGCACAAAAGCTGCAGCGCGTCGGCATAGCCCTGACAGTTCGCCTGCCCGTCCAGCAGCGCGCCGGCTGCGCCGCTGCGGCGGCTGGGCACGCCTTGACGCATATCCGCCGCCGCATAACTGCACGCATCGCAAAGCAGGTCGTGCAGGGCGACTGCCGTATCGTACGCATCCGCCTTAGCCGGAAGGGCCGCAAGCAGTTCCTGCGCATGGGCAAGCAGCCGCTTTTCCTCCGTGCTCATGGCTTCTCTCTCCCCAGCCAGCGCCGCCGCGGCCACGCGCGCGCCCTCGCAGTGCGTCCATTCATAGGCTGCGTAGTACAGGCCGTCCGCCCCCTGCAGGCTGTAGGGGCTCAGCGCCCGCAGGCAGTGTTCGTGGGCAAGTTGTGCGCCGCCCTCCGGCAGGGTCAGCGCCTGCAGGGGCGTTGCGAACAGCAGGCGGTTTGCGCCTGCCTGTAGGGCCAAGCAAAGCAGCGCATCCCGCTCCGCTTCGCTCTCCAGCAGGGGAAGCCTAGCAATTTGCACCTCTTCCACAGGCAGCTGTGGGCTATACAGGTCCACCTCGCCTTCCAGCAGTTCCAATGCCTCCGCCGCCGAAAGGCCGTCCACGGCCCGCGGCAGGTTCAGGGCGGCGGGAATGGTTTCGCAGCCCAGCAGAGGCAGACACAGCAAAAGCAAGCACAGGGACAGACAGGCGGCGATCTTCATTTGGAAGCTTTGCACCCTCCGAACATCAGGTTTGCTTTATCATACTGAATTTTTCCTTGTTCATCATTTTCATTTCCCATATTCATTCTAAATCTGCCAATATCTGTGCCCATTTACCTTGAATTTCTAAACCGAATTTCACAAACGCATCTTTCTTTTACCTGCAGCAAGTCACCGCCATGGTCAGCGGCACAGCGCAAAAAAGGACGGCGGCAGTTTTGCCGTCGTCCTTTGGCTGCGGTAATTATTCTTATGGCTGGTACAGCTCCTGGCCCTGGTACACGGGCTCGCAGGTGACGTTGATGCCCAGCTTCTGCAGCGTTCGCTCATCGCCCGTGGGCAGCATATAGCTGGCGTGGGCTTCGCAGTTTTTAAGCTCGGAAAGCTTGTTGACAGCCAGCTCCACCATGGTGTTGGTGGCCGCGCAGATGCTCAGGGCCAGCAGCACCTCCTCCAGGCTCAGCACGGGGCGCTCGATGCCGAGCGTTCCGCGTTTCATGCGCATGATGGGATTTAGGATGATGGGCGAAAGCAGGTATATATCGTCGGAAATGCCCGCCAGCTGCTTGATGGCGTTGAGCACGCAGGCCGCAGAGGCGTTCATCAGCGTGGAGCCGCGTCCGGTCACGATGGTGCCGTCCTGCAGCTCTATGGCCATGGCAGGCATGCGGCGGGACTTCATCTTGTCCAGGGCCGGGCCAACCACACGGCGCTGGGTGACGCTCAGGTTCAGCTGGTTCATGATCAGCTCGATCTTCTGCAGCGTTTCGTCGTCCGCGCGGCCGCGCTCATGGTCGGCGCGGATGCGCAGATAGCGGCGGATGATCTCCTGGCAGGCCGCCTCGCGCACGATCTCATCGTCGAAGATGCCGTAGCCCGCCATGTTCACGCCCATATCCGTGGGCGACTTATACCCCTGGGAGCCGTCCATAACACGGCTCAGGATGGTGCGCAGCACGGGGAAGGCCTCCACGTCGCGGTTGTAGTTGACGGTGGTGGTGCCGTAGGCTTCCAGATGGAAGGGGTCAATCATATTCACATCGCGCAGGTCGGCCGTGGCCGCCTCGTAGGCCAGGTTGACCGGATGGCGCAGGGGCAGGTTCCAAATAGGAAAGGTCTCGAACTTGGCATAGCCGGCCCGCACGCCGCGCTTTTGCTCGTGGTACAGCTGCGAAAGGCAGGTGGCCAGCTTGCCGGAATTGGGGCCCGGCGCGGTGACCACCACCAGGGGCTTGCTGGTGGGTATGTAATCGTTCTTTCCGTAGCCGTCCTCGCTCACCACCAGGTTCACGTCCATGGGATAACCGGGGATCGGATAATGGAAGTAGACCTTTTCGCCGCGGCGCTCCAGCATCTTGGCAAAGGTGGCCGCCTCCGGCTGGCTGGAATACTGGGTGATGACCACGGAGCTTACGAACAGCCCCAGATTGCGCAGCTGGTCGATCAGGCGCAGAAGATCCATATCGTAGGAAAGGCCCAGATCCGCGCGGATCTTCTTGTTGCCGATGTCCGAGGCGTTGATGCAGAACACGATCTCCGCCTGGTCGCGGAACTCCTGCAAAAGGCGCACCTTGGCGTTTTGCTCAAAGCCGGGCAACACCCTTGCGGCATGGAAGTCGTCAAACAGCTTGCCGCCGAATTCCAGATACAGCTTGCCCTGGAAGCTGTGGATGCGCTGCTCGATCGCAGCCTTCTGCTTGGCCATGTACAAATCGTTGTTAAAGCCTTTGCGCATCATAGGTTTTGCCCTTCCCTTCTGTTGTTTGGGATTTACATCTTCTCCGGCGCCTGCACGCCGATGAGGTTGAGCCCGATGGCGATGCAGCGCCGCGCCGCATCTGTCAATGCCACGCGGGCCGCCGTGAGTGCGGGATCGTCGCCGATGATTTGATTCTCGTAATAGAAGCGATTAAAGCACTGTGCCATTTCCACACAGTGGCGGGTAACCAGATACGGCTCGTTGCGTTCCACCGCCAGGCGGATCACGCCGGGCAGATCGTCCAGGGCGTGCAGAAGGCTCTGGGCGGGCGCGTCGGCAAGTAGGGAGTAGTCGATTGTATCCGTCTGTGTTCCCGCCCTACGCAATATGGAGCAGCAGCGGGCATGGGTGTATTGCACATAGGGGCCCGTCTCGCCGTCGAAGTTTAAGGCGCGGTCCCAATAAAAGTCGATGTCCTTGATGCGGGAATTGAACAGATCGAAGAAGATCACCGCGCCGATGCCCACCTGGCGCGCGACCTCGTCCTTGTTTTGAAGATCGGGGCTCTTTTCCTCGATGATCTCGCGGGCCTTTTCCACGGCCTGGGTCAGCAAATCGTCCAGGTGCACCACATTGCCCCTGCGGGTGGAGAGCGCCTCGCCCTCGTAGGAGACCATGCCGAAGGAAACATGCACGCAGTTCTTCGCCCAGGGATAGCCCATCTTTTCCAGCACGCGGAACACCTGGCGGAAGTGCAGGTCCTGCTGGTAGGCCACCACGTACAGGCATTTGTCAAAATGATAGGTATTTTGCCGATACAGCGCCGCCGCCAGGTCGCGGGTGGCGTAGATCGTTGTTCCGTCCTTTTTGACGACCAGGCAGGGGGGCATGTTGTCCTC
The DNA here is from genome assembly GCA_050309765.1 of Christensenellales bacterium. GTDB lineage: Bacteria > Bacillota > Clostridia > Christensenellales > UBA1750 > CALWRM01. The sequence continues at coordinate 3,883 of JBNRMU010000010.1, forward strand.
GGACAGATCCACCACCCAGGCCCCGTCGGACTGGATGAGCAGTTTCTTTTCTTTCAATTCATCGACCACGGCGGCCGTTTTGTCCACATAAAAGCTTTCGCCGGCATAGCTGTCGAAGGATACGCCCAGCAGGTCGTACACGCGGGCCGCGTCCTTGAGGGTGATTTCCTTGAACCAGGCAAAGATGGCAAGCGCCTCTTCGTCGCCGTCCTCGATCTTCTTGAACCAGGCCCGGCCTTCGTCCTCCAAGGCGGGGTCCTTCTCTGCCTCCTCGTGGAAGCGGACATACAGCTTGGTCAGCTCGTCCACGCCGCCGGCCTCTACCTCTTTCTTCGTGCCCCAGCGCTTATAGGCCGCGATCATCTTGCCGAACTGCGTGCCCCAGTCGCCCAGGTGGTTGATGCCCACGCAGTTGTAGCCCAAATACCCATACATCTTGTACAGGGCATTTCCGATCATGGTGGTGCTTAAATGACCGATGTGGAAACGCTTGGCGATGTTGATGGAGGAATAATCGATGCAGACGGTCTTGCCCTTGCCCTCCTCGCCGGCGCCATAGCGCTCGCCGCTTTCAGCGATGTTGTTGAGCACCTGGGCCGCAAAGCCGCCCTTATCCAGATAAAAATTCAGATAGCCGCCCACGCACTCCACGCGCTGGATGGCCTCGTCCGGCAAAAATCCCTCGCACAGGGCGGACGCGATCTTGGGGGGCGCCATGCGCAGCTGCTTGGAAAGCTTGAAGCAGGGGAAGGCGTAGTCGCCCATCTTGGGATCGGGCGGCGTTTCCAAAAAGCCCTCCAGGCCTTCGACTTCCACGTCGAACACACTCTTGATGCGTTCAAAGATCCTCTGCGCTATGTGTGCGGGATACTGCATATCCATAAAACCCCCATAAAATCATTTCAAACTTTATCATAACACAATCGGCCCGGGTTGAAAACCAAAAATGACCACTTCCTGCAAAAACGGGCGCAAAAAAAGCCGCCCAGCCGGAAGGGCGGTTCCGGTCAGGCGGCTCTGGCTGCTTACAGCCGTGAAAAAGCGCAGATGGCAGAAGCCTCGCCAGCAAAAGCGATGGTTTCATCGGGCAAAACGACGATGGTGGTGCCCTTTTGCACCCTTAAGCCGTCCAGCTCGATCTCGCCTTCCAGCAGGGTAAGGGCGACGAATTTGGGCAGCGCGTTGGTGAAGGCGCCGCGCAAAGGCAAGCGCTGCATGCAGTATTCTTTTTCCGCATGCGGGGTGCTGCCAAAGCGTCCCACCTCGCCTTGGCGGTTGAGGCGGACCACGTCCATGGCCTTGTCAAGCTGCAGGTCGCGCTTTTTGCCCTGGGCGTCCACGCGGTCGTAATCGTAAAAGCGATAGGTGATGTCCGTAGCCTGCTGCAGTTCGTACACGATGCAGCCGCGGGTGAGCGCGTGCAGCGTGCCGGGCGTGACGTACACATAATCGTCCACGTTCACCTGCGCCCTGCCCACGATCTCGTCCCAGAGGCCCTTTTGCACCTTGTCCTCCAGCTCCGCGCGATCGGCACAGCGGCAGCCGAGCACGATCTGGCCATCCAACGGCCGGCGCAGGAACACCCAGGATTCACACTTGCCAAAGGGCTTATGCTCCACGCACGCCGCATACCCGTCGTCGGGGTGGATCTGGATGGAAAGGTCATCCCCCGCGCTGATGAACGAGGCGATCAGGGGAAAGCTTTCACCTGCCTTCAGGCCGAAGGCCGCGGGGTCTTGGCTGTACACTTCGTACAGGCTCATTCCCGCCTTTTCGCCGTTTAAGACCGTGCAGCTCAAATCCCGGTTGGCCGCCAGCGTATACAGCGAACCCACCTTGTCCAGGCCCGGGTCCGCGCCGTAGTCGATCAGGTCGCGGGAGCCCCAGATGGTTTCCTTATTCACCTTGGAGAGGATGTACATCAAACCGCCTCCTCAAAAATGGTAGTAGTAGATGATCATATCGCAAAGCCGGCCGTCCTTTAAGCGGAAGCCGTCCTCTATCTCGCCCACGCGGCGGAAGCCGATCTTCTCATACAAATGGATGGCCGCCTTGTTCTCCTTGACCACCGCGTTGAACTGCAGGCCCACATATCCCTGCGCCTTGGCCGTTTCCAGGCTGTGGCGCACCAGCTTTTCGCCCACGCCTTTTCCGCGCACGTCTGCATCCACGGCATAGGAGGCGTTGGCAACGTGCGCCTTGCGGCCCACGCCGTTTGGGTGCAGGATGTACATGCCAAGGACCTTGTCCCCCTCGCGGGCCACGCCCGCAAAGCTCTGCCCCTGCAGGAAGGCGGCCATCTGCTCTTCGTCAAAGGGCTCGTCCTCCGGGAAGGCGACGCCGTCCAGCACCACGCGGTTCCAGATGCGCATAAGCTGTACGCATTCTTCTTTTTTGTATTCGCCAACCTGTATCATTTGTCTTTTCTCCATTCCTGTGCGCATTTTACGGCGTTTCCAGCCGCAAGGTATCCCGTGGAAAAGGCCTGGTGCAGGTTGTAGCCGCCGCAGGGGCCGTCCAGGTCCAGCAGCTCGCCGGCGATGTAAAGCCCCGCGCACTTTTTCGAACGCAGGCTGCCGCTTTCGACTTCCGTCAGCGGCACGCCGCCCACGCAAAGCTGCGCCTGCATAAAGCCGCCGCTGCCCGTGACGGGAAAGCGCCAGTCCTTGATCAGCGCCGCCAGGCGTTTCAGTCCCGCGTCCTGCACCGGCTCCGCCGGCGGCAGTTCGCAGCGCCGCAGCAGCGCCTGCGCCAACACGCGCGAAAACAGGCCCGTAAGGAGCGTTTCCGCTCGCTCGAACAGCGCGGCGCGCGCATGCAGCGCACAAAGCAGCTGCTCCTGCGTCCATTCGGGCAGAAGGTCCACGGCGATTTCACATTTTCCCCCCGCCCGCGCGTACAGGCGGGAAAGGTCGAAGGCGGCGATGCCGCTGAGCGCATCCTCTTTAAAGAGCAGCTCTCCCGTCTGCGCGCCGATACTTTTTTCTTGGCAAAAAAGCTCCAGGCGGCACTGAGCGCGCTGTCCCTGCAGGCCGCGCACCAGGGCGGGCTCGGTCTTCAGGTATGTGAGTGCCGGGTGCAGGGGCGTTACGCTATGTCCCAGCGCCTTTGCCATGGCATAGCCGTTAGCGCGGGAGGCCGCGCGTCCGCCGCAGGCAAGCAGCAGCAGCCTGCCTTTTTGCATGCGCCCGTCGGCAGCGTAAAGCGCAAAGCCATGGGCGCTTTTTTCGACCCGTTCGGCGGCAAAACCGCACAAAACGTCCGCACTTTCCCTTTCCAGGGCAAAACGCAGCACGTCCAGCACGGAAGCGGCCTGGTTGCTGCGCGGATACACGCGGCCCTCGCCGTCCGCGTGGGTGCACAGGCCAAGCCCCGCAAACAGATCGAGCAGCGCCTGCGGCTGCAGGATGTACCCTTCGGCCTGCGCGGGCGCGTACGCGGCGGGGCAGGCGGCAAGGTTGCTTAAATTGCAGCGGCCGTTGCCGGTGGAGAGCAGCTTTTTGCCCACCCGTTCACCCGCTTCCAGAAGGCAGACGGACAGGCCCTGCCCGGCGGCCGTGACCGCGGCCATCAGCCCCGCCGCGCCGCCGCCAAGGACCAGAAGGTCATAGGTCTTTTCCATCCGTCCTGCTCCCTTCCTGCGGATAGCATCTGTTTATTTCTTTTCCAGGCCGAACAGAAGGGGCATCAGGTCGGTGCCCTCCTCCATCAGGCCGCCGAATTCGGCGTTTTTTTCGCCGTAAGGCAGGTTGCGCGCGGTGTTGACCTTGCTGTCGTACAACAGAAAGGGCACCGGCGTGCCGTCGTGCGTGCGGGTGGAAAGCGGGGTGTAATGATCGGAAAGGATCAGGATGCGATAGCGCTCTTTGAGCTTGTCCAGCCCCACCAGCAAAGGCGCGAGCACCTCGGAATCGATCAGGGAGATGGCCTTGAGCTTCTTTTCCAGATCGCCGGCGTGGCCCATCTCGTCCGGCGCTTCGATGTGGATGGCGGCAAAGTCGTCGGTTTGCAGGGCTTTTAAGGCCGCTTCCACCCTTGCCGGCGTAATTGGTGTCCAGGTCGCCGTTGGCGCCCGGCACGTCCGTATGCCTAAGGCCCGCCAGCTCGGCAATGCCCTTGACCAGGGGCACGGCGGTGATCACGTCGCCCGTGTGGCCGAAGAGCTTCTGGAAGCTGTCCAGCACCACGGCGCTGCCCTCGCCCCAGAACCAGAGCGAGTTTGCCGCGGGCAAGCCGTCCTTTACGCGCTGCACGTTGAGCGGGTGGCGGTTGAGATATTCGTAAGAAGCCTTCATCAGGCAAAGCAGCATTTCATCCCCCGCGCCCCTGGGCAAATAGTCCTTAACGCAGCGGGTCAGGATATCGTGCGGCGGGGTGAGCGTTACATCCGCGGACCCTTCCTTCAATATGGCGATGTGGCGATAGGAGGGGTTGACCGTAAAGCGCATGCCCGCCTTCTCCAGCAGGGCGGAAAAATCCGGATCGGCCAGCAGGTCGTACATCAGGGTCTGCGCGTCCTTGCCGTCGATGTTGCCGCCGGAGTGGGAAATCATGGTCTGCTGTTCGTAGGGGCCGCCGTCCACGCTCACCGCCGCCAGATTGCAGCGGAAGGAGACGTTGCCCTTTTCCATCTTAACGCCGGAGCCCGCCGCCTCCAGCGGGGAACGGCCCGTGTACACCTTGCGGGGATCGAAGCCGAAGATGGAAAGGATGGCCGTATCGCTGCCCGCGGGCACGCCGATGGGCACGGTGCGCACCTTACCCACGATGCCGCGCATGGCCAGGGCGTCCATCACGGGCTTGTTGGCCGCTTCCAGAGGGGTTTTGCCGTTCAATGATTCGATGGGAAAATCGGCCATACCATCGCCGATGATCAGAACATACTTCACTTTTTGTTTGCACTTCCTATCTGTTTGGTATTTATCGCGCCCGTTTGCCATCCAAGGCCGTTCTCGCGGGCAGAAGTTTATGTTATACTAGATTATACCATACGGCATGGCCCAAAGACAGATCGGTAAGGAGAGGCTTAACATATGGATAGCATAAATTTTGCATACCGCCGCAAGGACGACCCCGTGGACGGCCTGGCCCTGGTCAAATCCGCCTCGCTGCGCGTGTCCGCCAACAGCTCCAAGTATCTGGATATGACGCTGATGGACGCCAGCGGCGAGATCAACGCCAAGGCCTGGAACTGGGAAAACGGCATCGTGCCGGAAAACGGCAGCGTCATCCGCCTGCGCGGCGTGGTGGGTGAGTTTGCCGGAAAGCTGCAGCTGCGCGTGGATAGGCTGCGCCTTGCCCAGCCGGAGGAAATCGACTACAGCCAGCTCGTGCCCTGCGCGCCCGAGGACCCAGAAGAAATGTATCTGGAGCTGTACGAGGCGGCGGAAGGGCTGAAGAATCCCGATCTGCGCGCCCTTTCCCTGCGCCTGCTGGAGGATAACCATGAAAAGCTTTTGATCTGGCCGGCGGCGGTGAGCTATCACCACGCCCACCGCGCGGGGCTTTTGCAGCACACCGTGACCATGCTGCGCGCGGCCAAGGCGATCCTGCCCGTGTATCCGGCCCTCAATGCCGATCTGGTTCTGTGCGGGGTCATCGCCCACGACCTTTGTAAGATTCGCGAAATCAACGCCGGCGAAATCGGCATTGCCACGGAATATACGTCCGAGGGCATGCTGCTGGGCCACCTGGTGCTGGGCGTTTCCAACATCGCCCGCCTGGCGAGGGAACTTAGCATCGACGAGGAGACCAGCCTTCTCGTGCAGCACATGGTTCTCTCCCACCATGACACGCCCGAATACGGCTCGCCGCGGCCGCCGATGTTCCCCGAGGCGGAGCTTCTGCACCAGCTGGACGTGCTGGACGCCCGCCTGATGGAGATGGGCACCGCCCTGGGCATGACGCCCGAGGGTCAGTTTTCCGAGCGGGTGCGCTCCCTGGAAAACCGCCGATTGTACAAGGCCAAGGCCAGCGGTTTTGAAAGCGCAGAACAAGAATAAAAAAAGGCCGCTTACCTGTCCACAGCTACAGGAAGCGGCCTTTTTTGTTTCAAACGCGCATGGCGCGTTCCAGCCGTTTTAGGCACAGGCCCGCGATAAAGCCCAGCACAACGCCGGTAACGACGCCGACCAACATCAAAGGCGTTGCGTACAAAAGCAGCGCCGGCGTTTTTGTCAGCAGTGCGCCCAGCAGCACCTGGCCCAGGCCGTGCGCCGCAGCGCCGGCCGCAGACACGCCCAGGATGGAAAGCGCGGGCAGGCGTTTGAGCAGCGCCATGCAAATTAGCGCCAGTCCCCCGCCGCACAGCGCGTAGGGCAGCGCGCCGAGCCCCGTAAACAGCAGGGACGAAAGCGTCGCCTTGACCAGCAAAACGGCCAGCGCGTCCCGCGCGTCGAACAGATACAGCGCCAGCAGCACGGCAAGGTTGGCAAGGCCGAGCTTTACCCCCGGCAGGGGCAGCGGCAAGGGCACCAGGCTTTCCACATAGGAGAGCAGCAGGGCCAGCGCCCCGAGTAGGGCCGTTATACTCAGCCGCCGGATGAAGCGGCCGTTATTTGACGATCGCATCATACGCCGCCCCCCCTTCTCCGCCCTCAATGGTCACGCTCAGCCTGTGGGGCAGGCAGGCGATGGTCTCGTGCAGGCGGCGGATCTCCCCCTGGCGCACACACAATTCATCCGGGCAATCGGCTTCCAGCATACAGATGCCGCCATCCTTTACCTGCAAAAGGTTTTCGCCAAACGCCGTTTGGATGGGATAGCTGCCGTCCTCCTCCAGGGAAATGGTGCACACGACTTTTCCCTCCACGCGCACCACGGCCGTGCGTCCCTCCTGCCGCGCGAAAAACAAAAGCGGCAAAAGGGCCAGCAGGCAGATCAGCGCGATCAGCACCAGATCGCCCTTTTTAAAGAGGCTGAAAAAGCCGTTTTCCTTGCGGTTTGACATTTGATTATAAACTCCGTATCATAAACAATCGGAAAGGGGGTCGCCTAAAATGAAACGCGCGCTCGCGTTTTTTTTGCTGTTGGCTTTGCTTCTTGGCGGCTGCGCCGAAAAGCCCGTTTCAGCGGAAGGCTTTGCGCTGGATACCATCCTGCGCGTGACCCTGTACGACGGCGAGGAGTCCCTTGCCCTTTCCGCCCTGGCCCTGGCGGATGAAATGGAAGCGCGCCTTTCCTGCCACCGCGCGGGCACCGAGATCTCCGAACTCAACCAAAGCGGCAGCGCGGCCCTTTCCAAGGAGACGGCCGATCTTCTGCGCCGCTGCCTGAGCGTGTATGCGCAAAGCGGCGGCGCGCTGGACATCGGCCTTGGCGCGGTTTCCACCCTCTGGGATTTCACCGCCGAAACGCCCACGCTTCCGGATGAGGACGCCCTTGCCGATGCCCTTGCGCACGCAGGCGCGGACAAGCTAAGTCTCTCCGGCAATACGGCCAGATTGGCCGATCCAAACATGCAGGTGGATCTTGGCGCTGCCGCCAAGGGCGAGCTGGCCGACAACATGGCAGCATACCTGCGGGAAAACGGCTGCAGGAGCTTTCTTCTGAACCTCGGCGGCAGCCTGTACGCCTCCGGCGGCAAAAACGGCGCGCCCTTCGTCTTTGGCATCGAGGACCCGCGCAAGGCGGGCAGTCTGCTTGGCACCCTGCGTCTTACGGACGGCGCCGTCGCCACCTCCAGCAGCGCGCAGCGCGGCTTTACCTTAAACGGCGTGCGTTACCACCATATCCTCGATCCCAAAACGGGCTGGCCCGCTCAAGCCGGCGTGCTTTCTGCCACGGTGGTGTGCGAAAACGGTCTGGACGCCGATCTGCTTTCCACCGCCTGCTATGTCCTGGGCGCGGAGGGCGCAAAAGCTTTGCTCACCAAGCATTACCCAAACGCGGCGGCCATCCTGCTGCTGGACGACGGAACGATCGAAACCATCGGTCAGGCGGATTTTGTCCCCGCATCTCAATCGTAGCATACCAGCATCGCGCCCATCCCGCAAGCAGGAAGGAGCCCTTTTGACTTGATGATACGAAAACCCATCGACCGCAACCCGAGCGTGTGTACCAGATACCATGACCGCTATGCGCGTCTTTCTCTGCCCGGCTTCTGCGGCCAGGCCTGCCTGCATACGATGCTTTCGGTCACAAAGCCGTTGGTCAAGACCAAGCCGATCCCGCGGCCCAACCGCTTCACCATCGCGGATGCCGGCTATGCCTGGCTGACGCTGCTGCCCGATGCGGGTGGCTATGCCGTCACCGGCATACTGAACGAAAAGGGAGAGGTTTATCAGGTCTATGTCGACCTGACCCTGGATCAGGGCGAGGACTGGTTCCTAGACGCCTACGTGGACGTGATCCTCTTTGACGACCGCCGCGTCTTTATCGACGACCTGGACGAGCTTTGCCAGGCCGTCCGCGCAGGCGAGGTCAGCCAGGCGCAGGCCGACTGCCTGCGTTTGCGCGCCCAAGGGCTCAAATGCGACATGCAGCAGGACCCCGAGCGCTGGTTCTCGCTCATCGAGCGCGCGGCCGCTGCCATCACAAAAACGGATTCCCCTTGCACAGGAGGTTAACGCCCTATGGCCTATCCCGTATCCGTCGGTCAGGAACTGGTTCTGGACTGCCTGCGCAGCGGCGATCCCGGCGAGGCCGTGGCCCTCTGCGAGGGGCTGACGGTCCTGGTTGCCGGCGCGCTGCCCGGCGAGCGCGTGCTCGCCCGCATCACGCAGTGCGCGCCCAACTACGCCCGGGGCCGCGCGTTGAAGGTGCTTGCGCCATCGCCAAGCAGGGTGCAGCCGCTTTGCCCCTTGTACGCGCAGTGCGGCGGCTGCGTTTTGCAGCACATGGATACAAAAGCACAGCTTGCCGCCAAGGAGGAAAAGGTGGTCCAATCCCTGCGCCGGTTGGGCGGCTTTGCGCCCGGCAGTTATCGTTTGGACCCCATCGTTTCCGCATCAGACCCCTGGCGCTACCGCAACAAGGCGGTGTTCGCCTGCGCGCTCATGAACGGAAAACCCAGCCTCGGCCTGTACGAGCCGGAAAGCCACGCGCTCGTGCCCTCCACGGATTGCCTTCTGCAGAGCGAAACGGTCTGCACCGCGGCAGCGGCCGTGGAAAAATGGCTGCGCGTGTATGCCATTCAGCCCTATGACGGCAAGCAACACAAGGGATTGTTCCGCCACCTGATGCTGCGCGTGAACACAGACGGCGAACTGTTGGCCGTTCCCATCGTGTGCGCGTCAGCCTTGCCGCATGCGGATGCGCTGGTGGAGGCCCTGCGCGCAGCCGTGCCCTCCCTTGCGGGCGTGGTGGTCAACTACAATACAAAAAGGCAGGCGCCCATCCTCTCCGGCCCCTGCGAGACCCTGTACGGAAGGGACTATTTGGAGGAGACGCTTTCCGGCTTGCGCTTTCGCATCTCTCCCCTCTCTTTCTTCCAGGTAAACCCCGAGCAGACCGTGCGCCTGTACGGATCGGCACTGGAGTTTGCCAGCCTTACAAGGGACGACATTGCGCTGGACGCCTACTGCGGCACGGGCACCATCGCCCTGATGATGGCACGCAGCGCCGCCCGCGTGGTGGGCGTGGAGCTGTATGCGCCCGCCGTGGAAAGCGCCCGCGAGAGCGCCAAGCGCAACGGCATTCAAAATGCGGACTTTTACGCCGGCGCCTGCGAGCAGGTGCTGCCCCGGCTGATCGAAAACGGCCTGCGCTTTGACGTATGCACCGTGGATCCGCCGCGAAAGGGCTGCGACAAGGCTCTGCTGCAGGCGCTCGTCAAGGCCGCGCCCCGGCGTATCGTCTACGTTTCCTGCAATCCGGCCACGCTGTCCCGCGATCTGAAGCTGCTCTGCGCACAAGGGTATCGGCTGGAGCGGGTCCGTCCCGTGGACATGTTCCCGCAGACGGCAAGCATAGAATGCGCTGTGCTTTTGACAAGAACCGCTTCATCCGGATGCTGAACCGGGGGACACGATGGATTTATGAAACTACCGCCTTGTGGAAGGATTCCGAAAGATCCGCGCCCAAGGGATGGAAACGGCAAATATTTATTGCATTCATTTGTAATATTCCAGTGTTTTCAAAAAGGTGGTTTCGTTTGGGCAGAAAAAACAAGAAACCTCTTTGCTTTAGCATGATGATGTGGTAATATACCGTTATGCTAAATTGCCGGTTCGCATTCCGGTATCGTATGGCTTTGCCGACGACATCCGGCTTTGGAACGGCAAATCAATCAGCAGGAGGAATAAACCCTATGAAAAAGCTTCTGGCGGTATTCGTTGCCGCACTGTTGATGTTGTCTCTGGCTGCCTGTGCAGGCGCGCCCGCTTCCGACGCGGCCGCTCCGTCCGGGGAGGAAAAGACGACTTTTATCATGGGCATCGACCCTGAATATCCCCCCTTCAGCTATCTTGGAGACGATGGTTCCTATACGGGATTTGACGTGGAAGTCTGTCAGGCTGTGTGCGATCATCTCGGTTGGGAGCTGGAGATCTTTGCGGTAAACTGGGATGAAAAGCTTGTACAGTTGGATTCCAAGGAATGCGACTGTGTGTGGTCCGGAATGACGATCCTGGACTCCATGAAAGAAGCCGGATATGTGCTTTCCGCGCCTTATTATGACAATACTCAGGTTCTGGTCGTCAAAGAAGACAGCGGCTTCTCCTCGTCCAAAGACCTGGCCGGGAAGCTGGTGGCTGTCCAGCTCGGAACATCCGGCGAGGCGCTCCTGAACGGCGACCTGGCCGACCTGGCATCCACCTTTGCCGATGTGATCACCTGCGACAGTTTCCTGAAGTGCTTTACCGAGCTTGACGGCAATTCGGTGGACGCCGTGTTTGTCGATCTTCCCGTTGCGGCCAGCTATGCGGCAGAACACGATGGGTTCAAGATCATCGACGAGCAGCTTGGCGCGGAGCAGTACGGCATCGCGTTCCGTTCCGGCGACGCCGCCCTTTGTGCCGAAGTGGAAAAAGCGGTTGCCGCTCTTGTGGAAAACGGGACATATGCAAAGATAGCCGCCAAGTATCCCGACATTGTGAACAACCTGTTGTTCCTGAACGGGGACTGATGCATTTCTGCGGTTGAACCTTTCATTTTGAACAGACCCCGAAAGTGCCTGCCAGGCACTTTCGGGAGCTTGTATTTTTAGCAGATAAAAACCGGGAATCCGATCCCTCTGCCCGTTTATCCTCAATCATTTTTACCGTCTTATCTCAAATGAGGTGTGCCCCATGTCCCTAATGACCATGATCATCAAAATGAGCGAAGGATTGGGAAAAACCTGTGCCATTTTCTTTCTGACACTGCTTTTTTCCCTCCCCTTGGGAATGATCGTTGCCCTGCTGCGCATGAGCAAAAACAAGCTCATTTCCTCTGTCACGCGGTTCATCATTACGGTGCTGCGCGGAACTCCTCTGATGCTCCAGCTCCTGGCTGTGACGTACGGCCCCTATTATCTCTTTCAGATCAGCGTTTCCCGCAACAAACTGATCCCCGTCGTCATCGCCTTCTCCATCAATTATGCGGCCTATTTTGCCGAGATCTACCGGGGAGGCATAGAATCCATACCGGCAGGGCAGTATGAAGCGGCGTCCGTTCTTGGTTATACCAGGTTTCAAACCTTCATGCGCATCATCCTGCCGCAGGTCATCAAGCGCATCATGCCCAGTGTTACCAATGAAGTCGTTACCCTGGTTAAGGATACTTCCATCGCCTTTACCGTCTCCTATCAAGAAATGTTCACGATCGGAAAACAGATCGCCAATTCGCAGACCAGTTTCGTGCCGTTCATCGTAGCCGGCGTATTCTACTATCTGTTCAATTTTATCGTTGATCGCGTTATGGGCCGCATCGAGAAGACCATGGATTATTACAAGTAGGAAAGAGGCAAGTATGTCTGAAATAAGCGAACAAAGATCACCCGCCATTTTGGAGATCCGGGGACTGCAGAAAGCTTTTGACAGGGTCCCCGTCCTTCGGGATATCTCTTTTGACATCAACCCTGGCAATGTGGTTACGATCATCGGTCCGTCGGGGTCCGGAAAGTCCACACTGCTTCGCTGTGCCTCCTTCCTGGAGACCGCAGATGACGGCGATATCCTCTACGACGGACAGTATGCCGTAAAAAGGGGCGTATATGCCCAGAAAAAAGAACTCAACCATTTCCGCACCCTGTTTGGGATGGTCTTCCAAAATTTCAATCTTTTCCCACATTATTCCGTCATGAAAAACATCTGCGAACCGTCCATCCTGCGCGGGGAAAACAAGGACGAAGTCCGGGCACGGGCAGAATCGTTATTAAAGAAGATGGGACTGGAAGGCAAGGAAAATGCCTATCCGTGTCAGCTTTCCGGCGGCCAGCAGCAGAGGGTCGCCATTGCCCGTGCGCTCGCGCTGCAGCCGAGATACTGTACTTCGATGAGCCGACCAGCGCGCTTGACCCGGAGCTCACGGGGGAAGTACTGAAAGTCATCCGTCAGCTGGCAGAAGACCATATGACCATGGTTGTGGTAACGCATGAGATGTCGTTCGCCCATGCCGTCAGCCATCGGGTCATCTTTATGGACGGCGGGTATATCGTGGAAGAAGGTTCTCCCGAGCAGGTGTTCTCAGACCCGCAGCAGGAGCGCACAAAGCGTTTCCTGAGCAATTACAAGCAATGACGGATATTCGATACGCTTTGTTGGATCCTACCGGCAACCAGACCGTATTGGTGGAATCCGCAGTTCCCGCTGAAAGCCAACCGCTTGTCGCAAGGCAGATCATGGATCGCGAACCCGATGCGGAGCAGGTAGGTTTTGTTTCTTCTGCAAACGGGTCCGTTTCGTTGCGGATGGCCGGCGGTGAATTCTGCGGAAACGCAACCATGAGCACGGCCGCCCTTTTTGCCTTAGACCACGGCATACGGGAAGGCGGGATCCCTGTGTGTGTGTACGGGACCCCGGATCCGGTTCCGGTGTCCGTTCTCGCCCTTGCGGACGGAAGCATCCGCGGCACCGTTGCCATGCCCTCTCCCGTTTCCGTAAAAGAAGAAGCCTTGCCGGGCGCAGGCCGTTTTCCAGTGGTGCGGTTTCACGGCATCTCCCATGTGATCATCGAAACTCCGTTCGCCTGTTCGGCTGCCGAGGCCTCTGCTCCGCTTTGGTGCAGCTATCTTCAGTCCGAGTCCCTCGGGATTCTGCTGTTTGACCCTGACGCCGATACGCTTTCGCCTCTTGTGTATGTGCCCGCTGCGGGGACGCTCTGCTGGGAGAATTCCTGCGCCAGCGGATCGACCGCGATCGGGGCGTATCTTCACCGCAAAAAAGGAGCCGGTTCCCTTTTGCTTCACCAGCCCGGCGGTTCCCTGCTCGTGGAATCGGCCGAGGACGGTTCCCTTTCGCTGACCGGTACGGTGAAGATGCGTTACCGGCATACCCTCAGGGTGAAATTCTGACGACAATACCTTGCTTTTTGATGAAAATACAAGTGCCTCCGGACCAGACATGGGTCCGGAGGCACTATTGCTTCTGTAAGGGTAAGTGTTCATATGACCTAGAGGTTCTGCCTTCCTGCTCTGTACCTCATTCAGGATAGCAAAAAGCCTTTCCCTGCAAAAACCGCACTGCGGCAAAGGCAGCGATCCATATATGCTTTACGGCTGATCTTTGTGTATTGGCTTTTTTCTCCTATCAGATATAGGTCTTGATGATCTCCTCCGCGACCTCTTTTTTTGCGATGCAGCGGTCCATCGCCTGCTTTTCGATGTAGCGGTGCGCCTGCGGCTCCTCCATTTTCAGCTCGGAGATCAGCAGCCATTTGGCGCGATTGACAAGGCGTATCTCCTCCATTTTTTCTTCCACGGAGAGCGTCTTTTTTTCCGATGTGCGCAGGCGCTCCCGCGCGCTTTCCATCCAGTCGAGCGCAAGGGCAAGCAACGATCTGGAAAGCGGTTTTGCAAGCGTGAACACGCCGTGCTCCGCAACCTTATCGCGGATTTCGTCGTAAAGCTCCCCGCGGACAAGCAGCAGCACAACAGTCCCCTTTGAATTGCCCACATCGATGGCGAACCTGGTTCCCGCATCGTCCGGCAGGGGCGAATTGATCAGCACAAAATCGTAAGCCCGCTCGTTCCAGGCTCTTTCTCCCGCGCTGACGCTGGAAACGATCCGGACCGGCTGATAATGGGATTTTGACAGAAACTCCGAGAGAGCACTATTCAGTTTTTCCGCCGCGGATACAACGAGAACGCTGTAAACCCGCTCCTGTAAGCTCATATAGAATCCTTTGCTCGTTGACGTTTTTTCATGCTATTTCCCGCAGTAGATCGCCAATACCTCAGCCGGGATATGTCCTTTGATAAAGGCGCTTTCCTTAGCCGCCCTGCAGGCTTCTTCCAGGGTTTTTGGCAGCTTTTGATAGGCGGAAAGAGCTTTGGCGTCGGCGGCGTAAAAATTGATATCCGAAGGCTCGCATAAGGCGAGTTTGTTCTCGATCCCGTAAAGGCCCGCATAGATCATCAGTGCAAACGCAAGGTAGGGATTGGCACCGGGATCGGGCGAGCGGAGCTCCGCGCGGCGATACTCGCCCACCGCAGCGGGAATGCGGACCAGCTGCGAACGGTTTTCGCGGGACCAGGAAACATACAAAGGGGCCTTGTGGCAGCCCAGCCGCTGGTAAGAGGCCTCGGTCGGATTCAAAAAAGCGGTCATCGCTCCAGCATTTTCAAGTATGCCCGCGATCATGTGGGAAAAGGCCTTTCCATCGCCGAAGGGGCGCAGGGACATGTTGATGTGAAAGCCGTTGCCGGGGGCGTTTGAGAGCGGCTTTGGGGAAAAATCCGCAAAAAGCCCGTTCCTGTGCGCGACGGTCTTCACCACCCGCTGGAACGTCATGGCATGATCCGCGGCATCCAGCGCGTTTGCATAGCGGAAGTCGATCTCGTTCTGGCCGGGGCCTTCCTCGTGGTGGGAGCTTTCCGGGCGTATTCCCATCTGTTCCAGCGTCAGGCAGACCTCGCGGCGCACATTCTCGCCGCGGTCCTCGGGGGCGATATCCATATAGCCGGCCTCGTCGTTGGGGATCCGGGTGGGCCTGCCGTCCTCGTCCAGCTGGAACAGATAAAACTCCTGCTCGGCGCCAAAGGTGAATTCATAGCCGGCCCGTTTCGCCTCGGCGATGGCCGTTTTCAGCAGGCTGCGCGTATCGCACACAAACGGAGTGCCGTCCGGCTGCGTAATGCTGGAAAGCATTTGCACCACGCGCCCGTGCTCCGGACGCCACGGCAGCGGCATGAGCGTTTCCGGCTCCGGATGCAGCAAAAGATCGCTGTGCAGCTCGTCGCCGAAGCCTGCGATGGCAGAGGCGTCAAAGGAAATGCCGTATTCAAAGGCGCGGGGCAGCTCGTCCGGCATGATGGCGATATTTTTCTGTTTACCGAAAACGTCGCAGAACGTGAGGCGGATGAACTTTACGTCCTCCTCCTGCGCATACTGAATGACCTCTTCCTTTGAATACTTCATAACTTCCTCCTGCGTATGCTAGTTCGGCACATACATCTGTCTGTAGGGATTGCTGCTGTCCGGGGTTACAACGGTGAACGGGGACGAAAGTACGTCTTCCATATCCAGATCGAAAATCCGGCAGTACTCCGCGATGTGGGATCGAAGCTCCTTCAGATCGTCCTGCGCAGCCGGGCGGGCCGTGACCTGTGCGGGAAAAGCCATATCCTCACAGGCACAGCGGAGGAACATCTTGCCCCCATGCATGCCCGTGCAGGGAAAAAAGCCCACGCATTTTTCGTCTGGTGTTTCCAGATTCAGGACGACGATCACGCCGCCGGCCTGGTACTCGCCCAGGAAGCTGCCCGCTCTGCCGCCGATCACCATGAGGGGGACCTTATCCTCATAGGCCTTCATGTGGATGCCGGCGCGATATCCCGCATTGCCGCGGACGTAGATCTTTCCGCCCCGCATCGCGTATCCGGCCGCGTCGCCGATGTTGCCGTGGATCACGATCGTGCCCGCGTTCATGGTATCGCCGACGGCGTCCTGCGCGTTGGCCAATACCGTGAGCGTGCCCCCGTTCAGGTACGCGCCAAGGGCGTTGCCGGGGACGCCCGAGATGGTGATGTCCTTGCCGGACATGCCGGCGGCGATAAAACGCTGGCCGCAGCAGCCTTCCAGCGTGCAGGTATCCGGCGCGCTGCGGATCGCGTCGTTCAGCTTCTTATGGTCGAGCCCTTCGGCACGAATGAACGTCATATTATACCACACCTCCAAACTTTTTCCTACGCATTTCCGGTGAAAACGCGGCCGTTGTCGCCATTTTTTTCAAAACGTCGAAATCAATCGAAGACAGCGGTGTTTTTTCCCGTATCATGGATGTGTAGATGCCCGCGCGCTCGTCGCAGCCGATCAGGATAAAACCCTTCAATTGGTCGTCCTTTGTAAACAGCCGCTTGATGGATGTATCCGTCTTTTCCTCGTAGAGCTCGCCGTCGTAGGCGCCTGCCGTCATGGCGTGCAGGCCGAAAAAGCCGATGGAGTTCATGGGGATGGCCTTGTCAAACGCCTCGTAGCCGCCGGCCATGTTGACGCCCGCCGTATGCCCCTGCATGTAGGCGTTGGGCAAAATGGCGAGGACGCGCCTTTGGCCGATGGAGCTGTCCCAGCCCTCGGCGCAGTCTCCGGCGGCGTAGATATCCTTTTCGGAAGTGCGCATCTGCTCGTCCACGACGATCCCGCGATTCACCTCCCCGCCGATCTGTTTCAAAAGAGCGGTATTGGCGCGCACGCCGACGGCAAGGACGAGCACATCAAAGGGGATGACCGCGCCGCTTTTCATGTAAGCGGTGTTGCCGTCAAAACGGCTGACGCTGTCGCTTAAGTAAAACTTAAGCCCGTGCTGCTCCAGATGCCTTTGCATCAGGGCAGCGCACTGCGCATCCAGTATGCTGGAAAGGACGCGGTCGGCAAGATCGCAGACCGTGACGCTTGCCACGCGCTCCGCGATCCCCTCCGCGCATTTAAGGCCGATGAGTCCCGCGCCGACGATCAGCACGCGGCTGTTTTTATCGATCCCCTTTTCCAGGGCCAGGGCATCGTCCAGGGTCATGAAGGAATACTTATCTGAAACCTGATCCAATCCCTCAAAGGGCGGCACAAAGGGCGAAGACCCTGTCGCAAGGCACAATTGGGAAAAGGCAAGCTCCGTGCCGTCGTCCAACTCGACCTTTTTTGCATCCGCAAGGAGCCTGACCGCCCTGCGTCCGTACAGCACCCTGCAGCCCATCTTTTCGTAATAGTCTTCGCCGCGGTAGCGCATGCGGGCAAGGTCCGTTTTCCCTTCCAGATAATACGAGATCAGCGGCCGGCAATACACCGCATGCTTTTCCTCGGATACAACGGTGATCTCGCCGTCTGCATCCAGGCTGCGGATACCTTCGATGCATCCCGCTGCAGCCACCCCGTTGCCGATGATTACGTATTTATTCATACCGCTTCCCCCCGCTCCTCATACACGATGGCCCTGTTGGGGCAGCCCCTGACGCAGGCCGGTTCGCCGCCGGCATTCTGCAGGCACAGCTCGCATTTTTGCATCACGCCGCTTTCGCTCGGGGCCAGGGCGCCGTAGGGGCAGACCAGCACGCAGGTAAAGCAGCCGACGCATTTGTTCTTATCGATCCGGATGACCCCATCCTGTTTGGACAGCGCGCCGGCGATGCAGCTTTTGACGCAGATCGGGTCCTCGCAATGCCGGCAGGACACGGCGTAGGAGATCTTTTCGTCTCCTTCAACATGAATCCTGGGATAGATGGGTTTCCCTTTCAGGGCCAGCGCCATATCGGAAAGCCCTGAGTTTGCAAAGGCGCAGTTGTATTCGCATAAGTGGCAGGCAAGGCACCACTGTTCGTTGACATACACACGTTTCATAGCTTTATTCTCCCGCATGGGAGATCCCGAGGATCTCCAGTTCTTTTTCCGTCAGGCCGACGCCGCGGAGCATGAGCCTGTTTCCGCGCAGCGCCTCGATGGAGTTGATGCCCATGCCGCCCATAAGCTCCATGATCTCGTGCCGCCAGGCGGTCATGAGGTTCACAAGCCGACCACTGCCTATGTCCGGATTGAGGCGCTTGACAAGGTCCGGCCTCTGCGTGGCGATGCCCCAGTTGCACCTGCCCGTCTGGCAGGTCCGGCACAGGTGGCAGCCCAGGGCCAACAGGGCGGCGGTGGCGATGTAGCAGGCGTCCGCGCCCAGGGCGATGGCCTTGACCACGTCCGCCGCGCTGCGGATCGAGCCCCCGACCACAAGGGAAACGTTGTTGCGGATGCCCTCGTCGCGCAGCCTCTGGTCCACGGCGGCCAGCGCCAGTTCGATGGGGATGCCCACGTTGTCGCGGATGCGGGTGGGTGCGGCGCCAGTCCCGCCGCGGAAGCCGTCAATGGCGATAACGTCCGCGCCGCTGCGGGCAATGCCGCTGGCAATGGCGGCAATGTTATGCACAGCCGCCACCTTCACGATGACGGGCTTTTGGTATTCCGTCGCCTCTTTCAGCGAATAGACGAGCTGGCGCAGATCCTCGATGGAATAGATGTCGTGGTGCGGCGCGGGCGAAATGGCGTCCGAGCCCTCGGGGATCATGCGCGTCCTGGATACGTCGCCCACGATCTTGGCGCCGGGCAGGTGCCCGCCGATGCCGGGCTTTGCGCCCTGTCCCATTTTGATCTCGATCGCCGCGCCCGCCTCCAGATAGTCCTCATGCACGCCGAAGCGGCCGCTTGCGACCTGGACGATCGTGTGGGGCCCGTACCGATAAAAGTCCTCGTGCAGGCCGCCTTCGCCGGTGTTGTACAGTATGCCCAGCTGCGTCGCGGCCCTGGCAAGGGATGCGTGGGCGTTGTAGCTGATGGAGCCGTAGCTCATGGCCGAAAACATGACCGGCATGGACAGGTCGATCTGCGGCGGCAGCTTTGTAACGATCCTGCCGGCCGCGTCTCTTTCGATCTTCCCCGGCTTTTTCCCCAGGGAAACGTGCGTCTCCATCGGCTCGCGCAGCGGGTCGATGGAAGGGTTCGTCACCTGGGAGGCGTTGATCAGTATCCTGTCCCAATACACCGGAAAGGGCTTGGGGTTGCCCATGGAAGACAGCAGCACGCCGCCGCTGGAGGCCTGCTTGTAGATCTCCTTGATCGTATCGTTCTGCCAGTTGGCGTTTTCGCGCAGCGTGCAGTCGCTTTTGACGATCTTCAGGGCCCTGGTGGGACAAAGGGATACGCAGCGCTGGCAGTTGACGCACTTTGTTTCATCGCTCATCATCAGGCCGCGCTCGGCGCTGAAGAAGTGCACCTCATTGGCGCACTGCCTTTCGCACACGCGGCAGGCGATGCAGCGGGATTCGTTTCGGACTACCTCAAACTCCGGAAAGATAAAATCCACAGCCATCAATAAGCACCTTCTTTCACCCTGACGATCACCGGCTCGCCACCTGCGGGCGCCCAGATGTTTTCCGCCTCCGGCTCCATCGTGCGGATCGCCGCTTCCTCGCTGGCGATGTATACCCTGTCCTCTTTTTCGCCAACGACCATGGAGCGCAGCTTCAACCGGTCGTTCAGCGCCATGATGCCGCCCGTAAACCCGAGCACGATGGAAAACGGACCGGTGATGAGCAGGCTGGGGAAAACGGTGCGCAGGTAGGCGTGCAATCTGCGCACCTCTTCGTCGCGCTCCTCTTCGATCGTGCTCCAGAAGGGCGCGGCAATCACATTGGCGGCCTCGGTAAGCGTCAGGCCCTGCACCCGGACCAGATAGTCCAATATGTAGGTGATGACCTCGGTATCGGTCTGCAGGGTGCATTTATAGCCGAACATTTCAATGAAGCGGCGGTTGGCATCGTAGGAGGAAATCTCGCCGTTGTGCACCACCGAATAATCCAACAGGGTAAATGGGTGCGCGCCGCCCCACCAGCCGGGCGTGTTGGTGGGATAACGGCCGTGCGCCGTCCAGGCATAACCTTCGTACTCCTCCAGCCTGTAAAAGACGCCCACGTCCTCCGGAAAGCCCACGGCCTTGAAGGTCCCCATGTTCTTTCCGCTGGAAAACACATACGCGCCGTTCATTTCCGTGTTGATCCGCATGGCGGCGCGCGCAACGAACTCCTTTTCATCCAGCTGCAGGCTCGCAAGCATGGACTGAAGCGGCGCGACGAAGTATCTCCAGATCATCGGTTCGTCCGTGATGGCGGGGATCTTGCGGGTGGGGATGCGCTCGGAATGGACGATCTCGAAGTATTCCTTTAAAAAGGTTTCGCAGTCCTTTCTTGTGGCTCGGTCGTCAAAAAACAAGTGCAGTGCGTAAAAATCCTTGTATTCCGGATAGATGCCGTAGCCGGCAAAGCCGCCGCCGAGTCCGTTGCTGCGCTCGTGCATGGGCGCCATGGCTCTGGCGATCTTATCCCCCGGCATCCTCTCTCCCTTTTTTGATATGACGGCTGCGATCGCACATCCGGAGGGGATGCGCACCTGACCTTCTTTCCTCATACTGACCAGTTCCTTTCGGAAGAATAAAAAGAAAGGCGTTCCTTTCCGTGCAGCATCGTCTGCACGAAAATGAACGCCTTTGCCCATTTGCATGGATTATATACCGCATCCTGCATTCTGTCAAGGGATCGAAAGAAATTTAGCCCATCTATATATGGATACGCAAGAACGCAATGTTAAAACTTGCAAAACAGTGCTTGACATTACAAAATGTCGAAGTTATACTATTTCCCATAAAGGCAAGGGCGTCTTTGAGTGATTTGACTCGAAGGCGCTCTTTCTCCTTTTATCGGGAGAAGAGCAAATCGAATTGAATGCGGATAAAAAAGGCAAAGGCGTCTTTTGTGTTCACACGAAAGGAGTCTTTGCCTTTACTCATTTTTGAAAGGAAAAGGAGATACGGACATGCGCACAGTTTCGGATTACTTCGGAAGCCAGGTATTTGACGATCGCGTCATGCGTGCCAGTCTCTCGGCCGAGGTGTATGCCTCCCTGCGTAAAACGATCGACGAGGGAAAGGAATTGGATATCGGCGTTGCCAACGCAGTCGCGGAGGCGATGAAAAACTGGGCCGTCGAAAAAGGCGCCACCCACTTTACCCACTGGTTCCAGCCGCTGACCGGCATCACCGCCGAAAAGCACGACAGCTTTATCGCCCCCTCCCCGGACGGCAGCGTCATCATGGAGTTTTCCGGTAAGGAGCTCATCAAGGGCGAACCGGACGCCTCCTCCTTCCCCTCCGGCGGCCTTCGCGCCACCTTTGAGGCCAGGGGATACACGGCCTGGGATCCTACCTCTTACGCCTTCCTCAAGGGAAAGACCCTGTGCATCCCCACGGCGTTTTGTTCCTACGGCGGACATGCGCTGGATAAGAAAACGCCGCTGCTCCGCTCCATGGAAGTGCTGAACAGGCAGGCTTTGCGCATCCTGCGGCTCTTCGGAAACACGACCGCAAAACGGGTGGTTTCCTCTGTCGGGCCGGAGCAGGAGTATTTCCTCATCACCAAGGAAATGTACGATCAGCGCCCCGACCTTCGCTTCACCGGACGCACCCTGTTCGGCGCCAAGCCGCCCAAGGGCCAGGAGCTGGACGACCACTACTTCGGCGTGATCAAGCCGGGCGTGGCCGCCTTTATGGAAGATCTGAACGACGAGCTTTGGAAGCTGGGCATCCTGGCCAAGACCGAGCACAATGAGGTCGCCCCGGCGCAGCACGAGCTCGCCCCGATCTATTCCACGACCAACGTCGCCACCGACCACAACCAGCTGACCATGGAGATCATGCAGAAGGTCGCGGCCAAGCACGGGCTCGTCTGCCTGCTGCACGAAAAGCCCTTTGCCGGCGTGAACGGCAGCGGTAAGCACAACAACTGGTCCATCGCGACGGATGGTGGCCAGAACCTGCTTTCCCCCGGCGATACGCCGTACGAAAACGCGCAGTTCCTGCTGTTCCTCTGCGCCGTGATCAAGGCCGTGGACGACTATCAGGACCTGCTGCGCATCGCCGTTGCCACCGCGGGCAACGACCACCGCCTCGGTGCCAACGAAGCCCCGCCCGCCGTGATCTCCATTTTCCTCGGCGATGAATTGAACGCCGTCCTTCAGGCGATCGAGACCGATACGCCCTACCAGGGCGCGGAAAAGACGCAGCTTAAGCTGGGCGTGGATGTGCTGCCCAAATTCAACCGCGACACCACGGACCGCAACCGCACCTCCCCCTTCGCCTTCACGGGCAACAAGTTCGAGTTCCGCATGCTCGGCTCCTCCAACTCCATCGCCTGCGCCAACATCATGCTCAACAGCGCCGTGGCCGAAAGCCTGCGCATCTATGCCGACCGTCTGGAACAGGCGGCGGACTTTGAAGCCGAACTGCACGACATGATCAAGGAAACGATCAAGGCACACAAGCGCATCATCTTCAACGGCAACGGCTACGACGATGCATGGATCGCAGAAGCGACGCAAAAGCGCGGCCTGCTGAACTATCGCACAACGGCGGACTGCATGCCGCATCTGCTCGATGAAAAGAACGTGCAGATGCTCACCTCGCTCGGCGTATTCACCGTGGATGAATTAAAGTCCAGGCGCGATATCATGCTGGAGAACTACTGCAAGAGCGTGGTGATCGAGGCCAACACCATGATCAACATGGTACACAAGCGGATCGCTCCCGCCATTACCCGCTTCACCTCCGATCTTGCCAAGCAGGCGGCCGAAAAGAAGTTCCTTTTCCCCGATCTTGCCTGCGACTATGAAACGGAACTCATTACCAAGCTTTCCACGCTGACCGACAGCATCGCCCAAAGGACCGATGAGCTGGAAGAAGCGGTGGTGGGCCTGCAAAACGCGGAAGACATCGTTGCCGAATCCATCCTCATCCGCGATACCGTGCTGCCCAAGATGTGCGAGCTGCGCATCCCGTGCGATAGGGCGGAGCTGTTGACGGCCAAGAGCTACTGGCCCTTCCCGACGTACGGCGACATTTTGTTCAGCGTAAAATGATGTTTCAAGGGGGCAAACCCATATGACTATGAGCGTAGAATTCTGGTTCCTGATCGGTGCCGCGCTGGTGTTTTGGATGCAGGCGGGCTTTGCCATGGTGGAGACCGGCTTTACCCGCGCCAAGAACGCCGGCAACATCATCATGAAAAACCTGATGGATTTTTGCATTGGCACCGTGGTGTTTTCGCTGCTCGGCTATACCCTGATGATGGGCGAGGATGCATTCTTTGGCCTGATCGGCAAGCCGAATCTGAACCTGTTCACCCATTTCAAGGATTTTATTGCCTCTCCGGCGGACGGCTTTACCGATGCAAGCTATTTCGTATTCAACCTCGTCTTCTGCGCCACCACCGCGACGATCGTTTCCGGCGCGATGGCGGAGAGGACCAAGTTTTCAGCCTATTGCGTCTATTCCGGCGTGATCAGCCTCATCATTTATCCCATTGAAGCGCATTGGATCTGGGGCGGCGGCTGGCTGAGCCAGATCGGCTTTCACGACTATGCCGGCTCCTGCGCCATCCACATGGTGGGCGGCATCGCCGCGCTGATCGGCGCCGCGGTGCTCGGGCCCCGCATCGGCAAATATGTCACGAACAGGGCCGGCAAGGTATTGAAGGTCAACGCCATTCCCGGCCATTCCATCCCCCTGGGCGCGCTGGGCGTGTTCATCCTCTGGCTGGGCTGGTACGGCTTCAACGGCGCGGCGGCAACGACGGTTTCCGAGCTTTCGGCCATCTTCCTGACGACGACCATCGCGCCTTCCGTTGCCACCTGCACAACGCTGATCTACACCTGGATCAAAAACGGCAAGCCGGATGTTTCCATGTGCCTGAACGCCTCTCTGGCAGGGCTGGTCGCCGTGACCGCCGGCTGCGACGCCTTTGACGCCGTCGGCGCCGGCGTGGTCGGCCTGGTTGCCGGCATCCTCGTGGTGCTGGTCGTGGAAGGGCTCGATCTGAGGCTGCACATCGACGACCCTGTCGGCGCGGTGGGCGTCCATTGCGCAAACGGCATCTGGGGCACGATCGCCGTCGGCCTTCTTGCCAATCCCGACGCGCCGGCCGGCCTGAAAGGCCTGCTGTACACGGGCGATTTTACGCAGCTTGGGCTGCAGCTGCTGGGGTTTGTATCCGTTGCGGCCTGGGCGGCGGTTACGATGTTCCTATTCTTCATGTTCCTGAAGAAAGTGCATTTCCTGCGGGCCGAGCCGGCCGACGAGCTCTCGGGCCTTGACGCAAGCGAGCACGGCCTGCCGAGCGCCTACGCGGACTTTATGCCCGCGGTGGATAAGTACGCGGAGTTCGGCACCGGCGAGCAGATCATGGCGGTCACCGGCACCACGCCGCCGGCGGAGGCCGTTGTCGTAAAGCGCGAGCCGAGCTTCCCGGGCGACGGACACAAGTTCACCAAGGTGGAGATCGTCTTCAAGGAAGAAAAGCTGTACGCCTTGAAGGACGCCATGTCCAAGCTCGGCATCACGGGCATGACGGTTTCCCACGTGATGGGCTACGGCATGCAGAAGGGCCATACCGAGTTCTATCGCGGCGTTGCGGTGGAAACGGACCTGCGCCCCAAGGTGCAGGTGGATATCGTGGTGAGCAAGATCCCCGTGCGGGATGTGATCGAGACCGCCAAGAAGGTCCTGTATACGGGGCACATCGGCGACGGAAAGATCTTCGTTTACGATGTGGAAAACGTGGTCAAGGTCCGCACCGGCGAAGAGGGCTACGCAGCCCTGCAGGACGTGGAATAGCCTGACTTACATAAAAGCGTTTGAGAAAAGAAAAGTACTGCAGTTCCCCCGCGCACAGAGAGCGTGGAACGGTGAAAGCCATGCAGCGGGCCTGCAGGAAGAACACTTTTCGAGCTGCAATCCGAAAAGGATTTCCCCAGTAGGTGCGCCGCCCCGCCGCGCGTCAGTCGGCAGAGCCTTACTGGAGGCTTGGAAAATGAGAACAACTATAGGTGGCACCGCGAGCACAGCACTTGCCCTATAGAATGCTGAAAAGAATTTTAAGGAGGAAAATGGAATATGTGTTCCATCATGGGCTATTGCGGCAGCGGCGCCGATCTGGAAGCGTTTATGAAAGGGTTCGGCCGCACAAAATCGCGCGGCCCGGACGACAGCCGGATCGTCGATACGGGCAAAGGTCTGCTCGGCTTTCACCGGCTTTCCATCATGGGGCTGACGCCGTCCGGCATGCAGCCCTTTGCGCTTGACGGCAGCTATGTGGTCTGCAACGGCGAGCTGTACGGCTTTGAAAAAGAGCGCGAGGCCCTGCGTCAAAAGGGGTACTCCTTCCGGTCGGACAGCGATTGCGAGATACTGCTGCCCCTGTACTTTGAATATGGAACGGACATGTTCGCCATGCTGGACGCGGAGTTTGCCTGCATACTCTACGACGGAAGGTCCGGCCAATACATCGCCGCCCGCGACCCCATCGGCATCCGCCCGCTGTATTACGGTTACGACGAAAAGGGCACGATCCTGTTTGCGAGCGAAGCAAAGAACCTCGTGGGGTTGGCGAAAAAGATACTGCCCTTCCCGCCCGGGCACTATTACAGGGACGGCCGCTTCATCCGCTACTGCGACATCGCCAAGGCGGACGCCGTTTGCGGCGACGACCTGGAAACCGCCTGCGGCCAGATCCGCGACAAGCTGATAGCGGGCGTTAAAAAGCGCCTCGTATCCGACGCAAAGGTGGGGTTTCTGCTTTCCGGCGGGCTGGATTCCTCCCTTGTCTGCGCCATTGCCGCGCGGCAGAGCGATGCGCCGATCGAGACCTTTGCCATCGGCATGAGCGAGGATGCCATCGATCTGAAGTACGCAAAGCAGGTCGCGGATCACATCGGCAGCCACCATACGGAAGTGTACATGACGCCTGAGGAGGTCATCTCCTCGCTGGAGGATGTGATCCATCTGCTCGGGACCTACGACATCACCACCATCCGCGCGAGCATGGGCATGTACCTCGTCTGCAAGGCGATCCATGAGCGCACGGACATCCGCGTGCTCCTCACCGGCGAGATCTCCGACGAGCTTTTCGGCTACAAATACACGGACTTTGCGCCATCGGCGCAGGCCTTTCAGGAGGAGGCCGAAAAGCGCATCCGCGAGCTGCATATGTACGACGTGCTGCGCGCGGACCGCTGCATCTCCGTCAACTCCCTGGAGGCCCGGGTGCCGTTCGGGGACCTGGATTTTGTCAAGTACGTGATGCGCCTGGATCCGGAAATGAAGATCAACAAATACGGCAAGGGCAAATACCTCCTCCGCCATGCCTTTGAAGGCCTTGGATACCTGCCGGATTCCATTTTGTGGCGCGAGAAGGCCGCCTTTTCCGATGCGGTGGGCCATTCCATGGTGGACTACCTAAAGGACTATGCGCAAAAGCAATATTCGGATGCGGAGTTTGAGGAAAAGCGGCTGCAGTATACCCATGCGCAGCCCTTTACCAAGGAATCGCTGCTGTACCGGGAAATCTTCGAGAGGTATTATCCCGGGCAGGCGGAGATGATCGCGGACTTCTGGATGCCGAACAGGTCCTGGGAAGGCTGCGATGTGAACGACCCGTCGGCGCGCGTGCTTTCCAACTACGGGGAGAGCGGAAAATAACCTAGAGCAAAGCTAGAGCAAAGCGAAAACCCACTTTTCGAAAAAGCCATAGGGCTTTAACAAAGGAGAAATACCGTGTTTGATGCAAATAGCGTGAAAGACGCCTGCGTCCGGTGGATCCGGCAATTCTTCGCGGGCAACGGGCCGGACTGCAATGCAGTCGTCGGCATTTCCGGCGGAAAGGACAGCTCGGTCGTGGCGGCCCTCTGCGTGCAGGCCCTGGGCGTCGACCGCGTCATCGGCGTTTTGATGCCCAATGGGGTCCAAAGCGATATCGACGCGGCGCAGCTGCTGGTGGACTTCCTGGGCATTCGGCACTACGTCGTCAACATCAAGGACGCCGTGGAGGGACTTAAAAACAGCATACCGTTTGAACTCTCCCGCCAGAGCGAGATCAACCTTCCCGCGAGGGTCCGCATGGCGGCCCTGTACGCCGTTTCGCAGAGCAACAACGGCCGGGTGGCAAACACCTGCAACCTATCCGAGGATTGGGTGGGCTACGCCACGCGCTACGGCGACGGCGCCGGCGATTTCAGCCCCTGCAGCCGCCTGACGGTGCAGGAGGTAAAAGCCGTGGGCAGGGCGCTGGGACTGCCCGAGCGCTTGATCGAAAAGCCGCCGATCGACGGCCTTTCCGGCAAGACGGACGAGGAAAACCTCGGCTTTACCTATGCGCAGCTCGACAGCTACATCCGCACTGGCATCATCGAGGATCAGGATATAAAGAAGCGGATCGATCGTCTGCATACCCAAAACCGTTTCAAGCTTCAGCCCATGCCGGCATTTAATCCCGATATCCGCATAGAGTTGCCCGAGTGACGCCTTTGGCCGCGGCAGATCGGGAACACAAGGAGATGCACAGCCATGACAAAGTACATTTTCGTAACCGGCGGCGTGGTCTCGGGGCTTGGTAAGGGGATCACGGCCGCTTCCCTCGGACGGCTGCTGAAGGCGCGCGGCCTGAAGGTGGCCGCACAAAAGCTGGACCCCTACATCAATGTGGACCCGGGCACGATGAGCCCCTACCAGCACGGCGAGGTCTACGTGACCGAGGACGGCGCGGAGACCGACCTGGACCTTGGCCATTACGAGCGCTTCATCGA
>JBNRMU010000011.1:0-4759 GCA_050309765.1 Christensenellales bacterium
GACGTACTCGTTTTTGATCTCGCCCATCGTCCAGCAGGCCACGATCAGATCGAGGGATTTGAGGTACTCCAGATCGCCCAGGCGCTCATGGTCGGACACGATCTCGCAACTGTAGCCGTGCTTTCTCATCAGGGCGGCAAAGCGTTTGGATGTAAGCTCGGGCTCTTGGCCGTCCCACCCGCCCTGAACAATCAAAACCTTCTTTTCCGTCATGTTCCTCTCCTTCTTTCTCCGCGTTTTCCGGCGCGGTGCGCGCGCCTTGGCAGTTTTTTTATACGAACGGCCGGCAGCAAAAGCCGCCGGCCGTTTCAAGACAAATTACAGTTTGTGGTTCTGGATGGCGTCCACCAGGCCCTTGAGATAGGAGGTGAAGAAAGCCTCGCAGGTGTAATGTCCGCCCACCATATCGATCAGGTGGTCGTTCATGATGGCGCCGTCGAAACCGCCGTCGTGCAGCGCCTGGATCACGTCGATCAGGTTGTAATAACCGGCGTCGGGGAAGGTCTCGTTGAAGCCGCCCTCCGCATCCAGGGGCGCGGTGACGTTGCGCACGTGGAGCTTAAAGAGCTTTTTGCGCTCCAGCAGGTATTTGATGAATTCCTCAGGGGTGCAGCCGACCGCTTTGCCACCCTCCAGCCAGCAGCCCACGCACAGACACACGCCGATGTGGTCGGAATTGGCAATCTCCAGGGCTTTTTTGTAGCCGTCGAAGGTGCCGAAGATGCAGCGCGGCACGCCGGCCATGGTATAGACGGGCGGATCATCCGGATGGATGCCGATGTACACGTTTGCGCTCTCGGCTACGGGCACAACCTGCTTGATGAAGTATTCGTAGTTTTCCCAAAGCTCTTCCTCGGAAAACTCGCGGCCGTTGCTCAGCGGCCAGTCGAACGCGCGCTGGAACCACCAGCCGCGGTTCGGGGCCTTCAGGTCCAGCCCGCCGGCGGTGGCGCCGCCGCGAACGGGCCTGCGCATATCGCCGCGCCAGATGCCGTTGCCCATGTGGGCGTAGGTGGAATAATGGATGCCGGCCTCTCCCAGGTCGGAGATGTACTGAAGATAACGGTCGATCAGGCGGTCCCTGCCCTCAAGGCCCAGGGTGACCTCGGTCATGTTGTGCATATCGCCGTTGGCAAGGCGATAAACCTTGAGTCCGTGCTCGCCCAGCGCCTCCACGATCTGCTTATAGCACTTGGCGGAATGCTCGGGCACCTGGTGTTCGCCCACCATGACCCATTCCACGCCCATCTGCTGCAGGAAATGCACGCCCTGCATATCCACGGTAATCTTGCCGTGCTCGTCATAGGAAACGGGGCCTTCCATCTTGGTGCCCACCTGAATACCTGGCTTGCTGTTAAAATAGCCGGGGATCGTCTTCATCGGGATTGCCATTTATTTTCCTCCTTATTTAGAAAACGTCTGCGCTTGCGGCCGCCGTGCCCGCGGGCGAGGCGGGCGGATGGCCTTCATCCTGGCTTGACAATCGTTATCATCATTTTATATCAGCGGCGGGGGCTTTGCAATCACCCAAAGTGCATTTCAAGGAAATCGCCCTAAAAATCCAAGATACGTGCAAACAGGGACGGCCCGGGACACATTTTTTGAAAACAGCTCTATCAATTCGCGCCGAAGTCATGTATACTTTATATTAATCGGAGACGGGAAACCCTTTTCCCGCGCATAACAAAAGAAAACTTCTATTAAAAGGGAGGAAGCATTCGTATGAAATTGAGCGTTTTTGCCGTCCTGCTGGCCGATTTGAGTCTTGAAGAGACCTGCAAGTACCTGGCCGAGTCCGGCGTGCAGGCCATTGAGATCGGCTGCGGCGGTTTCCCCGGCAAAGCCCACTGCGACCCCGAGGAGCTGCTCAAGGACGATAACAAGATCCGCGAGTTTAAGAATACCATCGAAAAGTACGGCCTGGAGATCGCCGCCCTGTCCACCCACGGCAACGCCGTGCATCCGGACAAGGAGATCGCCAAGCGCTTCCACGACGACTTTGTCAACACCGTGTATCTGGCCGAAAAGCTGGGCGTCAAGCGCGTGATCACCTTCTCCGGCTGCCCGGGCGGAAGCCCCGAGGACAAGACCCCCAACTGGGTCACCTGCCCCTGGCCGGATGACTTTGGCAAGATCCTCGACTACCAGTGGAACGAGGTTTTGATCCCCTACTGGAAGAAGACCGCCGCCTTTGCCCAGGCGCACGGCATCGAAAAGATCGCCTTTGAAATGCATCCGGGCTTTTGCGTGTACAACCCCGAGACCATGATGCGCCTGCGCAACGCCGTCGGTCCGATCCTCGGCGCCAACTTCGACCCCAGCCACCTGTTCTGGCAGGGCATCGATCCGGTGTACGCCATCCGCTACCTGGGCGACGCCATCTACTTCTTCCACGCCAAGGATACCAAGATCGACGAGATCAATACCAAGACCAACGGCGTGCTGGATACCAAGCACTACGGCGACGAGATCCACCGTTCCTGGATCTTCCGCTCCGTGGGCTACGGCCACGATTACCAGGTGTGGAAGGACATCGTCTCCAATCTGCGCATGGTGGGCTACGACGATGTGATGAGCATCGAGCATGAGGACAGCCTCATGTCCCCGCGCGAGGGCCTGCAAAAGGCCATCGCCATCCTCAAGGAAACCATGGCCTTTGAGGACAAGGGCGGCATGTACTGGGCCTAAAAGCCAAAACGTATACAAAAGGGCGCTTCCCCGCACACTGTGGGGAGGCGCTTTTTTATCCCTTTTGCGGCCTAAAATGCAAAACCGCCACCCGCTCACTTTACGCCGGGGCGCCTCTGTTATACAATAGATACGAACGCATTTTCCAAGGAATCCCGCCAAAGGGGGTTGACCCCCGACGCGGACAAGGAGGATTTCGCATATGGATGTTGCCAAGTTTCTAGAGGAGGTCTGCGCCCTGCCCGGGCATTCCGGCTTTGAAAGTCCGGTCGCCCGGCGCATCGCGCAGGAGTTTTCCCTCTACACGGACAGGGTGTCCTGCGACGCCCTGGGCAATGTGCGCGCCGAGATGGGCGATTCCGGCCCCACGGTGCTGGTGTGCGCGCACATGGACGAGATCGGCATGATCATAACCAGTATCGAGGACAACGGCTTTCTGCGCTTCTGGCAGATCGGCGGCATCGACCCGCGTATCCTGCCCGGCGGCGAGGTGACCGTGTACGGCCGCGAGCCTTTATACGGCGTGATCGGCATCAAGCCCCCGCACCTGACGGACGGCCCGCACAAGGCCGCCGCCATGGACGAGCTTGCGATCGACGTGGGCCTTCCCAGGGAAAAGGTGGAAAAGCTCGTGCGCGTGGGCGATCCCGTTTCCTTCCGCGTGCCCATGACGCGCCTGATGAACGACCGCCTCTCCTACAAGACCTTTGACGACCGCGCCTGCGTGGCCTGCATGCTCTGCGCCATGGAGGAACTCAGCCGCGTGAAGCTTAACTGCCGCGTGGTCTTCACCGCCACCGTGCAGGAGGAGGTCGGCTCCCGCGGCGCCCTGACCGCCGCCAACGACGTGCACCCGGACCTTGCGGTGGCCTTTGACGTTTGCCACGCCAAGATGCCGGGCGCCGATCCCTGGGATACCATGCCCATCGACAAGGTGAGCGTGGGCCAGGGCCCTTCCCTGCATCCCGCCCTGCTGCGCCGCCTGCTGGATACCGCCAAGGCGCTGAACGTGGATGTCGAGACGGATATCTCCTCGAGGCTCACCTATACGGACGCGGATTCCATCTTCCTCTCCAACGAAGGCGTGCCCACCGCGCTCATCTCCCTTCCGCTTGCCTACATGCATACGATGGTGGAGACGATCAGCGAAAATAGCGCCCGGGAAGCCGGCCGGCTGCTCGCCGGTCTGCTGAAGGGGATCGACGATAAATGGGAGGAATGGCTATGCTTTTAAAGGAACTGCTTGCCCTGCGCGGCGTTTCCGGCGACGAGGGCGAGGTCCGCTCCTTCCTGCTGGAACAGGTCGGGGCCCTTGCCGACCGCGTACAGGTAGACGCCCTGGGTTCCGTGCTGGCCTTCAAGGACAGCAATAAGCCGAACGCAAAGACGGTGATGCTGGCCGCGCACATGGACGAGGTTGGCTTCATCGTGCAGTATGTGCGCGACGACGGCCTTCTGCGCTATCTGCCCGTGGGCGGCATCGACCCGGCGGTGTGCGTGTCCAAACGCGTGCTGGTGGGCAAAAACAAAGTCCCCGGCGTGCTCGGTTCCAAGGCCGTGCATCTGCAGGAAAGGGACGAGCGCACGCGCCCCTTTACGCACGACAATCTGTATATCGATATCGGCGCCAAGGACAAAAAGGACGCTCTTTCCAGGATCAGGATCGGCGACTATGTCAGCTTCGACGGACCCATCGTGGAGTTCGGCGACGGGCTCATCAAGTCCCGCGCCCTGGACGACCGCGTGGGCTGCGCCGTGCTGCTGGAGCTTCTGCGCGGCCGCTACGACGTGAACCTGTGCTGCGTCTTTACTGTGCAGGAAGAGATCGGCCTGAACGGCGCGCTGGTCAGCGCCCGCCGGGTGAACCCCGACTTCGGCGTGGTCTTTGAGGGCACCACCGCCAACGATACCCCCGGCGCGCGCGTGCACGAGGAAATCTGCACCCTGGGCAAGGGGCCAACCGTTTCCTTTATGGATCGGGCCTCCATCGCCAATCCGGCGCTGTTTGCCCGACTGTGTGCGCTGGCCGACAAGAATCAAATCCACTGGCAGCTCAAGCGCGGGGTGGCCG
>JBNRMU010000012.1:0-4190 GCA_050309765.1 Christensenellales bacterium
GCCTTCGGCAGGGAAAACCATCTCATCCAGACCGCCGGCACCGACGTGCACCAGGACGGCGACGCCGGCCTTGCCGGCATCTTCGCCCCCTTTGCGCCCGATATCCACGCCTTTTGCCAGATGCTGCGGGCGGGCGGGCACAAGTGCTTTCTCAAAGAGGGCGACAGCCTTCGCATCGTCGAATAAGGGAGAAGACCCGCATGCAGGATGTATCCGGCGCGCCCATCTGCGCCATCGCCACCGCCCCGGGCCAGGCCGGCATCGCCATCGTGCGCATTTCCGGCGAGGGAGCCCTTTCCCTTGCCCGCCGCGTGTTCAAAAAAAAGGCCCGCGGCCCCTACGAGAGCCACAGGATGTACTACGGCCTGGCCGTGGAAAACGATGCGCCCATAGACGAATGCATGGGCGTATACTTTGCCGCGCCGCGCAGCTACACCGGCGAGGAGGCCTTCGAGATCCAGTGCCACGGCGGCGACGTGGCGGCGAACGCCGTTTTGTCCGCCCTGCTGTCTGCGGGCGGCCGCCTGGCCGAGCCCGGCGAGTTTACCAAGCGCGCCTTTTTGAACGGCCGCCTTTCCCTGGACGAGGCCGAGGCCGTGATGGACTTTATCGGCGCGCGCACACGGGCCGCCGCCCGCGGCGCGCTCTCGCGCCTGCAGGGGGCGCTGGCGCACAATCTTCGGCCCGTGGCCGATACCCTGCTGGACATGGCGGCGTCGCTCGAGGCCCTGCTGGAATACCCCGATGAGGACATAGAGGAAGAGCAGATCGCATTGGCGCTCTCCCGCCTTGCGCCCTGCCGCGCGGCCCTTGCCCGCGCCATCCAGAACGCCCCGGCGGCGGAGCTTCTGCGCCGCGGCGTGCGCGTGGTGCTCTTCGGCGCACCCAACGCGGGCAAATCGTCCCTGCTCAATGCCCTGCTGCTTAAGCAGCGCGCCATCGTCACCGACCAGCCCGGCACCACCAGGGACGTGCTGCGCGAGGAGCTGAGCTTAAACGGCCTGCCCGTGCGCCTTTCGGACACCGCGGGCCTGCGCGCGGCCGCGGGCGAGGCCGAGGAGATCGGCGTGCGCCTGGCAAGGGAAGAGGTCGCCCAGGCGGACCTGGCCCTGCTGGTGCTGGACCGGGCCGAACAGGCCCTGCCGGAGCTGCCCGCGCTCTCCTGCCCGCTGGTGGCGGTGCTCAACAAGAGCGACCTGCCCCCGCGCCTGACGGCAGAAGAGGTGCAAAGCGCCTACCGCCCCGCGGCCGTGGCCCAGACCTGCGCCCTCACCGGCGAGGGCGTGGACGAGCTGCGCCAAACGCTTTACCGCCTGTGCCTGCAGGAAATGGACGTGGAGGACGCCTCCCTGGCCGGAGAGCGGCAGCTGGCCCTGGCAAAGGAGGGGCTTTCCGCCCTTAATGAAGCGCAGGACGCGCTGGAGCAGGGCCTGATCGACCTTGCCGCCATCTCCCTGCGCGCGGCGTATTTGGCCATCTGCCAGATCTTCGGCGAAAACGCGGACGAAAACGTGATCGACCGAATCTTTGAAAAGTTCTGCCTGGGCAAGTAGCCTGCGGCGTTTTATGAAAGAAGAAGGAAACAGACATGATTCAGCTCAACTGCACGCAGGCGTTCGACGCGGCCGTGATCGGCGCCGGCCATGCCGGCTGCGAGGCGGCCCTGGCCCTTGCCCGCATGGGGCAAAAAACGCTGCTGCTCACCCTGAACCTGGATTCCGTGGCCCTGATGCCCTGCAACCCCTCCATCGGCGGCACGGCCAAGGGCCATCTGGTGCGCGAGGTGGACGCCCTGGGCGGCGAGATGGGCCGCTGCATAGACGATACCTTTCTGCAGTCGCGCATGCTCAATACCGGCAAGGGCCCGGCGGTGCATAGCTTACGCGCCCAGGCCGACAAAAAAGCCTACCAGCGCCGCATGCTGCGCGCTTTGCAATGCCAGCAAAACCTTACCTTAAAACAGGGCGAGGCCGCCCGCATCCTGTTGGACGGCCAGGGCCGCGTGTGCGGCGTGGAGGTGTTGACCGGCGCGCAGTATGCCTGCCGCGCCGTGGTGGTGACCACCGGCGTGTATTTGAAATCGCGCATCATCATCGGCGAAACCATGCTGGACCAGGGCCCCTCGGGCCTGTTTCCCGCCAACCATTTGAGCCAAAGCCTGATGGACTTGGGGTTTCAGCTGCGCCGCTTTAAGACCGGTACGCCCGCGCGCGTGGACGTGCGCACCGTGGATTTATCAAAGCTTGAGCGC
The DNA here is from genome assembly GCA_050309765.1 of Christensenellales bacterium. Taxonomy (GTDB): domain Bacteria; phylum Bacillota; class Clostridia; order Christensenellales; family UBA1750; genus CALWRM01. Next base: position 2,252 of record JBNRMU010000012.1, read on the forward strand.
CAGGACGGCGATACGCCCATCGTGCCCTTTTCCTTTATGAGCGGGCAGCTTTTTCGCGAGCAGATCCCCTGTTATTTAGGCTACACCAACGAAACCACGCATGAGATTATCCGGCGCAACCTTCACCGCGCGCCCATGTATTCCGGCGCGCTTTCCTCCACCGGCACGCGCTACTGCCCCTCCATCGAGGACAAGGTCGTGCGCTTTCCCGAACGCACGCGCCACCCCTTTTTCCTGGAGCCGGAGGGCGAGAACAACTACGAATGGTACGTGCAGGGCATGTCCACCTCCATGCCCGAGGAGGTGCAGTACGAGATCTACCGCTCCATGAAAGGCTTTGAGCGCGTGGAGTTCATGCGCCTTGCCTACGCCATCGAGTACGACTGCATCGATCCTTTGGAGCTGGACGAAACGCTCAAAAGCCGCCGCGTGCCGGGCCTGTACCTGGCCGGGCAGATCAACGGCACTTCGGGCTACGAGGAGGCCGCCGCCCAGGGCATTTACGCCGGCATGAACGCCGCCCTGTACCTGCAGGACAGGCCGCCCTTTGTGCTCACCCGCGCGGACGCCTACATCGGCGTGCTGGTGGACGACCTGACGCAAAAGGGCACCAACGAGCCCTACCGCATGATGACCGCGCGCGCCGAATACCGCCTGCTGCTCAGGCAGGACAACGCCGATTTGCGGCTGACAAAAAGGTCGTACGAGGCCGGCCTTGCCACAAGGCAGCGCTTTGATAAAATGCTGGAAAAACAGCGCGGCACGCAGGACCTGCTCAATACCCTGCATCAGACCCCGATCCCAAAGGCGCAGGCGGAAGAAATCACCGGCCAGGAGGAAAAGGGCGGCCTGCGCGCCTACGAGCTTTTAAAGCGCGAGGGCGTGCGCTATGCCGACCTGCGCGCAATTGGTGCGGCCCTGCCCGACGCGCCTGCCGACGTGGTCGAGCAGGCGGAGATCGCCATCCGCTACGAGGGGTATTTGAGCCGCCAATCCGCCCAGGTGGAAAAGTTCCGCCACGCGGAAAGCCTGCGCTTGCCGGACGATCTCAACTACAACGATCTGCGCGGCCTTCGGATCGAGGCGCGGCAGAAGCTTTCCGCCCAGCGGCCGCCCACCGTGGGCGCGGCCTCGCGCATCTCCGGCGTATCGCCGGGCGATATCGCCGTACTGCTTGTGGAGCTGGAAAGGAGGCGGCGCGCGTGAGCGAGTTTTGCCGCCTTTTACAGGAAGGCGCGCAGGCGATGGGCCTGGAGCTTTCCGCCGCGGCGGCGGAGCAGATGGAGGCCTTCCATCGCCTGCTTACGGAAAAGAACAAGGTGATGAACCTGACCGCCGTCACCGAGGACGTCGAGGCCGTGCCGCGCCATTATCTGGACAGCCTCGCGCCGCTGTCGCTGCATCTGATCGGGCCGGGGCAGAAAGTGGTGGACGTGGGCACGGGCGCGGGTTTTCCCGGCGTGCCGCTGCTGATCGCGGGCGAAAAGCTTTCCTTCACCTTTGTGGACAGCTTAAATAAGCGATTGGACTTTTTGTCTTCGGCGCTGGAGGCGCTCGGCCTTTCCGCCGAGCTTGTGCACGCCCGCGCGGAGGACTTCGGCCGCAAAAGGCGGGAGGAGTTCGATCTGGCCACGGCGCGGGCGGTGGCGAGCCTGCCCATCTTGTGCGAATACCTGCTGCCGCCGCTGAAGCTGGGCGGCAGCGCCCTGTGCTGGAAGGGCCCGGGCGTGGAAAACGAAAACACCCAAAATGCCTTAAAGCTCCTGGGCGGCGGCGCGCAGACCCTGCACCCGTATTCGATCCCCGGGCGCGACTTTCAGCATCTGCTGGTGCGCATTCAAAAGCAGGCGCCCACCCCCGCGCGCTTCCCGCGCAAAAGCGGCCTGCCGCAGAAAAGCCCGCTGTAAACACCTGGGCAGAAAGGGAGGGGTACATGGAC
>JBNRMU010000013.1:0-15748 GCA_050309765.1 Christensenellales bacterium
ATCGGCGACGAGCAGTCCATCGAGCAGAGCCTTTCCACCTTTTCGTCGCATATGACGAACATCGTTTCAATCTTAAGCCAGGTGTCCGAGCGCTCGCTGGCCCTGTTCGACGAGCTGGGCGCTGGCACCGACCCCACCGAGGGCGCGGCCCTTGCCATGGCGATATTGGATACGCTGCGCAAGCGCGGCACCGTGACGCTGGCCACCACGCACTATGCAGAGCTGAAGGCCTATGCCCTGACCACGCCCATGGTGAAAAACGCCTCTGTGGAATTCAATGTGCAGACCCTGCGGCCCACCTACCGGCTTTCCATTGGCATCCCGGGCAAATCCAACGCCTTTGAGATTTCGCAGAAGCTGGGCCTGTCGCAGGGCATCATCGAGCTTGCGCGCCAGCTGATCCCCAAAGAACAGCTGCGCTTTGAGGACGTGATCTCCACCGCCGAAACGCATCGCCAGATCGCCGAACAGGAGCGCCAGCTGGCCGCCGCCGCCCATGACGAAACCGTACGCCTGCGCGACGAAGCGGAGCGCGAGCGGCAAAAGCTGGAGGAGATGCGCGCACGCCTCATGCAGAAGGCCCGCGAGGACGCCAGACGCCTGGTGCGCCGCGCCCAGGAGGAGGCCGAGCAGACCATACGCGAGCTGAAGAAGGCAGCCCAGGAGGGCGAAAACCGCGACAGGCTCGCCATGGACGCCCGCCGCAAATTGCAGGGCAATCTGGATTCCCTGCAGGATCCCCTGGCAAAGGAAACGGTTACAAAAACGCAAAGCGCGCTCACCGAGGTGCGCCTGGGCCAGACGGTGCATATCCCCGCGTTGGATCTGGACGCTACGGTGCTTGCCCTGCCCAACAAAAACGGCGAGGTCGCCCTGCAGGCGGGCGTGATGAAGCTGAGCAGGCCTTTAAGCGAGCTGCGCGCCGCCAAGCACGCGCCCGATCCGGTCAACAAAAAGGGCGGCGCGCGCAGGACCGTCGGTTCCGCCCTGCGCACGGCCAATGTGCCGTTGGAGATCGACGTGCGCGGCCAGCTGCCGGAGGAGGCGCTGGACAACGTGGATAAGTATCTGGACGACGCCGTGCTGGCGGGCCTGAGCGAGGTCTCCATCGTGCACGGCAAGGGCATGGGCGTGCTTCGCAGCGAGATCACCCAGCACCTGCGCCACCATCCCCACGTGGCCGAAAGCCGCCTTGGTCGCTACGGCGAGGGCGAGACCGGCGTGACCGTGGTCAAGCTGAAATAAGCGGATGGAACAGACGATCCGAATCAAGCTTTCAAAGGACCTGAGCGGAAGCATCCTGGACATCGGCGGCGGAGGCGAGGGCATCATCGGCCGTCTGTACGGTAAAAGCGTTCTTGCCATCGACAGCAGCCAGGAGGAACTGGACGAGGCCCCCGCCTGCTGTGAAAAACGGTGCATGGACGCTGCAAAGCTCCTGTTTCCGGCCGAGTCGTTCGACAACGCGACCTTCTTCTATTCGCTCATGTATATGGACGAAGGCACGCAGGCGCAGGCTCTGCGGGAGGCGTACCGCGTGCTGAAGCCCGGCGGCAGGCTCAGCATCTGGGACTGCGGATTTGCATCCGCCTATCCCGATCCGCATGTGGTGGACTTAATGATTGAACTGGATCAAAACGCGATCCGCACAAGCTACGGCATTGTGAAAATGCAGGGCCAGTCATTGGAAACAGTCGCGCGCCTTGCGCAGGACTGCGGATTTGTTTTGCTGGACAGCCTTATTCAGGATGGGCAGTTTCACCTTGCAATGAAAAAGCCATAAGGGCCCAAGAGATACTCAAGCTTTACACACAGGGAGGCAAACACAATGGAAAAGATGCGCGTCCTCGTGGTGGACGACGATCCCAACATCGGGCAGCTGATCCGGCTGTATCTGGAAAAGGAGGGCTTTGAGGCCCAGGTGGAGATGCGCGGCGACGATGGCCTGGCGGCCTTCCGCAGCAACCCGCCGCACATCGTGCTGCTCGATCTCATGCTTCCGGGCATGGACGGCTGGCAGGTGTGCCGCGAGATCCGCAAGATCTCTTCCATCCCCATCATCATGCTAACGGCCAAGGACGAGACCTTTGACAAGGTCCTGGGGCTGGAGCTGGGCGCGGACGATTATGTGACCAAGCCCTTCGACCCCAAGGAGCTCATCGCCCGCATCAAGGCCGTGCTGCGCCGTACCCAGACCGTGGCCGCGCCGGAAAAGGAGCTTGCCTTCCCGAACCTTGTCATCAACATGTCCACCTATGTGGTGACCTATGCAGGCAAGGAAATCGAGATGCCGCCCAAAGAAATCGAGCTGTTGTATTTCCTTGCCAGCCACGCCAATAAGGTCTTTACCCGCGACCAGCTGCTGGAGCATGTGTGGGGCTTTGACTATTTCGGCGATTCCCGTACGGTGGACGTGCACGTAAAGCGCGTGCGCGAAAAGCTGCAGGGCTGCGAGCAATACGGCTGGTTCATCAAGACCGTGTGGAGCGTCGGCTACAAGTTTGAGGTAAAATGATGTTCCGCAGGCTTTTTACCAGACTCTTCTTTAACTATATATTGGTGCTTTTGTGCGTTATCGCCGTCTTTGGCGTGGTGATCGGCAACACGCTTTCCTTTACCCAGTACAGGGACAGCATCCGCCAGATGCAGGAGGACGCGCGCCTGATCGCCCGCAACTACAGTTACCTGCTCGATCGGCAGATCACCGCCCAGGTGCTGGAGGACGCCATTGAAGAGGGTACGAAGAATTCCGAGCTTTGGATGATCGGCAGCAATGGCCTTGCCATCTCCATCACCGGATTTGAGGAGAACAAAGCCCCCTCCGCCGTGTCCGCGGAAACGCAAAGCTACATGCGCCAGGTGACCGAAAACGAAGAGCCGCTGGTGCTGGAGGGCGTGTACGACGGCGACTTCGGCCAGCCCATCGTAACGGTGGTCTATCCCTTGTCCGGCTGGAACGGCCCTGTGGGCGCCCTTTTTCTGCACAGAAACTTGTCCTATATCCGGCCGCCGCTGCACAGTTTGCTTATGCTCATGTATCCGGGCATTTTCATCGCCGTGGGCGTGGGCCTGCTTTTGTCCTACACCATGACGATGCGCATCTCCAAGCCCCTTACGGAGATGTCCACGGCGGCGCAGAGCATGACGGCCGGCGATATGAGCGTGCGCCTGGACGATAAGGGCAGCATTCAGGAGATCAACGAGGTGGCCGCCGCCTTCAACACCATGATAGAGAGCATCTCTTCCATGGAGGAGATGCGCCGCGGCTTTGTTGCCAACGTCTCGCATGAGCTGCGCTCGCCCATCACGTCCATCGCAGGCTATTTGCAGGGCATGCTGGACGGCACCATCCCCGAGAGCGAGCACAAACGCTATATGCAGGTGGTCTATGACGAAACGCAGCGCCTTTCCCGCCTGATCCACGACCTGCTCGACCTTTCCCGCATCGAGAGCGGCAGCGTGCCGCTCAACCAGACGGACTTCGATATCTGCGAGCTTTTAAACCGCGTATTCATCAAGTTCGAAGGCCGTCTGGAGGAAAAGAGCATGGATCTGGACCTGCACTATCTGCGCAGCCCTCTGCTTGTGCATGCCGATATAGACCGCATCGAGCAGGTGGTGTCCAACCTGGTGGACAATGCGATCAAGTTCTGCGGCCAGTACGGCAAGATCACCGTGGATGTAGAAGAGGAAAACGGCCTTTGCGCCGTGACCGTGCGCGACGATGGCGCGGGCATCCGGCAGGAGGACCTGCCCCATGTTTTTGAGCGCTTCTACAAGGCGGACAAGGCGCACACCTCCGGCCTTGGCACGGGCCTTGGCCTTTCCATCGTGCAGAGGATCTTAAGGCAGCACGGCCAGGATATCACCGTCTCTTCCGAGGAGGGCAGGGGCGCGGCCTTCCGCTTTACCCTGGCACTTGCGCAAAGCGGCGAAACAGCCAGCGAAAAACAATAATTCTTTACATGTATTCATAAGCTGTTCACAGATTGGCAAAATGCCCGGCCTATACTATAGCCAGATGAGAAAGATAAGGAGGTACGTTCCATGAGTATGTACAACAATGATTATAACAACAACGGAAGGCGGCGCGGCACCGGCTGGCTGGTGATTTCCGTGGCGCTGGTTATGCTCATCATCGGCGGCATGCTGGGCTCCGTGCTGGTGCGCGGGCAATACGACGCGCAGAAGGCACAAACAGCGCCCGCTGTGACCGAGGAAGCCGAGCAGACGAAAGAAAAGGGACAAAAGGAAAAGGAACCCGCCGATTTCACCAAGATCCCAGAGGAGATTCCCGAGACAAAGGACGAGAAAAAACCGGCGCTTGATCCCGATTTTTCCTTCGGCGATGTGGACGCGGCCGAGACGATGGACGCCTTCTCCACTCACGTGGCAGACCTGGTGGAAAGCGTTGAGGATTCCGTCGTCGGCATCTGCAACTACACGCAGGCCATGTTCATGGACGGCACGGCCGAGGTGGCCCAGGGCTCCGGCTCCGGCGTCATCATTTCCACGGATGGCTACGTGGTGACCAATTATCACGTTGTCAATGGCGCCAGCAAGGTGACCGTGCTCTTCCCGGACAACGAAGAGGTAGACGCCCAGGTGATCGGCTACGACTCCGTGCTGGACATCGCCCTGCTCAAGATCGAAAAAGACGGCCTGGTCGCCGCCAAGCTCGGCGATTCGGACGCCGTGCGCACGGGCCAGTTTGCCGTGGCCATCGGCAGCCCGTTGGGCGCTGAGCTGGCCGGTACCGTGACCTTCGGCACCGTATCCGCCGCCAAGCGCGAATTGAATCTGAGCGACGGCTACACCGTGGAGATGATCCAGACCGACGCGGCCATCAACCCCGGTAACTCCGGCGGCGCGCTGCTGAACCTTAATGGCGAGGTCATCGGCATCAACGCCCGCAAGAACTCCGGCATGACCGCCGACGGCGCCGTGATCGAAGGCCTTGGCTTCGCCATCCCCATCAATCAGGTCAAGCCCGTGGTGGAGGAACTGATCCAAACCGGCACCATCAAGCGTCCCGGCCTTGGCATCACCTGCCGCCTGATCCAGGGGTACAATTCCCGCTATGAGGTCATCTACGGCATCGAGGTCTCGACCGTAACCGAGGGCTCCGGCGCGGATAAGGCCGGCCTGAAGGAAGGCGACATCATCCTGGAGCTGGACGGCGAACCCATCCAGTCCGACACCGCCATGCGCGCCTGGCTGTACAGCAAAAAGGTAGGCGACGTGGTGGAACTGACCGTGCAGCGCAACGGACAAAAAATGCAGCTGCAGGTGGAGCTGATGGAGATTTCCGTCAACTGAAGACCTGAACCACAGCAAACGGGCAAGTAATTATGACTGCTGAGGGCCGCGCAGAGCATCTGCTTTGCGCGGCCCTTTTCGTATGCTTTTTTGTGATCATGAAACACCACATCCGGGGGCGCATGTTCGCTCAAGCCGTTTTCATATACATGGAAAGGAAGGCATAAGGGGTGAAAAACAAATGGATAGACCTAAACTTACGGACAGGCTGGGCATTCCCCCTGCCGCTGTTACGCAGGAAATACAGCTGCACATGGACGGAAATGCCCGTCTGGTGCTGGAGGGCCATCGCGGTCTGTTGGAATTTGGCCCCGAGCGCATACGGCTGAAGGGAAAAAACCTGGTGCTGTTGATAGAGGGCAGGCAACTGAACATCGAAGCCATCGATGCGGAGCAGATCGCCCTCGTCGGCCGCATCGACGCCGTCAGCTTCAGCGTTTTATAAGGCATACGGGAGGGAAGGCATGGAGTTTTTCTTTGGCAGCGTCACGGTGCTGCTGACAGGGCCGCTATCCGCGATGCAGCTTTCGCAAATCGCGCAGGAGATCCCCCTGGAGGACGTGAAGACAACGGCAGACGGCCTGACGATGCGCCTGCTGCTTAAGGACGTGCGGCAACTTAGGCGGCTTTTGCGCGGTCAGGGAATCCGAATGCACGTACTCCAGCGCCGGGGTTTGCCCTTTGTGCGTGTGTTTTTAAGGAGAAACAGCGCTTTTGCGTTCTGCCTGGCGGCGGCGTTGCTCACGCTGATGTACCTAAGCGGCACGGTGCTGCAGCTCAAGGTCAGCGGCACCGCGAATAAGAAGCTCAGCGAGACGCTGCTCCAACAGGCGGAAGAGATGGGACTGAAAAGAGGCGTGCCTGCCCAGAGCATCGACCGAAGACAGATAGAGCGCGCTTTGCAGGATTTGCATCCTGAGCTGACCTATGTATCGATTCGCAGGCAAGGTACAAACATCGAGCTTTTCGTGGTGGAAGCGACGCAGCCGCCAAAGATCGCCAACGAGTACGAAGCTGTGGATGTGATCGCCGCCAGCAACGGCTTCATCACCAATGTGACCGTGTTTTCCGGCGTGCCGTTGGTACGGCCGGGCGATACGGTACGCCAGGGGCAGGTGCTCATCCAGGGCGTGGATGCGGATGGCAACCCCTGCCGGGCTGCCGGACAGGTGACGGCGCGCCTTTGGCAAACGGGAAGGGGAGAGGCGGAGCTGTACGAGCAGGAACGGGAGCATACGGGCAAACAAAAAGAAAGCATCAAAATATCGCTGTTTGGTTTTGAGTTTCCGAGAAAAGCGCCGCAGACGGACTATGCCGCCTACGACACCGCCCATGCGCGGGGGCTGCTGCTGGATGGCTTGTTTTTTCCAATTCAATGGGATAAAATGATCACATATGAGGTACAGATTCATCGGATAAAAAGGGACAATGCGCAGGCGCATCGGCAGGCGGCCCAGCGCGCGCTGTGCAAGGCCCTGCAGCTGGTGCCCAATGGGGCGCAGATTGTTGACAAACGCTTGGAATATAGTAAGATAGAAAATGAAAAACTATATGCGTCGCTGACATTGGAAACCCTGGCCCAAATCGGCGTGCAAAAGGAACAATAGCGGCGCGATCCGGGAGGATTCATATATTTGGAAACCGAAACCCTCATCAAACGCGAACTCATCCTGGACTCCATGGACCAGGCGGCCTCGCTGTTCGGCAATTTGGATGAAAACGTAGAAACGATCATGGAGCGCACGGGCACGCGCATCAGCGCCGAAGGCTCGCAGATCCTCGTGACCGGCCCCGAGCAGAGCGTAACGCTGGCCATGACCGTGATGGAAAAGCTCCTCGCCATGCTCAGGCGAGGGGAGCGGATCGACAAATCGCGCATCAACTATGCCGTGGAACTGGCTCGCGAAGGCCAGGCGGATATGATCGACGCCATCATGCAGGACGTCATCGCCATCACCGCCCGCGGCAGGCAGGTGCGCTGCAAAACGCTTGGCCAGCGCAATTATGTCAAAGCCATCAAGGAAAATACGGTCACCTTTGCCACTGGCCCCGCCGGAACGGGCAAGACCTACCTTGCCATGGCGATGGCGGTCGTTGCCTTTAAAAATAAGGAGATCGAGCGCATCGTGCTCACGCGTCCGGCCGTGGAGGCGGGCGAAAAGCTGGGCTTTTTGCCCGGCGATCTGCAAAACAAGGTGGATCCCTATCTGCGCCCCTTGTACGACGCGTTGTACGAGCTGATGGGCGTGGACAATTTCCAGAAGCTCCAGGAACGCGGCGTGATCGAGGTCGCGCCTCTTGCCTACATGCGCGGCCGCACGCTCAACGACAGCTTTATCATACTGGACGAGGCGCAGAACACCACCTGCGAGCAGATGAAGATGTTCCTGACGCGCTTTGGCATGGGATCCAAGGTGATCGTCACCGGTGACCTCACGCAGATCGACCTGCCCCTTGGCAAAAAGAGCGGCCTGAAGGAGGCCGTGGAGGTGCTCAAAGGGGTGGAGAACATCGCCCTGGTGGAGCTGACCCACCGCGACGTGGTCCGCCACGAGCTGGTGCAGGACATCGTTCGCGCCTATGAACGATACGAAAAAAGGATGGGGCACTGACCGCATCCTTTCAGGCGTAAGGAGATAAGTTGCCATGTTTCACAAACCCGCAAAAGACGACACGACCCAGGAAAACACTGTGCAGAAAAAGGACAGGGGCGACAGGAGCACGCTGTACTCCGTGCTGATTCTGGCCCTATGCTTCCTGCTGGTGCTGGGCCTTTTGATCATGGTCGCCAGCCCCAAGCGCCACGACATCCAGGTGGGCGAGCCCGCACCGGAAACCATCAAGGCCACCAAGGACATCGAGGATAAGATCGCCACGGAGCACCTGCGTGAGCTGGCGGCGGAATCGCTGGACGAGGGCATCATGCGCAAGGATGCCGCCGTGGCCGAGCTTTCCCTGAACCTGCTGGATGATTATATTTCCTCCATGCGGCGCGCGCGCACGACCTATAAAAATGCCCTGCTGGCAACGCCGACGCCCACGCCGGTGCCTATACCTGCCCCCACGCCTGTGGTCACCATAGATGCCGAGGGGAACGAGGTGCCCGTGGTTCCCGAGGAAGAGACGACGCCCACGCCTTCGCCCACCGCAAAGCCCACACCCACCCCGGACCCGCAGGAAGTGGCTATGGAGAACCTGACTTCCACCCTGGGTGCGCTGAACTTTTCCCAGAAGGAACTGGCCTCCATCATCACAATCGACGACAACAGCTTTGAGACCATGGCCGATGTTCTGCGCCAGATGGTGCAGCAGATCATGGAGGAGGGAGTGCGCGACGGCGAGCTGGCCGAAAAGCGCCAGGAGATATCCCTGCAGCTGATCGGCCGCGGCGTGGACAGCGAGCTGCTCAGCGCGGCCAATGCGTTGGGAACCTTCGTATTGCGCGAAAACGTCTTCATCGACAGCGAAGCCACGGAGGTCGAGCGCGAACAGCTTGCGCAGGCCGTGGAAGCCGTGGTGTACAAAAAGGGCCAGAACATCGTGCAGGCCGGCGAGGTCGTGACCGAGCAGCAGTATGCCATGCTCAGCGAACTTGGTCTTTTGCAGCACGAGAGCGCGGACGCCTATATGTACATAGGTATGTCCCTGCTGGTGCTTTTGATGTTCTTTACCGTGCTTATCTATCTGTATCAATTCGAGCGCGAACTGCTCCGCCAGCCAAAGATGATCCTGCTGCTTTCCGTCATCACGCTTTTGCAGCTTGCTGTGGGCCTGGCCGTGCGCACGCTCAACGAATACCTGATCCCTGTGCAGCTGGGCGCGATCCTGATCGCCCTGCTGCTTAGGCCCGGCCTTGCCATGGTGATGAACATGGTGCTGGGCGTCTGCGCGGGCGTCATGGCCACGGGCGAGGATGGCTTGATGGCCGCGCCCATGATCCAGCTACTGCTTCTCACCCTGTTTGTGGGGGCGATGGCCATTTATATCGCAAGACGCACGAGCAGGCGCTCGCAGCTTTTATATTCCGGTTTTTTGATCGGCGCGCTCAATTTTATTTGCATCGTATCCTCCGGCGTTTTGATCAGCACCAACTTTAACGAGAGCCTGCAAAACGGCCTGATGGTCGCCATCGGCGGCCTGCTTTCCGTGGTGCTGGCGGTGGGCGTGCTGCCGCTGCTGGAAACGCTGTTCAACCTGTTGACGCCGCAGATACTGCTGGAGCTTTCCACGCCCACACAGCCGCTGCTGCGCCAGCTGCAGACCGAGGCGCCGGGCACGTATCACCATTCCATCCTGGTGGCAAACCTTGCCGAAGCAGCCGCCGACCAGATCGGCGCCAATGCGCTGCTTTGCCGCGTGGGCAGCTATTACCACGACATCGGCAAGACGCGCCGGCCCATCTTCTTCAAGGAAAACCAGATGGATCAGCCCAACCCGCACGACGGCATGGAGCCGCAGATTTCCGCAGCGATCCTCGCCGCCCATGTGCGCGACGGCGTCGCCATGGCCGAAAAGCAAAAGCTGCCCCTGCGCATCCGCGATCTGATCGCGCAGCACCACGGCGACAGCCAGATGGCCTACTTCTATTACAAGGCCAAGGAGCAGGCGGACGCCGAGGGCCGCGAGATAGACCCGGCCGATTTCAGCTACGACGGCCCCAAGCCCCAGACCAAGGAGGCCGCGATCCTGATGATGGCGGACACCGTGGAAGCCGCTTCGCGCACGCTGAAAGAGCGCTCCGTGGAGGCCATCGAAAAGTTTGTGCACAACATGGTGCGCGGTAAGCTGGACGCCGGCCAACTGGACGAGGCGCCGCTTACCTTCCGCGAGCTGGAGCAGATCGAGCAGGCCTTTGTCAAGACCCTTACCGGCATCTATCACGAAAGGATCGAGTATCCAAAGCTTGACCTTGCCAAGGATGTGCTGCCGGCCGGTAAACTGCCTGCCGAGGCGACTGCGCAGGAAATCGATGCAGCCCCGCTGCAAGCCGCGCCCGCGCCGCTGGCTGCAAACCTGCCGGATGCTCCGGACGCCCAGCCGATCGAACCGGCGAATGGAAACAAAGAGGCGTAAATATGGTTAAAATCGACTGGATAGACGAGGACGAGCAGGTTTCCGCTCCGGAGCTGCCCGATTTGTTCAACGCCGTTGCGCAGCAGGTGCTGAAGGAAGAAGGCATTGAGCTGGACGTAAGCCTTACCATGACCTTTGTCACGGAAGAGGAGATGCAGCGCATCAACCGCGACTACCGCCAGGTGGACAGCGTGACGGATGTGCTCTCCTTCCCGATGATCGAGGGCTTTCTGCGCGACAAGAGCGACCGCGAGCTGATCGGTTCCATCGATCCGGAAAATGGCTGTGTGTTCCTGGGCGACCTGGTGCTGTGCCCCAAGCGCATCCGCGAACAAGCACAGGACTTCGGCCACGGCGAAAGGCGCGAATTCGGCTACATGTGCGCGCACGGGCTTTTGCATCTGCTGGGCTACGACCACGAGACCGAGGACGAACGCGCCGTCATGCGCCGAATGGAAGAGAAGGCCCTTACGGCTGTGCAGCTTCCAAGAGAATAATAAATAGAAAGAGAATCGAAACTTATATGCAAAAAGGATTTCATTCCGGCTTCGTTGCCATTTTAGGCCGCCCCAACGTGGGCAAATCCACCCTGATGAACGCCTTGATCGGCGAAAAGGTGGCCATCGTGTCGCCGCGGGCGCAGACCACGCGCAGCCGCATCATGGGCGTGCTCACCAGACAGGACGCGCAGATCGTGTTCCTGGACACCCCGGGCATCCATACGCCGCGCACAAAACTCGGCGAATACATGATACAGGCCGTACAGAGCGCCCTGGAGGACATCGACGCCATCCTTGTGATGCTGGACGCCTCCGATGTGCGCAAGCAGGACCTGGAGATCGTTGAAAAATACACCGCGCTCAAGGTGCCCGTTGCCATCGTCGTCAACAAGATCGACACGGTGGATGCGGGTGTGCTTGCGCCGCTTCTGCAAAAGCTGTCCGCCTATCCGGCAGGGGCCTGGCTGCCCATCTCCGCGCGCAAGGGCGACGGATTGGACGAGCTGTTAAAGACCCTTTTGTCCTGGATGCCGGAGGGCCCCAAGTACTTTCCGGACGACATGATCACCGACCAGCCCGAACGCGTCATCATCGCCGAGATGGTCCGTGAAAAGGCCCTGCGCAACCTGCGCGACGAGATCCCACACGGCATCGGCGTGGAGATACTGGCCATCGAGAACGAGGGCGATCCGCACCGCGCCGTGACCATCCATGCCAATGTGTACTGCGAGCGGGACAGCCATAAGCGCATCCTCATCGGCAAACAAGGCGAGATGCTGCGCCGCATCGGCGAGCAGGCCCGCGGCGACATCGAAAAGCTGCTGGCGCAGAAGGTCAATTTACAGCTGTGGGTAAAGGTGCGCCCCGATTGGCGCAACCGCCAGGAGGATCTGAAGAATCTGGGTTATACCAACGAGTAAAGGCCACGCCTTTGGAACTTGAAACAAATGCGCATATACAAAAAAAGCCCTTGGCTTTAAAGCCCGGGCTTTTTTCAGAAAGGAGCATGCGAGATGGGACCCATAAAGCTCTATGGCATCGTCCTTCGATCCGTGAATTATCGCGAATACGACCGCATGCTCACCCTGTTCACCAGGGAGCGGGGGCGGGTAGAGGTGTCCGCCCGCGGGGCGCATAAATCCTCCAGCAAGCTGATGGCCCCTTCCACCCAGTTCACCCTGGGCGAATATGTCCTGCTGGAGCGCAGCGGGCAATACCAGCTGAGCAGCTGCACGATAGACAAGACGCATTACACCCTGCGCGAGGACCCCGTGGCCCTGTCCTGCGCGGCGCTGTACGCTAGGCTTTGCCTGGAGGTCGTGCAGGAAAACGAGCCCAACGAGCCGCTGTTTGTGCTGCTGCTGCAGGCGCTTGCCTATCTGGAAAGCGGAACGAGCGGCCTTAAGGAGCTTACGACGGGTTTTCTTTTGCGTTTCCTGGCGCTGAACGGCCAGGGCCTGGTGCTAAATCGCTGCGTACATTGCCTGGGTCCCCTGAAGGATGCGCGCTTTGATTTTCAAAAAGGCGGCCTTGCCTGCGCACAGCATGCGTCTGCCGGCAGCCTGCCCGCCACCAGGGAGCAGGTGCTGGCCCTGTACCGCTGCGGCCAGGGCGACCGCCTGCTCCCCTGCCAGAAAGTAGAAGGCTGTTACGAGGCCATGCGATCCTTTACCGAATACCTGCTGGACCGCAAGTTTTCCGCCTTTGACTACTTTGAGAACATGCTGGCCCTTACCTGAGGAAGATCTGCACCCACATGTGGACGCCGCCGATCACCTTATGGCAGACGCCGATACGGGTAAATCCCTCCCGTATGATGTTGGCATAGTGGCCGGGGCTGCCCATCCAGGCGGCCATCACGCGCTCTGGCGTTGTCTGGCCCTTGGCGATGTTTTCACCCGCGCCCATGTAGCTGATACCCAATTCCTTCAGCACCGTGAAGCAGCTTTCGCCGCTTGGCCTGGTGTGGGAAAAGCTTTGGGCGATCTCGTCCGCGCGCACACAGGCGGCCTGGCAGGCCTTTTCGTCCAGCGTAACGGTGCTTAAGCCCTGCTTTGCGCGCTCTTCGTTCACCATCTGCACGACCGTCTGGGCGTAGGCGTCGGCCGCAGAAACGGCTGGAGTGGGCGTTGCTGCGGGTTTTGCGGAAGCGGCCGGCGTCTGCGCGGGGGCAGCGGGCTTGGGCGTGGACGTTGCGGGCGTCTGCATGGGAGCTGCAGGCGTTGCCGAAGGCGCTGTGGGCGTTTGCTGACTGCGGCTCTGGCAGTTGCCGGGCTTGATGCCGGCGGTAACGACGGTTTTGCTGCGCTGGCCCGTGCAGTCCTTGGGAAACTGCTGCATCCACTTGGGCGAGTGCATGGACAGCAGCATCGCGCAGGCGGTGACGATAGATGTGCATTTCAACATGGTGAATTCCTTCCTTTCCGGGAATGCCATTTTTATCATTCCCTTCATGATTTTGGATGCTATCAGAAGAATTTGAACAGATCAATGGAAGGAATTTCCTTTTTGATACTAAAAGCGTGCATTTCAGTTTCAAAAATGTAACAAAATAAGAAAAATACAACATGGAAACTCCATGGAAACAAGATGGGATTTTCTGACAGTTGTGGAAGGAGAAAACGCATGCGGATACCGGCACAGGTGCAGGCGATGCTTTGCGCGCTGGAAGACGCGGGCTATGCGGCCTATCTCGTCGGCGGCTGCGTGCGCGACGAGCTCTTGGGCTTAATGCCCAAGGATTACGACATCGCCAGCGCCGCCCTGCCGGAACAGGCGACGCAGGCGCTTCTGCGCGCGGGCTGCCGCGTACACCCCACGGGCGTGCAGCACGGCACCGTTACGGCGGTGCTGGATCAAATGGTCGTGGAGATCACCACCTTCCGCAGCGACGGCCAGTATCTGGACCACCGCCACCCGAGCAGCGTGACCTTTGTTCCTAGCCTGTGGGAAGACCTGCTCCGGCGCGATTTTACCTGCAATGCCTTGGCATATCGACCAAAGGACGGCCTGGTAGACCTGGTCGGCGGCTTGGACGATCTGAACGCCCGCCTTCTGCGCTGCGTGGGCAAGCCGGAAAAACGCTTTTCGGAGGACGCTTTGCGTATCCTGCGTGCCCTGCGATTTGCTTCCACATTGGGTTTTGCCATTGAAGACAAGACCGACGCCGCCATTCACGCCTGCGCGCCTCTGCTCAAGGATGTGGCCAGCGAGCGCATTTCCAAGGAGCTGTGCGGCTGCCTGCTGGGTACAAACGCCGCCGTTTTGCAGGACTACCCGGATGTGCTGAGGGCCTGTCTGCCGGGCTATGAAGACGTTGCCCCAGATGTGTATAGGGCGCAGATGCGCGGCCTTTGCGGCCAGCCGCAGATACTCGCCATCCGCCTGTGCAGGCTTGCGGAGATATCCGCGCAGCCGGAGGAGACGTTGACCGCCCTGCGCCTGAGCGCCGCAATGCACAAAAACGTGCTTACGCTGCTTTCCGCCCGCGAGGACAAAACGGACACCCTCGCCCAGGTGCGCTGGGCCGTGCGTCGATACGGCAGCGAATGCGCGCGATATCTGCTGCTGATGCAAAAAAAGGATACGTATCTGCTGGACAGGATCGAGAAAGAGCATCTTTGCTGCCGTATAGCTGATCTTGACGTAAACGGCAATGAGCTCGGCGCGCTGGGCCTGCACGGGGCACAGATCGGCGAGATGCTGAATTACCTGCTGGATGAAGTGATCGAAGAGAGATTGCATAACCTGAAAGACGAGCTGCTCATGGCGGCAAAGGAAAGGATGAGCGCCCATGAACGCTGCGACGGAAACGATCCTTAAGGTTCGCGCACTGCTGGAGGACGTGACCCCGCTTAAAAGCGACTGCGGCCGCCTGTGCGGCGCGCTATGCTGCAAGGACGACGAAAGCGAGGAAGGGGAGAGCGGCATGCTGCTCTTTCCCGGCGAAAAGGAGCTGTACGCCCACCAGGGCGCCTGGATGGAGATCGTCGATTCCGCCCTGGAGTTTGACGGCCAAAGCGTGCCGCTGCTCATCTGCCGCCTGCCCTGTCCGCGGCGATTGAGGCCGCTGAGCTGCCGTATCTTTCCGCTGTTCCCCTATATCGGCGAGGACGGCGCCATCCATCCGGCCATGGACGTGCGCGCAAGGCCGCTGTGCCCGCTGGTGGAATACGGCGAAAAGGGTCTGGACCCGCGCTTTGTTTCATCCGTGCAAAAAGCCGGTGAATTGCTCATGCAGGACGAAATGCAGAAGGCCTTTTTGCAGCTGCTCTGCGCCCACCTGAAGGAGTACTTATGGCTTTGATGCCCTTGCCGCTTACGATCGAGCATTTGCCTGGGGACGGCGCGGGCGGCGACCATTATTTCGGCAAGATGCAAAGCGTGCTGCCGTTGCTGCCTGAAAAGGCGTCCATCTGCTATCTGGACCCGCCCTTTTATACGGGCAAGGACTTTTGCGCCTATGACGACAGGTGGCCGGATCGCGAGGCATACTTCGTTTTTTTAAAGGACTGCCTGCGCGCCGCCGTTTCCGCCCTGCGTCCGGACGGCAATCTGTTTTTGCATGTGGACTACCGGGCCAGCGCCTACGCGCGGGTTTTTCTGGACGAACTGCTCGGCGAGGATCGCTTTCAAAACGAGATCATCTGGGCCTACAGCAGCGGCGGCAGATCGAAGACCCATTTCAGCCGCAAGCACGACACTATCTTGTATTACGCTCTGCATAAAGACAGTTACTTCGATCCGCAGGCAGACCCCGTCTCGACAAACGCCCAGCGCCGCAACCACATGAAGCGGCAATTGGACGCGGGCGGCCGCGCCTACCGCAGCATCGTCAGCGGCGGAAAAGAATACCG
>JBNRMU010000014.1:0-14271 GCA_050309765.1 Christensenellales bacterium
GGAAGAGGAAGCGGCGGAAAAGCAGCGGCAAAGGGAAGAGGCTGCAGCGGAGAAACAGCGCTTAAAGGAAGAAGCAGCAGCCGAAAAACAGCGCTTGAAGGAAGAAGCCGCGGCCGAGAAACAACGCCTAAAGGAAGAGGCAGCGGCGGAAAAGCAGCGCCAGAAGGAAGCGGCTGCGGCCGAAAAGACGGCCCAAAAGAAGGCTTCTGCTGCCAAGAACGCCGTGAAGAAAGCCACCACCGCGGCGGCGTCCTCCGTTGCGCGTTCCGTGAGCACGAACGTGATCAATTCCGTGCTCGGCGGCAAGGTCACCAATGCCGGCACGGTTGGCAAGCGCGCGGCCACCACCGCCTTAAGCTCTGTCATGCGTTCCGGCACCAGCGCCATCATCCGCGGATTGTTCGGCACCAAGAAGTAAAGCAAGCGTCACCTGACCGGCTCTCGGACACCTTTTCCGGGAGCCGGTTTTGTATTCTTAACGGTGCCGATCCTTGCAGTGCGCAAAAGCAGACAACAGTCTTTTGTATATATGTGAATGGATGCAAATCCTGTCCGGGCAAAGCATTGTTTGTATGTTGTGTGAATGAATATGCAATGCCTGCATGCCTTTTCGCTGGGCGCTTCCGAACGCGATTCGAATGTAGTGCAAAGCTAAATATGCGGAATATGCCGGTAATTGATGCATCAACGGAGAAATATTGCAGAAAGGCATCTGCATAAATGCATTTTTTGTATTGCATTATAAGTTCACATCTGTTAAAATAATTGCAATTCATGCGAATTCATTCGTATTGAATGACGATTACGGCGAAACCCGCTTTCGCCGTAACGGTTGTTATATAAAACATAAGGAGGACTCATTATGACGAAAAGCTTCTGGCAGCGCCTGAAGGAAGTCGGCCCCGGCGCAATGGTAGCGGCTGCATTTATCGGTCCCGGCACCGTAACATCCTGCTCCATCTCCGGCGCTACTTTTGGCTACACCCTGCTGTGGGCAATGCTGTTCTCGACGATCTCGGTTATCATCATGCAGATGATGGCAGCACGTCTCGGCATCGTGAAGCAAATGGGCCTCGGTGAGGCACTCCGCACCAAGTTCACAGGTGCTGGCTCCCGCATTCTACTTGCGATACTCGTTATAGCGGCGGTCTTCATCGGCAACGTTGCTTATGAAACCGGCAACGTATCCGGTTCCGTTCTGGGCATCCAGGCAATTGCTCCCGCTCTCAGCAGCCAGACTGGCAAGATCATTCTCGCCATCATCATCGGCGTCATCGGCTTTATCCTCCTGTTCAGCGGCAGCTACGGCATCGTTGAAAAGTTCCTTACCGCTCTCGTGGTGGTCATGGGCGTTGTGTTCTTCGCATGCGCCATCGCCATCGGTCCCAACTGGGGCGAAGTCGTCAAAGGCCTGTTCACACCGCATGTTCCCGATGTCAACAGAGCATGGATGACAGTTGCAGCCCTGATGGGTACAACCGTCGTTCCCTATAACATTTACCTTCACGCTTCCTCCGCTGCCAAAAAGTGGAACAACCCTGAAGAGGATCTGAGCTCCGCTACGCTGGACTCCTGCCTTTCCATCGGTCTGGGCGGCATCATCTCCATGGCTATCATCGTCTGCGCTGCCGCCGCTATCCACGGCACCGGCGTTGAGATCAAGAACGGCGGCGACATGGCCAAGGCTCTTGAGCCGGTCCTGGGCAGCTGGGCAACCGTATTCTTCGGCATCGGCCTCTTCGCTGCAGGTCTTACCTCCACCCTTACCGCTCCTCTGGCGGCTGCATTCGCATCTTCCGGCATTCTCGGCTGGGGCGAGGATATGAAAAAGCTCCGCTTCAAGATCATCTGGATCATCGTCCTTGTCTGCGGCACGGTTGCCGTCTGCACCATTGGCGCTTCCCCCACAGAGATCATCCTCTTCGCACAGGCTGCCAACGCCATCCTGCTCCCGATCACGGCCGTCCTGCTGCTCATCGTATGCAACGATAAGAAAATTATGGGCAAATATAAGAACGGCATCGTCCTCAACATTCTGGCGATCATCGTCATCGGCGTGTTCCTGTTCATCGCCGCCCGCAATATGACGGCCTTCGTTGAGAGCGCAAAGGCTCTGTTCGGCGCGTAAGACGCACAAAAGCTATCTAACATGTATGCCAAGCGCAAGTCAGAGCAGCTGATGCTTTGACTTGCGCTTGTAGCATTGCGCGGTTGTGCTGAAAAAAGTATAAAGATATGTGAAGGTGAATCGATGGAGCCCTTGTTTGAAACAGAGCATTTGCGCATAAGAAAATTCCATCCCATGGATGCAAAGCGCCTGTATGAAATCCATTTGCAGGCCGGCGTCAAACAATGGATCCCGAACGAAAGCTATGCCGATCTGGAAGAAGCAGAGGACGCCATCCGTTTTTTCGCCGATTGCGTTGATCGCGGCGAGCTGCCGTATGTGCTGGCTGTTGAGGAAAAACAAACAGGCGAATTGATCGGCGATACCGGCATCAACGAAGTCGAGGGCGTCCAGGGCGAAGTTGAAATTGGCTATACGATCTGTGAAGAGTACAGCGGAAAAGGGTATGCGACGGAGCTGGTAAAGGCGATGACCAAATACACGGCCTCGAAGTTTGGAATTAAGGTTTTGTATGGCCGTGTGATGCACGGCAACGCCGCTTCCGTAAGGGTCCTGGAAAAGAACGGATATGCGTTCGTCAAAGAAGAATTCGGGGCAGAGGACGACCCGTATGGCTGCGGCATGCTGATCTACAGGAAAGAATGCTGCGCTTTCAGCTTATAGAAAAAACACTAAAAGGAGATAGCTTTATGTATAAGGTAGACTTGAACGCCGACCTCGGCGAAAGCTTCGGCGCCTATACCCTGGGCATGGACGCGGATGTGCTCAAATACATCTCGTCCGCCAACGTGGCCTGCGGCTTCCACGCAGGCGATCCCGTCGTGATGCAAAAGACCGTGGCCCTGGCCGCACAGGCCGGCGTGGCCGTCGGCGCGCATCCGGGGTATCCCGATCTGATGGGCTTTGGCCGCCGCAACATGACCGTGAGCGCGGAGGAGGCCAAGGCCTACATCAAGTACCAGGTGGGCGCGCTGTGGGCCTTTGCCAAGGCAAACGGCGTGTCCCTGCAGCATGTCAAACCGCACGGCGCTTTCTACAATATGGCGGCCGTGAACGAGGCGCTGGCCGTCGCCATCTGCGAGGCCATTTATGAGGTAGATAAAGACCTGATCTTGCTGGGCCTTGCCGGCAGCCAGCACATCCTTGCGGCAAAGAAGGTCGGCCTGCGCTGTGCCAGCGAGGTCTTCGCCGATCGCGGTTATATGGACGACGGCACTCTGGTGCCGCGCAAGCTCCCCGGCGCCATGGTGCATGATAAGCAGCTTGCCATCGCGCGCACCATCCGCATGGTCAAGGAAGGCTGCGTGGAGACCATCAGCGGCAAGATCATCCCCATCCAGGCGGATTCCATCTGCGTGCACGGCGACAATCCCGACGCCGTTGGCTTCGTTCAGGAGATCCGTGCGCGCCTGCAGGCCGAGGGCGTGACCGTTGCCTGCATCGCCGACGTGATCGGCTAAACAGAGAGTGTATTTTTTGAAAGGTGGCAGCTATGTCCTATCCGACCATTAAAATGACCGGAGATACCTCAGTGGCTGTGGTGTTCGGCGACGAGATCAGCTACGAGATCAACAAAAAGATACGCAGCTTTGACGAAGCCCTGAACGAGGCGAAGATCAAAGGCGTATACGAAACCGTGCCGACCTACTGCACGCTGATGATCCACTACGCGCCGGAGGTGATCCGATACGAGGAGCTGAGCGAAAAGCTCATGGTCCTTTTGTCCGCCCACCACGAGGCGAAGATAAGCAAATCTGTCGTGCTGGAGATCCCCGTATTGTACGGCGGGGAGTACGGGCCGGACCTCGGCCATGTGGCGCAGTACAACAACCTGACGCCGCAGCAGGTCATCGAACTGCATTCCGGTGCCGAGTATCTGATCTACATGCTGGGCTTTACGCCCGGATTTACGTATATGGGCGGCATGGACGACCGCATCGCCACCCCGCGCCTGGAGCAGCCGCGCGTGGTGATCCCGGCGGGTTCCGTCGGCATCGCCGGCAAGCAGACAGGCGTATATCCCGTGGATTCCCCGGGCGGCTGGCAGCTGATCGGCCGTACGCCCGTAAAGATGTACGATGCCCACCGCGAGAGGCCTATTTTGCCGGACGCGGGCATGTATGTGCGCTTTATCCCCATCGACGAGGAGGAATATCAACGCATCCGCAAAAAAGTAGAGGCCGGGCAGTACGAATGCCGCAGCTATCTCAAGGAGGATGTGTAAGATGGGCATCAGAATCATCAAAGCCGGGCTTTTGACCACCGTTCAGGACGCAGGCCGCCGCGGCTATCAGCGCTACGGCATGGCTGTCTGCGGCGCACTGGATGTGCACGCCTATACCTATGCCAATATATTGGTCGGCAACGACCAGGAAGAAGCCGTGCTGGAATGCACCATGCTGGGGCCAACCATCGAATTCACCACGCCCTGCGTGATCGCCCTGACTGGCGGCGATCTTTCCCCGGCGCTGAATGATAAGCCGGCAGAGATGTATCGCGCCCTGCAGGTGCAATCGGGCGACGTGCTCTCCTTTGGGGAGCTTAAAAGCGGCTGCCGCGCCTACATCGCCTTTGCGGGCGGGCTGGACGTTCCTCCGGTGATGGGGAGCCGATCCACCAACCTGAAGGCCAGTCTGGGGGGCCTGGACGGCCGCAAGCTGCAGGACGGCGACGAGATCGCCTTCTGCAGGGAGGGCGTTGTCCCCAAGAACCTGGAAAAGCGTGCGATAGAGCCAATGAGCTTTTCGGGCGAGTATATGGTGCACGTGCTCATGGGCCCACAGGATGATCGCTTCACCGAGGCGGGCATCCATACGTTTTTAAACTCCACCTATACGGTCTCCACCCGCTTTGATCGCATGGGCTGCCGGCTGCAGGGCCCGATCATCGAGCATGTGACGGACGGCAACATCATCACCGACGGCATTGCCTTTGGCGCCATCCAGGTGCCCAGCGACGGCGAGCCCATCATCATGCTGGCCGACAGGCAAACCACAGGCGGCTATACCAAAATCGCCAGCGTCATCAACGTGGATATGCCCATGATCACCCAGTGCAAGGCGGGGGACACGGTGCGCTTTGAGCGCACGGATATCCGCACGGCACAGAACTTGTTCGTGGCACAGAAGGAAAGATTCCGCGCCATGCGCGCAGAGCTGGACGGCGAGGAGAAGCCTGTGTCCGCAGCAGTACTGCCGCAGGCCGTCTTTGCGCCGGATAAGCCCATCCGTCGCTTCAACTTCACCATCAACGGCAAAGCGTTCGACGTACAGGTGCAGGAAACGAACTAGCAAGGAGGATAAACGTGGCTGCTTTTGATATTACGCCCTATGTGCACATGCATCCAAAGGCGGTGCGTGAAAAGATTCGCAGCGGGGAGATCGACTTTCCCACGGCGGGAATGGCCGCCGGTTATGCCCAGGCCAATCTGGTGATTCTGCCCGGCGAATGGGCAGAGGATTTTGCCAAGTTTTGCGCCCTAAATCCTTTCCCCTGTCCGGTGCTCGAGGTCATTCGCGGCACGCCTTTGACCCATGCCATGGGGGAGGGCGGCAGCATCGTAAGCGACGTGCCGAGGTATCGCGTGTATAAAAACGGCGTGTTTACGGAAGAGATCACGGATGCTTCCAGCTACTGGACGCCTGACAGCGTGGGTTTTTTGATCGGCTGCAGCTTCTCCTTTGAGGAGGCGCTCATGCGCGAAGGCATCGAGGTACGCCACATTGCGCAGGGGCGCAACGTGCCCATGTATAAGACCAACATCCAGACGAAAAAGGCCGGGCCGTTCTTCGGCCCCATGGTTTGCAGCATGCGGCCGATGACGCCGGAGAATGCCAGGCGAGCGGCCGAGATCACCGCCGCCATGCCCAACGTGCACGGCGCGCCGGTGCACATTGGCGACCCCGCTGCCGTCGGCGTTAAGGACATCATGCAGCCCGATTACGGCGAAGCGGTGGATATCTATCCCGGCGAAGTACCGGTTTTCTGGCCCTGCGGTGTAACACCTCAGGCCGCCATCGAAAACGCCAGGCCCCCGCAGGTCATCACCCACGCACCCGGGCACATGTTCATCACCGATATCCTCAACGCCGAGCTCAACGACTATCTGGAAAAAATGAAAAAGCAAGGCTAAGACAAAAGGCCCGCCGCTTGGATTATCAGCGACAGGCCTTTTTTATTATAGATTGGAGATCAGCAGCACCAGGCCGGAAAGGATCAAAATCACATAGGCGATTTTCAGGAAGGTCTCCTGCTTGATCATCTTTGCCAGCACGCCCGCGATCCATACGGCGGCAAAGGTTGGCACCACGCACAGAGCCGTAGTAGTCAGTACCTCCTGCGTGAGCGTGCCGCCGATCCAGTAGGAGGCGATCAACACGGTGTTGAGCAAAGCCCACACGGCGTTGACCGTGGCGCGGAAGGTTTGCTTTTCCTTGATGCGTTCCACCGCGTAAACCACCAGAAAGCTGCCACCCGAAACAAACAGGCCCTGCATGATGCCGGCAATGCCCAGAGCCGCGCCCTGCAGCGCCTTGGGCAGCGTTTTATTTGAAGGAAAGAAGAGCTTTTTTACGCCGATCAAAAATACAACCACTGCATACAGAATCAGGAGATAGTTCATGTTGACCGTGCCGAACAGCCACAACCCCAGCAAAACGCCCACCAGCATGACGGCGGTCATAATGGCAAGCTCCTTCCAGTCGATTTTCTTAAAGCCGGGAATGGCCACGGCAAGACCCGTCAGCCAGGCGATGATCGTCATCGATGGCTTGGCCACACCGACGCCTACCAGCAGGATGCCCAGCGGCATGGCAATCAAGGTGCCGCCAAAGCCGGCCACCGCCTGTATGAACACCGCAAAGGTCACCACAAGTACATATAAAAACTGAGACAAAAAAGTCAACTCTCTTTCGATGAAGGAATGGGTCAAAACCAAGAACATAACCAGACTACTATATTTTAAAACAGTGCGCAACTGGATTTTTGCAGGAACGACTAGCTTTCTTTCTCAAGCGCAGCTGCTTGCAAAGCGTTGCTGCATGCGTTTGTATGACTGTACTGCCGCGCGCAGATGCGGG
Source organism: Christensenellales bacterium (assembly GCA_050309765.1). GTDB lineage: Bacteria > Bacillota > Clostridia > Christensenellales > UBA1750 > CALWRM01. The sequence continues at coordinate 7,207 of JBNRMU010000014.1, forward strand.
CAACGGATAAACAGGCTGCAGGCCAAATGCGGATATGGGCACGATTCCTATTTTAACGGATTCAAATGCTCCGCACTCCCTGTAACAGCTGGCACAAGGGCGCCTTTTCTGCCTGTCTCGCTTGTCATCCGCAAAAAGAAGTGCTAGTATTAACATTTGAGCGTATGTTTTTGCGCTGTGGAAGGAGTTTAACTATGTCAGCTGTGCGTGTCCATGATAACGATATGACTGCGGGGCCGTTGTTCAAGAAGATATTCTTGTTTTCCCTGCCCCTGATGGCTATGAACATGCTGCAGCTTTTGTTCAACGCAGCCGATATGATCGTTGTGGGCCGTTTTGCCGGCAAGGAGGCCCTGGCCGCCGTTGGCGCCACCGGTGCGCTGATCAACCTGATCATCAACACCTTTATGGGTCTGTCTGTCGGCACCAGCGTGGTGGTTGCCCAGGATTACGGCGCCCAGGACTGGCAGGGCGTCAGCCGTTCGGTGCACACCTCCATCACCATCGGCGCCATCGGCGGTGTGGCCGTGACCGCTATCGGCATGGTGTTTTGCTCGCCGATGCTGCGCATCATGGGCACGCCCGGCGATATCATCGACCTTTCCCGCCTGTACATGCTCATCTATTTCATCGGCGTGCCGGCCAACATGGTGTATAACTTCGCGGCAGCCATCCTGCGCGCGGTGGGGGATAGCCGCCATCCGATGTATTACCTGATCGTAACCGGCATTTTAAACGTGATCTTAAACCTTATATTCGTTATTCCTCTGCGCATGAGCGTGGCCGGCGTGGCGCTTGCCACCGTGATTTCGCAGTACCTTTCCATGGTGCTGATCCTGATCTGCCTCATCCGTAGCCACGGTCCCATTGCCTTGAGCCTGAAAAAGCTGTGTATCGATAAGGAAAAGCTTGCGCCCATCGTGCGCATCGGCCTGCCCGCCGGCCTGCAGAGCGCCCTGTTTTCCATCTCCAACATCCTGATCCAGTCGGCCATCAACTCTTTCGGCTCGGCGCTGGTGGCGGCAAACTCCGCCTCCGGCAACATCGAGGGCTTTGTCAACACCGCCTGGAATGCCTACTACAACGCGGCCATCACCTTTGCCGGTCAGAACATGGGTGCAAAAAAATACGGGCGCATTGACCGCATTGCCAAGATATGTACCGTGCTCATCCTTGTGACCTGGGTTACGCTGGGCACGCTGGTGCTGACCTTTGGCGAGCAGCTGCTGGGTATTTACACCAGCGATGCGGAGGTTATAAGCCTTGGCATGATCCGCATGCGCATCATGGTCTGTTCGCAGATTTCCTGCGCGGTGATGAACATATTCCCGGGCCTGACCCGCGGCATGGGTTTTTCCATGCTGCCGATGATCTGCACGCTGGTCGGCGCGTGCCTGATGCGCATCGTGTGGCTGTATACTTTCTTTGCCTGGTATCCGACGGTGTTCATGCTGTTCATGTGCTACCCGGTCACATGGACGCTGGCCGGCATCGGCCAGGTGATCAGCTTCTTCTACGCCAGGCACAAGGTGCGCGCAAGGGGAGACATGGTGCCGGATGCTTAAGTAAAAAAAGAGAAGGCCGGATATGCTTGAATTGCCAGCATATCCGGCCTGTTCATGTAAAAGCTGCCTTTAGCTTTTTCTTTCCATTAAAACAAAGCGATTTTGATTGTCCTCGCTTTTCTGCACCTGGCAGCCCAGCTTTTGCCTGTGTACCCTGCCTTTTAGAAGCAAAATACCCAGCATGTACAGCCCGAAGGAAAGATCGTTGCGAAAGCTTTGCTCGTTGAGAGACAGCATCAGGTTATAGTTCTTTCCTTCCTCAAAGGCGGGGATTTGATCGAGAAATTCATAGATGTGCTGCCAACCCTGCGCTTCCCACAGAACCGTGTTGCGCTCGGGGGCGAACATGTCCTTCTCGGAGACGTTCTCCTCGCCCAGGATCACGGATTCGGTCTTGTCCTTGTCAAGCTCTTCGATTTTCTGCAAAACGGCGTCGTCTCCGCGGATGACTTCGTCGCCCACCACCAGGCTTAGGTCTTTGTCGTGTATGCTTTCCTGCATCTGCATTTGTATGTAGGTCCTGACAAGCTCCGCGATTCTTTCATCGTCGTCCGGCTGCAAGCCGAATTCCTTTAATATCTCAGGGTCGCGGTCCAGACTGAAGATATAATCGGACAGAGATTGGATTGCCTTTTCCATTGCGCTCATTTCTTTGCGATAGCTGCGTTGGATTTCAAGGATCCGCGCAAGCTGCTCCTTATGCCGCGCGATCTTGCGATCAAAGGCGGCATAGACATCGGCGTTGGATTTCGTCAAAAGGACCTTGATCTCCGCAATGCTGAAATGGGCAAGCTGGAGATTTTTGATCTTGACAAAGTCCAGCGCCTGCTCGCGCGCATAGTAGCGGTAACCGGACCAGGGATCGACCCGCTGTGGTTTTAACAGGCCGATGCGGTCGTAGTACCGCAGCGTCTGCGCGTTGCAGTCGCAGAGCCTGGCAAATTCCTTGATGGTCATGCTATCACAATCCTCCCAGGCAAAGGGTAGCATTGCACTTTGGTGCAAGGTCAAGGGCCAAAACAAGATTTTTCAAAAAATTCTGTACGACAAAAACGGGGCAGAGCCGCCGAAAAAGGCAAAGGCAACACCCCGTTTTTGCATATGAAAAGAAAGCATTTTTATCTGTTTAGCTATTCCCGCGCCGCGAAAACTTGACGAATATTTCCTCGATGCCCTGCACGGCCTCTTCGATGAGGGCGTCCGCTTCCAGCAGCTTTTCCGATTCCACCAGCATGTCGATCTTGGGCTTGGTTGTCGGATGCTTGGGCGTGAAGATGGTGCAGCAGTCCTCATAGGGGAGGATGGAGGTTTCATAGGTGCCGATCTGGTTCGCGCGCTCCATGATCTCCGTCTTGTCAAAGCCGATCAGGGGACGGTACACGGGCAGGGTGCACACATCGTTCGAGCAGCGCAATCCGTCCATCGTCTGGCTGGCCACCTGGCCTAAGGATTCGCCCGTGATCAGGGCGCCGCAGCCCTTTTCCACGGCCACGCGATCGGCGATGCGCATCATAAAGCGGCGCATGAGAATGGTGAGCTGGTTGTCCGGGCACTTATCGTACAGCTCCTGCTGGATATGGGTAAAGGGCACCACATACAGCGTGATGGGTCCGGTGTATTCGCTTAGGATATGGGCAAGATCGACCACCTTCTGCTTGGCCTGCTCGGAGGTAAAGGGGAAGGAATGATAGTGGATGGCGCACAGCTCCACACCGCGCTTGGCCATCATAAAGCCGGCCACAGGGGAGTCGATGCCGCCGGACAAAAGCAGCATCGCCTTGCCGCTGGTGCCCACGGGCATGCCGCCCACGGCGGGGATCTTCTGTACGTGCAGATAGGCCATCTCGCGTATCTCCACGCTCAATACATGGTCGGGATTGTGCACATCCACGGTAAGGTTTGGGTTCGCGTCCAGAACCACGCCGCCGATGTGGGCGTTCAGCTCCATGCTGTCCAGGGGAAAGCGCTTGTCCGCCCGGCGCGCGGAAACCTTGAAGCTGCCGGAAAGGTCCTTGGTCATCTCCACAGCCGCCTGTTCGATGAGGGGCAGGTCTTTTTCTACTTCCACGGCGGGACTGACGGAATGAACGCCAAAGACCTTGCGCACCTTATCGATGCAAAGGTCCATATCGGATACACCCTTGACGTACATGCGGCCCTGCGTCACCTCCAGCGTGCCGCCGAGGGGCTGGATGGCGTAACGGATGCGCTTGGCCAGCGCGCCGATGAAGTAGGGGCGGTTATCACCCTTTAAAAAAATCTCGCCCATGCGGACAAGCAGAATGTTTTGCATGGCAGGTGTTTATCTCCTTTTGAATCGTTTCAGCGAATTGACGCATTGGGCCACCATACGGATGGTTTCTTCGATCTCCTGCTCGTTGTTTAAAACGGAGAGGGAGAAGCGGACGGCGCCGTCCAGGCGCGCAGGTTCCAGACCCATGGCGGTAAGCACGTGCGAAGCGGCCTTTTTGTGGCTGGAGCAGGCGGAACCAGTGGAAACGAGCACGCCCATTCCTTCCAGCGCGTGCAGCAGCACCTCGCCGCGCACTGGGAAGGAAAGATTGAGTATGTGCGGCGCGCCCTTTAAAGGATCGGGTCCGTTCAGGCGTGCTTCGGGCACAGCCAGCAAAATGCCCTCGCACAGGCGGCATTTGAGCGCCTGCATGCGCGCAGCGGCTTTTTCCGTATCGGGATAGTTTTCGATCGCCGCCGAAAGCCCGACAATGCCGGGCACGTTTTCCGTTCCGGAGCGCAGGCCGTCCTCCTGACCGCCGCCGAGCAGCCGCGGCGCGAGCAGCACCTTGCCGCAAACGGCCAGCGCGCCGACGCCCTTGGGCCCGTGGATCTTGTGCCCGGAGAGGGAATACAGATCGACACCGGCCTTTTTCAAATGGATCGGAACGCGCAGAAAGCCCTGCACGCCGTCCACATGGAACAGAGCGCGGGGATTTTTCTCCTTCAGGCGCGCGGCGATCTGCTCAATGGGCTGCAAAGCGCCCACCTCGTTGTTAACCTGCATCACGGAGACCAGGGCCGTATCGTCCGATACGTGGGCGATCAGATCGTCCACATCCACCACGCCGCTTGCGTCCACCGGGGCGAAATACACCTCGTGACCGTCGTCATGGAGCTTGTTCATGCATTCCAGCACGGCCGGATGTTCCACCGCAGTGGTGATGAAGCCGGCCTTGCGGCCGCGCAGGCGCTCGGCAACGCCCAGGATGGCAAGATTGTCGGCCTCGGTGCCGCCGCCGGTCAGGATCACCCGATCCACGCCGCCAAGAGCGTCCGAGACGAGGCCGCGGGCTTTTTTGAGCGCATCCGTTGCCTGCATGGCCTGGGCGTACATGGAGGAGGGGTTGAAGTAGCTTTCCTCCATGGAAAGGCGCATCTTTTCCACCACGCTGTCAAAGGGGCGGGTGGTGGCGCTGTTGTCCAGATAGATCATTTTTCAAGCACCTTGGAATACTGTACCATCATGTCGACCATGGTATCGGTAGGTTCGAAGATGAGTATGTTCTTTTTGCCGTCGCGGATGAAGTAGAGGAAGTACAGATCGTCCGATTCGTTTAAATAATAGTTGAGTTTCTTGGCGTCGCGCATGGAGGAGAAGCGCTCGAATTGCCCGCTGCCGATGCGTCCGCCCGCCTCGGCCTCGCGCATGCGCAGGCTCATGAGCTTTTTGCGCCTGCGGTTGCCAAGCACCATATCGAAGTCGATCTCGCCGTTGGTGAAGGTATACTCATACTCGGTCAGGAGATAATCCTTGTAGTAATACAGGCCTACGGCAATGCCGCCATACAGCAAAAAACCGATCAACAGGCCCAGGTTAAAGCTCATGTTCATCAGTGCGGTCAGGTTCATGATCGCAGAAAAACCAAAGGCCACGATCAGGATCCAGGTAAAAATATAGGCGATCCTGTAAAGCAGGTTGCCCTTTTTGCGGACGACGATTTCTTCGCGATAATTATCCACGCTTAAATCCTCCCAAAGAATCCTAGTATCCATATATTTTAGCACGGATTTATCTCTTTGAACAGCCAAATGTCCATTCGACAAAAAAACTGCGGATTTGTTATTTCTCGCGCCCGTAAAAAGGATTTTGCAGGCCTTATATAGAATATGAAAGTTTGGATAGTTTACGCAATTCCCACCTTACTTTGATTCAGCGAAGGATCCCGCATCTTTGCGGGTATACATATCAATTGTTAGGAGGCGTGCATACATTATGAAATGCCCAGTTTGCGGCATATGGAATCGCAAAAATTACACGCATTGTTTCCGCTGCGGTGCGCCCTTAGTGCAGGAACAGGACGACGATCGGCAGAGGCAGGGCGACGCGCCTGCGGCCGAAAACGGCGCCCCCGCCGCGCAGGAAACTGCTTATCGTTCGATAAACGCTGCCGATGCCCCCAAGTTTGCCGACGATCCTTTTTTCAGCGATGTGGCTGACGATCCGGCGCCGCAGCAGGACAGGCGCAATCTCCGTTCCTTCTTCTTTTCCCATAAGTATTCGGACGAAGACGAGCAGGCGCAGGAACAGGCTTCCGATGCCGATTTGAAGGAAGAAGGTGAAGACTTCTCCTTCCGTCCCTTGGAGCAAGCAGAAGAAACGCCAAACCTGGAAGCGGAAACCGCAGAAGAGATCGGCGCGCCGGAGCCTGAACCTGCCGCGCAGGAGGAACGCCCCGCACAGAAAAAGAAACACGGCCCGGAGGAGAGCTATTTCAGCATCCCTCTAAAGATCCCCGACAGGCAGGAACCTCCGGCAAACGATTTTTCCGAATTTGAAGAAAACACCGCGCTGTTCGATTATTCCGATTGGGACGAGGAGAACGCCCCTGAGCCCATACAGGAACAGCCGCCGGTGCAGGAAACCTTTGCCATAGATGACGAACCCCGACTTCCTTTGGAGGAGCAGGAGGAGTTTCCCGCGGAGCAGCCGGCGGAGGAATACACAGAAGAACCCGCGCAGGAACCCGAAATCGCAGCCAAGTTGCCCGAAGAACCCGACCAGCCCGTGGAAGACGAAGCCGAACAGGCAGCGCCGGAGCAGGCGCCTGTAGAAGATGAGCTCGGCAAAACGCGCCATTTTCCGCCTATCAAACCCAGTGCTTCCCAGCCGCAGCAAAATGTCGAGGTGCTGGTTCCCGCGCAGGCGCTCACCAAGACGCAGCGCACGAAGTATGCCGACAGCGAGATCAGCCGCGAGATCATCCAGGCCATCAACACCACACCGGTATCCATTCAGGAGCCGATCGCTGAACCCAGGCCGCGCAGGCTCATGTCCATCAGCCGCATTGCGGCCGGCGATCGCCGCATGCCCCTTGAAAACAGCCGCACGGAGCCAAAGCCTGAGAGCGATAAGCCTGAACCGCTGGTACGTCCCCTGGACGAGATTCCGGCCAGCGAAAGGGAGATGGAGCTTGGCGGCGAGCCCTTCAACATGAAGGACGAGATCAGCCCCACCAAGCCGGCAAGAGAAATCATACATAAGGCG
>JBNRMU010000015.1:0-24921 GCA_050309765.1 Christensenellales bacterium
CGAGCACATAGCCCTTATCCAGCTCCGCATAGCCGCAGAGATAGTCGCCGCAGGTCCAGATGGTGAAGTTGTTGACCGGGCTGTCCTGTGCCGCATTGCCCTCGATGGCGGCGTGACGGTCGCGGTACTCCTGCGCCATGCCCGGCTTGAGCCGCGTCATGAACACGCGGTGGCCAAGGCCCGTTTTATCCGCGCGGGGATTGCCAAGGGCCGTGTACATCCGCCGCATGTTGCCGGGCGAAGCGATCAACTGCGCCGCGCCGCCAAGCTCTGCTTCCCAGCCGCGTACGATCGTGCCGATCGCGGACAGGTTTTCCCGCGTCTGCGCTTCCAGATAGCCGAAGATCAGGTCTTCCGCCTGCCAGAGGGAAACGTTCTGCGCGCCGGCCGCTGCAAGGCACGGACTTTCCTTTGACAGCAGGGCCGCAAAGCGCTGCAAGGCCTCGCCGCGGTCGGTGGGGTTTGTGCGGAATAAAAAAGGGGCTCTTTCCATGGGCTGCTCTCCCTTCCCTTGTTTACGGTTTTTCGGCGCAACGCAAAGATGCGGCCACACTTTTTATTGTAACACATCCAGCGCCATCTATCATCCATGCGGAAGATTTTGTGGTGGAAAATCCTCAATTCCCCTTGACAACCCCCTATGAATCCTCTATTATAAGATATGTCGTCTTCGGGCGGCATTCACATCGCGGGGTAGAGCAGTCTGGTAGCTCGTCGGGCTCATAACCCGGAGGTCGGGTGGTTCAAATCCCCCCCCCGCAACCATATGGCGGCGTAGCTCAGTTGGCCAGAGCATTCGGTTCATACCCGAAGTGTCGTAGGTTCAAATCCCACCGCCGCTACCACGTCGTCGCGGACTTCGTATCGTTCGCGACGGCGTTTTCTTTTTCAAAGCAAACGCCATCTCTCATTCACTCCGTCGCTCCTCCTTCCCGCAAAAGCTCTCGCTCGGTTTCCCTGTTCGCATGTAAACGTGCTCTCGACGGGAAACACTTCGCTGCCAACCTTTTGCGGTTTCCTCAATCCGTCGTCTCATCGTCTTCCCTGTGCCGCTGCGGACTTCGCATCGTTCGCGACAGCGTTTTTTCAAGCCAATCTCAGATATCCTTGTCCGTCACAGTACAGTCGGTTTTTGAAAACAAAGAGGATTGATTGACAGAGTCAACCTCGTTTTGCTCCGTTTGCTTCACGACCTTTGAACGCTAAATAAGCCGAGGACGCACGTAACGCGCGTCCTCGGCTTTATAACACTGTCGGCTTTACATCAATTTACGGAACATGGCTTCGAAATCTGCCAACGTAGCAGGCCGCGGGTTTCCGGGTGCACAGGCATCGGCCGCAGCAGATTCGCACAGGAAAGGCAGGTCCTCCGCTTTCAGCTTTTCCAGCTTCGTCGGGATTCCGACATCCACGGACAGCTGACGGACCGCATCGATGGCCGCTTTCCTGTAGGCCGCCTGGTCCATCCCCGTTGTATCCACACCGAAGGCCTCGGCGATGGCCTTAAACTTTTCGCCCGTGTATGCCTGATTGAATTCCATGACAATGGGAAGCATCATGGCACAGGCAACGCCATGAGGCGTATCATAGACGGCACCCAGCGTATGCGCCATGGAATGAGCGATTCCCAGGCCAACATTGGAATAAGCCATGGCCGTCACATATTGCGCCAGAGCCATGCCTTCACGCCCATCCGGGTCGTTTTCAACGGCCTTGCGCAGGTTTTTGGCGATGAGTTTGATCGCTTCCAGATCCAGGCAGTCGGCCAATGCCCAGGCAGCCTTGGTGGTATATCCTTCGATGGCGTGCGTCAGGGCGTCCATACCGGTGGAAGCCGTCAGGCCCTTGGGCATGGAAGCCATCATATCGGGATCCACGATCGCGACATCCGGAATGTCATTGGGGTCCACACAGACAAACTTGCGTTTTTTCTCGACGTCGGTGATGACGTAATTAATGGTGGATTCCGCGCCGGTACCGCCGGTCGTGGGCACGGCAATGGTGAAGACCGTACGATTCTTAGTGGGCGCAACTCCCTCCAGGGAGCGGACGTCATAATACTCAGGATTGTTCACAATAATGCCGATACCCTTGCCGGTATCCATGGAGGAGCCTCCGCCGATGGTGATCATAAAATCCGCGCCGGAAGCCCGGTATGCATCTACGCCATGCTGGACGTTCTCGATCGTAGGATTGGGTTTAATGTCTGAATAAAGTTCATACGCGATCCCGTTCTGATCCAGCAGATCGGTTACCTTCTTCGTCACACCGAACTTGATCAGATCCGGATCGGACGCAACGAAGGCTTTCTTCAGTCCCTTCGCCGCAATGATGCCGGGTATTTCCCCGATCGCGCCATGGCCGTGAAAAGACATGCCGTTGAGAACAAAGCGATTGACTGCCATATTTCATCCCTCCAAATACTGTTTTAAGAAGCCCTAAAAGCAGTATACCATAAACCATGCGCACATGTCAGCAGAACCTTTCCGCTGTTTTTAGCCATTTATTCTCACCGTCGATCCCCGCACCGATCGCTACCGCAGACCTTTTCACACAGAACATGCGCTCGCTGCATAATTCATACTATTGGTAACTGCGAAAATTCGCAAATAAGCCACATTGTTTTCCTCTGCAAATGGCTTATCCTTCACCATATGCCCCGGCCACCTGGCACATTTGCTTATTCCTTCATAAATATGCTTAACCTCGCCCTTGCTTTGTGCTATACTGAACCAAACGACAGGAGGCGGCCAATCATGCGATATATCGCCGATCACGATCTGCACATTCATACCCAGCTTTCGCTTTGTTCCAGCGATCCGGAGCAAACGACGCTCAACATTTTAAACTACGGCCTTGCAAACGACCTTAAGACCCTTTGTGTAACGGATCATATGTGGGACAGCGCGGTTCCCGGCGCTTCCGAATGGTACAGCCGGCAGCCATTTGAACGCATCGCCCGTTCCCTGCCGCTTCCTAAGGCCCCGGGCGTGCGCTACCTGTTCGGCTGCGAGACCGATCTGGACCGTTACGGCACGCTCGGCATCTCGCCTGCGGTGCTGGAACAGCTCGATTTTTGCATCATTCCCACGACCCACCTGCACATGGACGGTTTCACGCTGGACGGCAGCGAGGACGCGGCCCAGCGGGCGCGGCTGTGGGTGGAGCGCTTCGACCGCGTGCTGGACATGGACCTGCCCTTTACAAAAATCGGCGTCGCGCATCTGACCTGCCCGCTGATGTACCGTGAAAACTACGTGGCCGTGCTCAACCTGATCCCGGAAAAGGAATACCACCGTCTCTTTGCCAGAGCCGCCAAATGCGGCGTCGGCATCGAGCTTAACTTCGACTCGCTCAACCTTGCGCCGGAGGAAGTTGAGCCGAACCTGAAGCCCTACCGTATTGCCAAGGAGGAGGGCTGCAAGTTCTACCTCGGCAGCGACGCGCACCATCCGGCCGCTTTCCTGGACGCAAAGCGCAATTTTGACAACATCATCGATCTGCTGCATCTTACCCAGGACGACAAGTTTGCATTGGCGAAATAACCGCGGGCGATAAAGCCCTTGCTGCTGCACAGGCTAAAGCCCCTCTTGTGCGTTCGCAAAAACACCGATATGGATTTTCCCGCTATATAAACCGGACTTCCGCAAATGCGGCAGTCCGGTTTTTTGCGCAAATTCCCGCAAAATACGCACATCAAGCACCCGCAAGGCGACGCCTTTCACAAGCATCCGGCCATGCGCAGGCGGGAAGTTTTTTCTTTTTTTATATTTTCTTTTAAACTTAGTTCTTTTTAAAGTTGGATTTAGTTTGGGCTTTTATACTGGTCTCAGAAACAAGGAAGGAGACGTCGTAAATGGATACGACCTGCATTTTCAAAAGGATCGAAAAGAAATACCTTCTCTCCGAGGCCCGGTATGAGAAGCTGTTTCAAAGGATAAGCCCTCATCTCAGGCCGGATGCATACGGAAGGAGCACGGTGCTCAGCCTATATCTGGACACGCCGGATCACCGCATCATCCGCAATTCCATCGAGGCTGTGGATTATAAGGAAAAGCTCCGCCTGCGCAGTTACGGAACGGCCTCGGCGGATTCCACCGTGTTTCTGGAGCTTAAAAAAAAGTTCGGCGGCGTCGTGTACAAGCGCCGCGCAGCCATGACCCTTGCGGAAGCGGAATGGTATCTCAGGACGGGCGTCAAGCCCTTTGAAAGCCAGATCATGTCGGAGATCGACTGGGCTATGCGGCTGTACAGCAGGCCGAAGGGCGCCATCCTGATTGCCTGCGAGCGCGAGGCCTGGTTTGACGAGGAGCATCCAGACCTGCGTCTGACCTTTGATCGAAACATCCGCTATCGCGAATACGAGCTCAGTCTCAGCCGCGGCTCTGCCGGAAGCGGTCTGCTGCCCGGGGATTCGGTGCTGCTGGAGATCAAAACCGCCGGCGCCATGCCCCTGTGGCTGGCAGGCGCGCTGGATAAGGAAAGGATACTCCCGGGCAGCTTTTCCAAATACGGCACCGCCTACACCCAAAGCCTTAAGGAAACCAAACATCCCGTTTTCATATCGGAAGGAGTGACAAAACATGTCGTCAATCTTTAGCTCTGTTTTAAGCGGAAGCTTTTCTATCGGACTGTATTTGCTCTGCCTGCTCACAGCCGGCCTGTGCGGCGCCATCGCGGCGCTGGTCCTGTCCCGGGAGAGCACATCCAGCCGCAGCTTTCTGATCTCCCTGGTCGTGCTGCCTATCGTCGTCGCCACGGTCATCCTGATGGTCAACGGCAACGTGGGGACCGGCATCGCCGTAGCGGGCGCCTTCTCCCTGGTGCGCTTCCGCTCGGCCGCGGGAAAGGCTCGTGACATCTCCGCGATCTTTCTCGTGATGACGGCGGGCCTTGCCTGCGCGGCCGGATACATTGCCATCGCCCTTTTGTTCACCGTCATCGCAGCCGGCGTGATGCTGCTGCTCTCCCGCGTCCCCATGCGCTGCGACCGCTTCATGGACCTGCGCATCACCGTGCCCGAGTCGCTGCATTTTGCCGATGCCTTTGACGATCTTTTCGAGCAGTATGCAAAAAGCCAAAGGCTGATCAAGGCGAAGACCTCCAATATGGGAAGTCTGTATAAGCTGGATTACAAAATCGAAATGAAGGATCCCACCGCCATGCAGGAATTTCTGGACGCCCTGCGCTGCCGGAACGGGAATCTGGAAGTCGCTCTTTTGAACAACACGGAAGGAGGAGACGAACTGTGAAAAAGTCCTTGAAGATCCTGTTGGCCGGCGCTGTCGTTTTCCTGCTGCTGGCAGGCTGCGCCTTTGCTCCCAGAGTTTCGGCAGAAAGCCTTGAACAAACCCGATCCCCGGCAAAAGCCGTGCAAACACCCAGCGATGCACCCTCTTCCGGGGCAGCGGCAGATGCAACAGCTTCGGCGGAAATAGACAGCACAGTATCCGAGCGCGACGCTTCGGGCGAATACGACGCCTCCGAGGCGGTGACGCTCTCCCCGGATGAAGATCTTACGATCACAAAGGCGGGCGTGTATATCCTCTCCGGCACCTATGAAAACACGATGATCGTAGTCGAGGCCGGTGAGGAGGACAAGGTCCAGCTCGTGCTGGACAACGCCACTCTCTCCAACGAAAACGGTCCCGCGATCTACGTCCGCAGCGCGGACAAGGTCTTTATCACCGCGGCAGAGGGCACGGTGAACACGATCCGGGACGGCGCGGACTATACGCTTACCGATGACGAGACCACGCTGGATGCGGCGGTATTCAGCAAGGCCGATCTTACGATCAACGGCGCGGGCAAGCTTACGATCAACGGCAGCTGCAAGCACGCCGTGGTTTCCAAGGATGACCTCGTTATCACGGCAAAAGCCCTCAGCGTGAACGCGGCAAACGTCGGCTTGAGCGGCAAGGACGCCGTGAAACTTTCCGGCACTGCGGTTGAGATCACGGCCGGCAGCGACGGCATCCGCTCGGAGAACGGTTCGGATGAAGGCCGCGGCTACATCTGCACGCTTGATTCTTCAATCACCATTACAGTCGGCAAGGACGGCATTCAGGCGGAGACCGTCTTTAGTTCCGAAAACTGCGAGATCACCATTGTTTCCGGCAGCAGCGCCGCAAAAAGCGCCGATTCCTCCGAATCCTACAAGGGCATCAAGGCCGGCACCTCGATCGTGATCGACGGCGGCAGCTACCGGATCGATAGCTACGACGATGCCATCCACACCAACGGCTCGATCCTCATCCGCAGCGGTGATTTTACGATCCAGAGCCAGGATGACGCGATCCACGTCGATGAAAAGGCGGAGATCGCCGATGGAACGCTTAAGATCACAGCCCGTGAAGGGATCGAGGCCACCTACGTCCTCATCAGCGGCGGCGACATTACAATCCAGGCCTCGGACGACGGCATCAACGCCACCCGCAAGTCCTCCGCCTATACCTCGGCCGTAGAGATCACCGGCGGTACGGTCACAATTACGATGGGCGCCGGCGATACCGACGGCATCGACTCCAACGGAAACATCGTCATCACCGGCGGTACGGTCTATGTCAACGCCAACTCCAGCTTCGACTACGACGGCAGCGCGACCTTCACCGGCGGCACGGTCTATGTCAATGGCCAGCAGGTCACCACGCTTCCCAACCAGATGATGGGCGGCGGCAGGGGTGGTATGGGCGGTACCCCCGGTGGCAGTATGGGCGGTGCCCCTGGCAGCGACATGGGCGGCTTCGGCGAGCAGGGCGGCCGCCGCGGCTGGCACTAAACACACAACTCAAAAACAGGACCCGGAGATGTTCCGGGTCCTGTTTTTGTATCCAGCTCAGCACAACGGCAGTTCCGCCGTCACCGTCAGGGAAAGCCCGTCCTCGGATTCGGCGTGGATCCTTCCCCCGTGCGCCTGCGTCACTGCCTTTGCGATCGAAAGGCCGAGGCCGAAGCCGCCGGATTCCGAATTGCGGGAGCGATCCTCCCGCGAAAAGCGTTCGAACAGCCGGTCCGCATTGCCCTTTTCCATGGGCAGGGTGCTGTTCTTTACAACAAGCTGCGCATTTTTTCCGCTCTGCTCCAGCGTCAGTTCCACCGTTCCGTCCTGCGGAGAATACTTCATGGCATTATCCAGCAGGATGGACGCCAGCTTGGCCAAAGCCTTTTCGTCGCCCTTCACGTTCAAGTCGGGCGCGACGGAGGCGTGAAACGCCCTGCCCTTTGAGAGCGCGAGCGCCTGAAAGGACTGCGCGGTTTCATCGACAAGTTCGGAAAGGGATAGCTCCTGCATGAGGAGCCGGGCGTTTTCCTCTTCCATCTTCGACAGATAGATCAGATCGGCAGTGAGCTCTGCGAGCCTGTTCGTCTGCCTGCGGATATCCGTGATCCATTCGCTCTCCCTGTCCAACTCGGTTTCCAGCACATCCGCATCGGCCCGTATGATCGTAAGGGGCGTTTTGAGCTCGTGTCCTGCGTCGGTGATAAAGCGCCTCTGCTTTTCGTAGCTCTCCGCGATGGGGCGCACGATCCGACCGGAAAACAGCCACAGCAGCAGGAAAACCGCCAACGTGCCGAGGAGCGAGATGCCGATGCTTGCGTACAGGAAGCTGCGGAAAGTAGAAAGCTCCCGCCCGCAGTTGAGAAAAAGCAGCATGGTCTCGCCGTCGTCCTCCGCACGGTAATAGCGGTATTCGCCGCTGAAGCCCTTTGCCCTGCCCGTTGCGTACACATCCTGCGCGAGCGTCTTTGCCTCTTCCTCTGTCAGGGAGGCGAGGTTGTCCAGATCGATCCGCGAAAACGCGCCGTCCTGCATAAACCACACGGTAAAGTAGCGGGTCTGGTACGCCAGTTCCCCGTCGCCGCCGCGCCGAATCCCGAGGATGCCGGGGCCTGCATCCTGCAAGAGAGCGGGCTCCGTTTCTGCGGGCAGGCCGGTATCTGCGGGATGATCCGGCTTGAACATCTGCCGGGGGAAGACGCCCTTGTTGGCCGCGAGTATCTGCAGCGTCCGGTCGGCCTGCACGATCATGCCGCGATAATTGATCACATTGATGGAGCCGATCAGAATGGCCAGCACAAGAAACACGGCGACGATTGCCGCGGCAATGAATTTTCTTTGTAGTTTGCGTATCATGGGCGGACCTCCAGATAGTAGCCCAGGCCGCGCTGGGCCTTGATTTCGATATCCGCGCCGATCGTCTTCAGCTTTTTGCGCAGCATGGAGATATACACCCACACAATATTCAGCTCGGCCTCGCTGTCATAGCCCCAGATGCGGTCCATGAACGCCTCGGTGGAGATCAGCTTGCGCGGGCTGCGCATCAGCATCTCCATCATCTGGAATTCCTTGCCGGCGAGCTTGCAGCTGCCGCCCTGGCCGATCAGCTCATAACCGGCGCAGTCGAGCGTGACGCTGCCCAGGCAGATGTTCTTATCCGGCTGCACGGAGAGCACCCGCGTCATCGCGCGGATCCGGGCAAGGAGCTCCTTCATATCAAAGGGTTTGGTCAGGTAATCGTTGGCGCCGCTGTCCAGCCCCGCGACCCGGTCGTCTATCTCGGATTTGGCGGTGAGCAGCAGCACCGGCGTGCTGTTCCCCTGCGCCCGCATCTGCTTCAGTACCTGGACGCCGTCACGGCCGGGCATCATCACATCCAGGATAACGCCGTCGTAATTTTCCGTTGCGAGATAGTCCAGGGCGCTGTTGCCGTCGTGGACGACGTCTACGGAATAATTGTTCTTGACCAGTATCGCCGAAACAGCCCTGGCCAGGGACTTTTCATCTTCGGCATACAGAAGTCTCATGGTCTTCACCTCAAACAAAGAATACCACAGGCAAAAAGAAAAAACACCTGTTTTTCGATCGGGTTCATCCCGCCGGGCAAGGGGCCATACGGGAAATGGCATGGTCAAAAGGCCATGCCATGGATGAAACCGGCGAAAAATCGCGGATATGTGGTGCGGCCCGCTTCAGGGCCCTGCGGTTTTTCCACCCCTGCCCTACAGATATTTTACCAGCTTTTGCGCGTCGTAGGTATGCGGCAGCTTCCTCTCGTCATAGCGGCCCACAGCGATGGCCACCTTATACTCGTAGCCCGCGGGCAGGCCGAGGGCGTCTGCAAAGTAGGCTTCCTTTTCGCCCAGGAGGGCGTTTTTGATGCAGCCGAGGATCACGTTGCCAAGGCCGAGACCTTCGGCCGCCAGGGCCATGTTCTCCACGGCGATGCCGGCATCCAGGCCGCACCAGGCGTCGTCCTTGATGCCAGAAACGATGATGACCAGCGGCGCGTCGTAATAGAAGTTCTGCGCGGGCGTGCTGCCGCTGAGCCGGTTTTTCTCCGCTTCGATCTCCCGAAGCAGCGGGTGATCTCCCTTGAGCACGGAAAAGAACAGCTCCTGCCTATTACCGGAGGTGGGTGCCTTTAATCCCGCCTCGACGATGCAGCGGACCTCTTCCGCCGTCAGGGCTTCGCTTGTGTAGCTGCGGGCCGAGCTCCTGTTGTCGATGGCTTCGAATACTGTCATAGGACGATTCCTCCTGTTCCAATGGATGGTCGTTGGTTTTGTTTTTCTTTATTATAGAAAGGAATCTTTGCGTTTGCAAGCGTTCTTTGTTTGCCGAAAAGCCTGCCTTTCTCCCCTGTTTCGGTTTTTTGCAGCCGCAAAGGACAAAAAACGCGCGCTTCCCGCCGCGGGCGTGGTATACTTATGTTAAAATGCAGCGCTGCCGGGAAGGGAGATGGACAGGCATGCGTTTTCCTCTTATTCAAAGCTATCCGGAGCTGATCGCCCTCATTGAGGAGATCGGCTTTCTGCCTGCCTTCAAAAACCACATCCCCGGCTTTTCCGCCGAGGAGTGCATCGCCCCGGAGCGCTGGTTTCCGGATGAGGGCGAGGGCTTTTGGGAGTGGAAGGGCCCCATCATCCGCGAAAGCGGCTGCGCCTACGGCAAGTTTTTGCGCGGGCGGGCCTGCTTCATCAGCCTGCCGCTGTATTGCGAATTCGCCAACTACCGCCGCGACGGCTACGATTTCGACGCCCTGTACGAGGACGGCAAGGCCAGGCTGGACGACAAGCGCGTCTACGATGTGCTGAACGCCGAAAACTCCCTGCTTTCCAAGGAGCTGCACGCCCGCAGCGTGCACAAGGGCTTTGATGCCATTATGACCCGCCTGCAGATGCAGGGCTACGTGGTTATTTCCGACTTTGAATACATGCGCACCGCCCTGGGCGTGCCCTACGGCTGGGGCGTAACGCGCTACGAAACGCCGGAGTTCCGCTTCGGCGAG
The DNA here is from genome assembly GCA_050309765.1 of Christensenellales bacterium. Taxonomy (GTDB): domain Bacteria; phylum Bacillota; class Clostridia; order Christensenellales; family UBA1750; genus CALWRM01. Next base: position 10,290 of record JBNRMU010000015.1, read on the forward strand.
GCCTTCACGAGCGCCGTGTACAACCACAGCCCCGAGGAATCCAAGCAGATACTACTGGAGCATCTGAAAAGGCTCCTGCCCGATTGCGAGGACAAGGCGATACTGAGGCTGATCGGGTAAGCTATATTACAAAGCGCCCGCGGACCTGTCCGCGGGCGCTTTGTGTTTGTTTTGCCTGCAGGAAGAAAGACGGCGTTGTTCAGCGAACTAAGCGGATAAGGCGCTCGGTCGTATCCTCCTCCGGCTTTGTTTCTACCGTGGGGCGAAAACCGTGGCGCTCATAAAAGGCGATGGCCCGGCTGTTCTTTTCCAATACCCACAAATTGTCGGCACCAAGCTCCCTGACGGCGTATTCGAGCAGCTTTCCCCCGATGGAAGCGCCGTGTAAAACCGGCTCCACGAACAGCTTTTTGACTTCGCTGCCTTGCACCTGGATAAAGCCTTTCACCGTGCCGTCGTCGTAGACCAACAACTGATCCAGCAGTGTTTCAAACTCCCGCATCAGCGCCGGTACCTGCAGCTCGGAAAAGTAATACCCGTCGTTTCGAAAGATCGGATAGAAATACAGCCGGTAATTGAACACAAGGATTTCCGCGATGCGGGCCAGATCGTATGCCTTGGCTTTTCTGATCGGATTCATTGTTTTTTACCTATTCTGTACTCCTGCTGCAGCATTTGGACAAATCGGTCCGCCCTATGGCATTGCATCCTAGAGGATGCGCACCAGCATGGTCTTGGCGCCGTTCATCTCCAGGCGCAGCATGTCCTCGTTGTCCAACTGCTTGAGCAGGTCGGAGAACTTACGGAAGCCGATGCGGCTCTCGTCAAAGTCGGGATAGTCGTTGGTGACGGCGGACTTTAGCACCGAGGGGTTCACGCGGTCAAAGCCCTCTTCCTTATAGCGCTTTAGGATCGTGTGGAAAACTTCCTTCCAGTTGTCCCGGGTGATGGCCTTTTTGCGTCCGCCGTTTTGCGCGTTTTCGCGCGTTAAGCGCAGTTTGACGGAGTAGTTATCATTGATGACCTGAAAGCCGCGGAACCTGTCCTGCATTTCCAGCAGCAGCTTTCCAAAGGATCCGTGGCCGAAGTTGCGCTCGCTGAAGTCCGGCCGCAGGCGCAGCAGCACGTTTTTCAGCTCGCTGGCATACAGATACCCGTCGGCATCGGTCTGCTCCTCCAGTATGTTGCACACGAGGTTGGAAAGCTCCAGCAGCGAATCCTCGGCGTCCTCGCGGGCGGGCTTTTTCTCCTTGGAGGAAGAGGCAACGGATTCCAGAAACAAAAACTCGTTGCAGGCGTTGATGAAAATGTTGGACGCCGCCTCCGATCGGGAGATGCCCAGCACGAACTTGCCCATCGCCTTGAGCTTGCCCACCAGGGGCGTGTAGTCGCTGTCGCCGGAGACGATGCAGAAGCAGTCGATCAGATCGTTGGTGTAGGCCACGTCCAGGGCGTCGATCACCAGCTGGATGTCCAGGTTGTTCTTCTGGTTATGGCCGTAGCGAATGGAGGGGAACACCTGGAAGGTGTTGGAAAGCAGTATCTCCTTCAGGGCGGAAAACTGGTCCGTATAACCGTAGACCTTGCCGAGCAGGATGTCGCCGCGCATCTTCACCTTTTCGATGATGGAGGAGAGCATGGCCACCTTGCCGCCGGCGTTTTCCAAGTCGACAAAAATCGCATAATTCGTTTTACTCAATGTATTTCATCCTTTATTCTTGGCTTCGTTGTTTTTTACACATCGTTTTAACGCTTTATTTGGCAGGACTCGCGCCGCATAGCGCGAAATTATACTGCCGACAAGTTTTTGCACGGGCCTGCGTGCCCGCGCGGCAGATACATAAAAAGAAGGAATCTTGTTATGCACTTTTCCAGAAAGGCGCTGGCGCAGCTGATCGTGCCGCTGGTGCTGGAGCAGCTGCTGGGCGTGTTCATCGGCATGGCGGATACCATCATGGTCTCCTCCGTGGGCGAGGCCGCGGTCTCCGGCATTTCCCTGGTGGACTCGATCAATATCCTGCTGATCCAGGTATTCAGCGCCCTGGCAACGGGCGGCGCGGTGGTCTGCTCGCAGTACATCGGCAAGCAGGACCGCGGCATGGCCTGCCATGCGGCAAAGCAGCTGTATTACAGCGTGTTCATCGTTGCCTGCGCCATCGCGGCGCTGTGCCTTGTATTCCGCGACGGCCTGCTGCGCCTGATCTTCGGCGCCATCGAGCCGGACGTTTTGCGCGCGGCGCAGATCTACATCATCTTTTCCGCCGTTTCCTATCCCTTCCTGGGGCTGTACAACTCCGGCGCGGCGCTGTTCCGCTCCATGGGCAATTCCAAGATCTCGCTGTTTGCCTCGATTCTGATGAACCTGATGAACATCACGGGCAACGCGATCTTTATCTTCGTTCTGCACATGGGCGTGGCGGGCGCGGCGCTGGCCACCCTGCTTTCGCGCATGTTCGGCGCGGTGCTGATGACCGTGCTTTTGCATAACGACCATCTGCAGATCTACCTGCACGAGCTGTGGCGCGTGCGCTTTGACTGGCCCGTGGTGCGCTCGATCCTTGGCATCGGCATCCCCAACGGTCTGGAAAACAGCATGTTCCAGATCGGCAAGGTGCTGGTCTCCAGCTTGATCGCCGGCTTTGGCACCGTGGCCATCGCCGCCAACGCCGTTGCCACCAACTTCAGCTCCCTGCAGGTGATGCCGGGCGCCGCCGTCGGCCTTGGCATGATCACGGTGGTGGGCCAGTGCATGGGCGCGGGCGACCACAAGGCCGCCAGGTCCTACGCAACAAAGCTGCTTCTGCTCGCCATGGCCTGCGTCGGCAGTTTGTGCGTGCTGGTGTTCTTCTTTGCGCCCTTTATCATCCGCCTGTATTCCCTCACGGACGAAACGGCCCAAACCGCCGTCAGCATCCTGCGCATCCACTCCGTTGGCGCCATCGTGTTCTGGTCCACGTCGTTCTGCCTGCCCAACGCCCTGCGCGCCGCGGGCGATGTGCGCTTTACCATGCTGGTGTCCACCTTCAGCATGTGGCTGTGCCGTATCGCCGCCAGCTATCTGTTTGCCTATGGCCTGCACCTGGGCGTGTACGGCGTGTGGTACGCCATGGTGCTGGACTGGGTCTTCCGCTCCGCCTTTTACCTGTGGCGCTTTGCCGGCAAAAAGTGGCTGAGCTTTAAGGTCGTCTAGCCCCGCCTGATCAAATACACCAGCTCGCCCGCAAAGGCGCGTTTATCCAGCAGCGTATAGCCGGTCGCTGTTACCATGCCCTCGAAAAAGGCGGCGTAGTTTTGCTCCATGCCCTTGCGTTTGCCGCCCAGAGATCGCAATGGAAAGCTCACCACAGCCATGGGGGCCTGCAGCGCGGAAAGCAGCTCGGCCCCGCGCCCCTTTTTTTGCTGCTCCAATACGGGCAAAAGCTTCATCACAAACGCCAGATCTGCGTGCAGATCGGGCGTTTTTTGCGCAAGGTCCAGCACGTCGGCGCCCGGCGGCAAGCCCCTTTCGGCAAAGTAACGGTTCAAAAAAGCCGCCGTCTGCCTATCCACATCCAGCGCATGGTATTGCCGGATGCCGTCTTTCATCAGCGGCAGGAAGAGGGGATTGAGTCCGCAGCCAAGGTCCAGCACGCTTTGCACGCTGCCAACGGCGGAAAACACATAGCCGTACAGTTCCCCTGCAATGGGAAGCCGCTCCCGCGTGGAGGCGTGCAGGGAAAGGAATTGCTCCTCCCGGCCGGCGATCTTTCCCTCCTGCATCTTTTGCAGGAGCTTTTTTTGCCCCTCGTCGGCATAGGCGCCGTGAATGAGGTGCAGGCGGTTCTTGACGGCCTTGAGGATCTCCTTTTCGCCCTTATGCTTTCGGCTTTCCTCCTGCACCAGGCGGCGCAGCAGCGCTTCATCCAGCGCGGCGAACCTTTTGTTTGCGAGCAGCCTTGCGGCAAGTCCGTCATCTGTCTGCATGGTCTTCCTCCGCCGAAAGCCTTTCCAGCAGCTGCGTGTAAAAACGCAGGTTGTGCAGCGTTGCCAGGCGATAGGCCAGGGAGTCGCCCACGTTGTACAGATGACGCAGGTAGGCGCGGGAGTAGTTGCGGCACAGGTAGCAGTCGCAGTCCTCGGACACGGGGCCGTCCTCGCGGCGGTGGCCGTCGTCCAGGATGTAGTAGCGCTTAAAGAACGCCCCCTGCTTCCAGTCATCCTGCCGCCAGACGGGGGAGTTGAACACATACAGGCGGTTATGGCGCGCCTCGCGGGTGGGCACCACGCAGTCGAATAGGTTGTACCCCATCTCGTAGCAGGCGACGACGTCCTCCGGCATGCCAAGACCCATGGCGTACTTGGGCGTTTGGTCCGGCATGAGCTCGGCCGTCAGGCGCAGGATGCCGTGCACCAGCTTGCCGTTTTCATCCAGCGGCCAGCCGCCGAAACCGTAGCCGTCAAAGCCGATCTCGCGCAGGGCGGATGCGCACTCATGGCGCAGGGTCTCGTCCCCGCCGCCCTGGATGATGGCAAACAGCAGCGGCCGCGCATCGCCCTTGCGAGAAGCCAGGGCGCGCAGATATTCCTCCTTGCAGCGTTTGGCCCAGCGCACGGTGGTCTCCACGGAGCGCAGGTTTTCCTCATAGGGGTCGTCCGGATGCGTGCAGTAATCCAGGCACATGAGGATGTCCGACCCGTAGGCCATCTGGGCCTGGATGCACTTTTCCGGCGAGAGCAGCAGCTTTTCCCTGCCGCCATCGGGGCGAAAGACGATCTCATTTTGCCGGATCTCGCCGTATTTCGGGTTTTCGCGGATCATGGAAAACACCTGGAAGCCGCCCGAATCGGTCAGGATGGGCCGGTCCCAGCCGATGAAGCGGTGCAGACCGCCCATGGCCTTGAGGGTAGCGGGCCCGGGCTTGGACAAAAGGTGATAGGTGTTCATCACCAGCCCCGGCACATGGCTGTCCTTAAGGTCGCCGGCATCCACGCAGCGCACCACGCCCTGCGTGCCGTCCGGAAAAAAGGCGGGCAGGCGCAATGCCCCGTGCGGCGTTTGAAGCAGCATATACGTCCTCCTAAACTACCCATATACAACGCGAGGGGGCCTGCCGCCCGCACGGCAGACCCCGCTATCGCGCTTATACCAAATTTGATATGAATTCCGCTTCCATCGAAAAGATCTGCTCTCGCACGGCGGGCTCGTTGTGCAGCTCGTGGAACATGTCCCTGAACTCCACAAAACGGCATTTATCCCCCGCCGCCGCGGCAAAGGCGCGGCTGCCGGATACATCGCAGATACCGTCGCCGCTTCCGTGCAGAAGCAAAAGCGGCACGGGCAGCAACGCCGCCTCGCCGATGATCCTCTCCCCGGCCTTGGACATATCCGCCACCAGGGAAAGGCCGGCCTTTTCGTGGTTGAGCGGGTCCTTTACATAGGTCTGGCCCACGCCGTCGCTGTGACAGAGAAGCTCGGCAGAAAGGCCGTTTTGTGCGCTCATGTTGCCAAACAGCCCGGGCAGGGCGCGTATCACGGAGAGCAGCGCCGCAGGCGGCGCGTTCACAAGCCGCAGCCAGGGGCTTGAGATGATGCCGCCAACGACCTTCGGCGTGTGGTATAAAAGCGTGTACAGCCCCACGCCCCCGCCCAGGGAATGGCCGTAAAGCAGCGTGGGCAAGCCGGTTTGCTCGCAGATTCGGTCGGTGAAGTCGTGCGCGTCCCGGCTTAACTGTTCCAGCCTTGCCACGCCCCGCTTGCCCGGCGAATGGCCGTGGCCCCTTTGGTCGTAGGCATACACGGATATGCCCTGCCTGTTCAGGGCAAGGGCCATTTGTTCATAGCGGCCGGCATGCTCGCCCAGGCCGTGTATAAGGCAAAGGGCGGCCTTGGGCTGCTCCGCCTCCCAGGCGCAGGCCCAAAGCGAAAGGCCGTCCGCGGTTGTAAACGTAAAGGTATGCATGGCAAAACCGCTCTCCCTCAGCCTTCCAGATGGGCAGCCACGGCGCGGACGGCCTCGTCGTCGTCATCGCCGATGGCAAATACCAGCACCTGGCGGCTCTTTTCCGCGCCCAGCGTCATCACGCCCATCAAAGACTTGGCGTTGACCTGCCGCCCGCCCATTTCCAGGGTGATTTGTGCCTTGAAGGCGGAAGCTTTGCGCACAAGGGCAACCGCACCCTGCGCATCCAGTTTTTTCGGGCTGGATATGGTGATGAGTTTGCGTGCCATATTCATTCCTCCCCCTGTTTTTCCCGGTATTCCAAAGCAAGCGTTTCCAGCTTGCGCAGCCTGTGATTGACGGCCGACTTGCCCACGGGCGGAGAGAAATACTCTCCCAACTCCTGCAGGGTCGCATCCGGATATTCCAGGCGCAGCTCCGCGGTTTTGAGCAGCGCGGGGCTAAGCCTGCGCATGCCGCCCAGGCGCTCCAGCGTCTGGATGGATTCGATCTGCCGCTGCGAGGCGGACAGGGTTTTTTCGATGTTGGCCTGCTCGCAGTTGACGATGCGGTTGACGCGGTTGCGCACGTCCTTTTCCACGCGCACGTTTTCCATCTGCAAAAGCGCCCGGTGCGCGCCCACCATGGAAAGGAAGGTGACGATCATCTCGCTGTCCTTCAGGTAGACGACCTCCACCTCTTTGCGCTTCACCTGGCGAAAGCCCAGGCCCTGGCGGTTCATCCAGCGGCACAGGGCGGCGGCATAGGCGCTGTCCTGGCTGCAGATCTCCAGATGGTAGCCCCTGCCGGGGTCGTTCAAATAGCCCGCGGCCAGAAACGCGCCGCGCAGATAGGCATACTTGCAGTGGATCCTGCGCAATAGCTGCGTCGGCACCGCGTGCACAAACTGCAGTCCGTCCGCATCCTCGCGCATAAGGCCCGTGCGCAGAAGGATCTGCAAAACCTCTTCGCCCGGACCAAGGGACAGGTGATAGACTTTACTTCTGCCCAGCCGGCGCCTTTGCAGGGTGGATAGCTGGGGCGAGACACAAAACACCTGTTTAAACAGCGTCGCCGTGCGCCGCAGCACCGCGGGCACCTCTGTGGACAGGTCCAGCCGCCAGCCTTCGCGGCTCAAATGCAGGGTGGCGCAGCCATGGATCAGGGCCGCCAGCTCCGCCAGGGCGCAGCCGTCGCGCCGGTCCTCCAGGGCACACAGCTCCTGCTTGACCGTGGATGAAAAAGACATCGCCTACACCCCTGTTCGTTAGGCCTGTTTGTTTGCCGGCAGGTCCCGATGGGCGACCTTGACCTTGTAGCCATCGCGCACAAGGCCGTCGGCCAGGGCCTGGGCCAAGGCCACGCTGCGGTGCTGGCCGCCGGTACAGCCGATGCCCACCACCAGGCGCGTCTTGCCCTCGGTGACATATCTGGGTAAAAGGTAGCGCAGCATATCCTGCGTCTTTTGCAAGAACACGTGGCTCTCGTCGTAGGAAAACACGAAGTCGCAGACGGGCTTGTCCAATCCGTTCAGGGGCCGCAGAGCCTGGTCGTAATAGGGATTGGGGATAAAGCGCACGTCGAAGATGAGATCGGCCTCCTGCGGCAGGCCATGCTTGAAGCCGAAGGACACCACGGAGATGCGGATGGACTTATCGAAGCTCTCCTGGCCGTACAGGCGCAGGAGCATCTCGCGCGCCTGGCGCGAAAGCATATTGGTGGTATCGATCACGCGGTCGGCCTCGTCGCGCAGGCTGGAGAGTATCGTTCGCTCCTTTTCGATGCTTTCTTCCAGCATGCTGTCGTCGCCGCCCAGCGGATGGGCGCGCCTGGTTTCCTTGTAGCGGCGGACCAGCTCCTTGTTGGAGGCGTCGTAAAAAAGGATCTCGTAAGGGATCCCGCGCTTTTTAAGCTCGGACAGGGCCAGATCCGCGCCCTGGAAGAATACGCCGCCGCGCGTGTCCACGCCAAGGGCCACGCGCTCCACCTCCTGCGTCTGGTCGCAAAGCTGCGCCATCTCGGGGATGAGGGCGGGCGGCAGGTTGTCCACGCAATAAAAGCCCATATCCTCCAGCGCCTTGAGCGCGGTGGATTTGCCCGCACCGGAAAGGCCGGTCACGATCAAAAGCTGCATGTAGTTTCTCCTTATATTCTGGCCGGTTTATTCGCGGCCGACGATGCGTACCTCCGGTTCCAGACGCACGCCGAATTCTTCAAAAACCCTGTCCTGCACCAAGCGCATCAGTTCCAAAATATCCCCGGCGCTGGCATTGCCGCGGTTGATCAAAAAGCCCGCGTGCAGGCAGGAGATTTGCGCATCATTCACACGAATGCCCTTAAGGCCCGCCTCCTCGATCAGCTTGCCGGCAAAATAGCCCTCCGGCCGCTTGAAAAAGCTGCCGCAGGAGGGATACTGCAGGGGCTGCTTCTCCCTGCGCCGGGCGGAATAATCGGCCATGCGCGCGGCGATTGCGGCCTTGTCGTCCTCTTTCAGCAAAAGGGTAGCCGAAAGCACGACGAGCCCTTCTTCCATCATGCGGGAATGGCGGTAGGCAAACTCGCATTCCTGACCGCTGAGCGTAAGGATGCGGCCATCTTTATCCATCACGCGCACGCTTTCCACCACCTGGCGCATCTCGCCGCCGTACGCGCCCGCATTCATGAGCACGGCCCCGCCCAGGGACCCGGGGATGCCCTCGGCAAACTCCAGACCGGAAAGGCCCGCCTGCTGCGCCCGGCGGGAAAGCGCCACCAGCGCGGCGCCGGCCTGGGCAAAAATGCGCAGGCCTTCGATCTGTACCTCGGCGATATCCTCGCCCATGAAAAGCACCAGGCCGGAAAGGCCGCCGTCGCGCACCAGCAGGTTGCTGCCCCGGCCGAGGATCGTCAGCGGCAGACCCTCCTCTTGGCAGACGCGCAGCGCTTTCAGCACATCCCCCTCGCCCTTGGGACTTAAGAAATAGTCCGCCAGCCCGCCCACGCGCATGGTGGTGTGCAGGCACATGGGCTCGTTTTTTGTCAGCGTTCCGGCAAAGTGGATGGCTTCCAGCGCTTGGGACATGCAGCCGCCTCCATAGTCTTATTCAGTATTTAGTGTACTCCAAACGCGCAAAACAATCAAGAACAAACGGCAAAGCGCACAGCCTACGCACCCGATGCGAACAGATTCGGCATTTCCAGCGGCAACTCCAGGCTCCCTTCCAGCGCCGCCATGTTCTCGTCCGCTCCGTACAGATGCAGACCCGCGCGGCTGGAGAACAGCCCTGCGCCCGCAAGCTTTGCCTGTGCCTCCTCGTCCAACAGATAGGCCGTGAACTCCCCCAACACCTGCAGCCGCTGCCGTACGTCCCCGCCGTGACCGCTCAGGGACGGCTGCACGGCGCACAGGCACAATAGCTGATCGGTATAGGCGCTGTCCTGCGACAGCAGCACAGAAAGTGTAAAGCCCTTTCCCGCGCTTTGCAGTTCGCGCATGCGCAAAACCTCCCGCTGGGTGCCTATGTATATGGGCGTGCGTTTGTCCAGCGCAAATTCCGGCCAGGCTTTGGCGCGTACGCCCACGCGGGCAAAGGGTGCAAGCTCCGGCGCGAGGCTGTTCAAGGCCAGGTCGCTGCGCAGAAAACCCGGCGCGGGGCAGCCAAGCTCCCGCCCCTGCTCCTGAAAAATGGCCGCAACGCGCTCCATCTTCGTCTGCGGGCCGATCTGCATCCCGTCCAGCAGGGCCTGGTTGCAGAGCAGGCCGTACGCGCCCAGGGCCAGCGGCAGGCCGTACTGCGCGCCGCCGCTTTGACACGCCTGCAAGGACGCCTGCCGCAAGCCCTCGCTTCCGCCTGAAATGGGCAAAAATGCCGAGGACGGCTCCGTTTCCACAAAGGGGCTGAGGACCACCGCGTCCGGCAGGGCCCCTTCCTCCTTCAGCGTCTGATAGCCACGCACGCCCATCCGCCGGACAGAGAGCAAAACGCCCCTGTGCGCCTTTTCGAATTCGCGCGCCCTTGCGCTCAGCCAGGCGTAAAAGCCGCCCTGGTCGAAGCTTTCCACCACGCCCAGGGTCACGATGCCCTCCCATTGCGGCCTGCCGCGCGTCAAAAAATCCTTCTGCCGCACGGGCAGTCCCCGCAGGGCATAGGGCACGGCAGCAATACACAAAAGCGCCAGGCAAAACGCCAGGGCGCGGATCGGCCATTTGCGCATAAAGCATCCACCTCCCCCTGCCTATGCCTATGGCCGGAAAACAAAAAACATGTCCGCAGGGCATGCAAAAGCGCTTCCAACGCATTTGTCGGAAGCGCTTGTTTTTTTACCCACACAGCCCGCCCTGCCGCGGGCAGGCCTTTGCAAATGCCCAAAGCTTATTCGTTGCGGATCGCAGCCAGGGCAGACAGATGCATGGCCCGCTGCGACGGATACAGGCCGGACAACAGCCCGATCAGCGTGGCAAAGGCCACGCCGCCGCCGGCCAGCCAAATGGGGATGACCGAGCGGAAGGAGCCGTAGGCGCCGCTGGCACCCATCACCAGGTTGATCACGGCACCGATGGCGTAGCTCAGCCCCAGGCCGATCAGTCCGCCGCCCAGGCCGATGATGGCCGCCTCGCAGAGGAACATGGCGCCGATGGAGGACATCTTGCAGCCCAGCACCTTCATGACGCCGATCTCGCGCGTGCGCTCGTAGATGGACATCAGCATGGTATTGGCGATGGAGATGGCCGCCACCAGCATAGCCACCGCGCCGATGCCGCCCAGCATCAGCTGCAGGGATCTGGACTGCTGCTGCATGTTTTCGATCATCTGGGCGTAGGACCAGGCGTCGATGCCCATGGATTTGATCTGCTTTTGCACCGCAAGGGCGTTGTTGAAATCGTCCACCCGCACATAGCCGCGCTCGTACTGGTCGGTCTTGATGTCCGAATTTTTGAAAGCCGACTTGTGCTTCTGCACGATATTTCGGATAGACTCGATGTTGGCATAGATGTTATGGGCCGCGTCGCTGCCGTTGTCGGCGACGATGCCCACCACACGGCCCTTGAACTCATACTCCTTGGGGTTTCCATTGTCGTCCATGCTGTTGTAATCCTGCAGAACAACGGTGTACTTTTCGTTGAGCCAATCCAGGTCCGGCGTCTCGTCGTTCCACACATTGGACTTGGCCTTGCGGAAGGAACTCAGGGAGTGCTCGCCCAGCAAAAGCTCGATCGTTTCCCCTGGGGTGGAAGAAAAGCCGTCGCCCTCGGAAAGCTTATAGTCCATAGCCTGGATGGCGTCCGGCGCCACCGCCATCAGCCCGTAATAGCTTTCGTATTTGCCGACGCGTACCCTGAAGTTGTACACATTCATGATTGGCGTCACAGCCTCCACATGGTCGATGGCCTTGATCTTGCGGATCATGACGTCATCCAGCTTTTCGGCCTTAACGGTGGTATCGTCGTCCAGATACACCTGGGCATTGCGGTTTTCACCGTAATAGAGCTGTGAATACAGCTCTATGCGGGTCAGCTCGCCGGTCTCTGACAGGGAATCGATATAGCCCTGGTTGATGCCGATACCCATGGAAACCATCACGACGATAGAGGCCGTGCCGATCATCACGCCCACCATGGTAAGGATCGTGCGCAGCTTGCGCCGCCACAGGTTCTGCGCGCTCAGGCGCAGAAGATCAATCCATCTCATCGTCCGCTTCCCTGGCCTTCCTGCGCCTGTGCTTTACAATGCCGAGGATGGTGCCAAGCAGGGCAACGCCAACGGCGCCGCCGCCCGCGTACCAAACCCAGGTGGGCGGGCCGCTCCTGACAGGCACAACGTCCACATCCATGCCCTCGTCCTCGTAGCCCATCTCCTCCATGCCGTAGTCCATGGCCACGACGTTCAGGGCGATGGGCACCTCGCGGCGGGTCTCCACGCCGTAGTTGTCCTCATAGGTGACCACGATGTTGCCGGACACGGGGCCGGACACGTCTTCCACGGTGTAGGCCATCACGTCGTAGCTCTTGGTCACGCCGGAATCCATATTGCCGGCAAAGTAGGTCTCCTCCGCGCGCAGGCCTTCGCACTCCAGGGACACGGTAACGTTGTAAATGGTGGATTTGCCCTTGTTGAACAGGTTCATCATCAGATTGATGGCGTCGCCCTGGTAAACCTCGCTGGGATAATAGGGGGTATCCAGCGAAAGGTTGGGCAGCTGGCTCACGGCCAGGGTGATGGAGTCGGCGCCCTCGTAAGCTATCTTGGACTGCACATAGTTATAGGCGATCTTAAGCACCGCGGGGCTGATGCCGCACTCGGGCGTGGAGCGCATGCGCACCGTGGCCTCGGCCGTTTCGCCGGAGGCGATCTTGTCGATGTAGATGGTGTTGGAGCCGTTGGCCGGCAGCAGCGTGCTCAGCTCGTCGGAGAGCACCGCCTTGATGTCCGTGATGGACTTGGAGGTGGTGTTGCGGAACTTCAAGGTCAGGTCGAATTCCTCGCCCGCCACCACGCGGTCGGGCTCCATGACATAGCTGTCCAGCAGCAGCATGGCCTTGGAGGGGTTGGGTTCCGGCACGCTGCTGCCGCCGTTACCGCCGCCGTCCGGCGTGGTGGAAGGGGCCTTTTTGCCGTGCTCGATGCGGAAGAACACGGGGATCGTGGCCGTTTCCGGCTGCTCGCTGTCGATATTGGCGTAAAAGTTCAGAAACTTGACCTCGAAATTCAAGGTATAGTTGCCGTTGACTGCGTCGTCCTTGACCCAGAAGGGGAAGGAGAAATAGTCGTCCACGACGGTGCCCGCATCGTCCACCACGACCTTAAGGTCGGAAATATACTGCGTATAGTTGGATCTGTCGAAGTTGAACAGGTCTTTCGTCTGCTCGTCAAACACGGGCGCGATGGTGAAATAGCGGAAGGGATTGCGGTTCAAGGGCTCGTTGATCTTATACCTGAGCCCGATCTGGATATCGATATAACCGCTCTCGTCGTCCACCGCAATGGGGCGGTTGACCGGCGTAATCTGATCCGGCAGGTCTTGGATGCCGGACATATTGTCATGGTTCTGCTCCCATAAGTCCTCTTCGCCTTCCAGCGCTAGCGCGGCCATGGGCATGGCCAGCAGCAGGCAAAGCACAAGCAGCAGCGGCAGTATCTTTTTCAGGGCATTCATGCGGGAAGTTCCTCCTTCGGGCTTTCGTTGGATTGCGCGTCGGCGTTTGCGCGGTTATCGATGATCTCGATGATGCGCCCATCCAGCAGGCGCACCACGCGATCCGCGCGGTCGGCGATGGAATTATCGTGCGTCACCATGATGAGGGTGGCGTTGTTCCTGTGGGCGATCTCCTTGATGAGGGTCAATATCTCGTCGCTGGTGCGGGAATCCAGGTTGCCGGTGGGCTCGTCCGCAAAGACGATCTCAGGGGATGCAACCAGCGCCCTGGCGATGCCCACCCTCTGCTGCTGGCCGCCGGACAGCTGGCTGGGCTTGTGCCGCATGTGGCTGGCAAGGCCCAATTGCTTGAGCATGGCGGCGGCGCGCTTGGCGCGCGCGCTTGCGGGCACGCCCCTGTACACAAGGGGCATGGTCACGTTTTCCAGGGCCGTCATGGCGGGGAACAGGTTGAACTGCTGGAAGATAAAGCCCACGTGCTGCAGGCGGAATTTGACCAACTGGCTTTCGTTCATCCTGTCCAGGCGCTGCCCGGTGATCTGGATGGCGCCGCGGGTGGGCTTTTCCAGGCCGGCCAGCATGTTCAGCAGCGTGGATTTGCCGCTGCCCGAGCGGCCGACGATGCACAAAAACTCGCCCGGGTACACGTCCAAGTCCACATTGTCCAGTGCGCGGAGCTTTTCGTCGCCCAGGCGATACACCTTCACCAGATTGCGTATCTTAATAATCGGTTCCAAGCCGTCATCTCCCATATTGAATATACAGCGTCTATGTACAGCATATGTGCTATTTAGACGAGACAGGCAGCGCATTTGTTGCAGCTTTCTTACAAAAGTTTTTCGCTCCTGCTTTGGCTGCGCGTCCTTTTCCATCATAGTGCAAAGCCTGACCGTTTACAAGCAAAAGCACAACCTGACTTGCAAAAAAGCTGTAAATTCGTCATTCTTCGCCCGCATAGCCCTGCCGCATCAGGTACTCGCGGAAACTGTATTCCTCGCGCAGTACCCTTCCGTTTTCAAACAGCAGGCACTTGTCGCACAAATCCTGCAGAAAGTACACATCGTGCGAAACGATCAAAAGCGTGCCCGGGTATTGCCCAAGCGCCTCCTGCAGCGCGTCGCGCGAATACAGGTCCAGGCAGGCCGTGGGCTCGTCCAGCAGCAAAAGGTCGCTTTGGGAAAGGATCAACATGGCAAGCTTTACCTTCATCTGCTCGCCCAGGCTCAACGACGAAATGCGCTGCTCCAGATGCCTGCGCTCCAGGCCCATCTGGTACAGGAGCGAGCGCATCTGCCCATCCACCGCGCCCAGGGCGTCCTGCAGGGCCTGGAGGGCGGTCTTTTCCCTGGGCAGGTCCTGCACGCCCTGGCGCAAAACGCCCACGCTCAATCCCGGCGAGCGCCAGACGTCCCCTTCCAGCGGCTCGATCTGCCCAAGCAGGGTTTTAAGCAGCGTGGATTTGCCGCAGCCGTTGCGGCCGAACACCGCCATGTGCTCGCCCCGCAGCAGGGAAAAGTCGCTGGGCAGCGTGAGGCGCTTTTCGCCGTAGCCGAGCGCCAGGCCCTGCGCCTGCACGATGC
>JBNRMU010000016.1:0-2648 GCA_050309765.1 Christensenellales bacterium
ACCCCCGGCGTTACCCGCGACAGGGTGTATGCGGACGTGAGCTGGCAAAACTACGACTTTACCCTGGTGGATACCGGCGGTATCGATCCCTATTCGGAGGACCCGCTGCTGGTACAGATGCGCTCCCAGGCCAACATCGCCATCGAAACGGCGGACGTGATCCTCTTTTTCGTCGACGGACGCGAGGGGCTCACCGGCGCCGATTACGAGGTGGCCGATATGCTGCGCCGCACGCGCAAGCCCTTGCTGCTGGTGGTCAACAAGCTCGATACCCCCATCAAGGACGCGGAGCGCATGGATTTTTACGCCCTGGGCATCGGCGAACCCATGCCCATTTCCTCGGTAAACCTGCTGGGCATCGGCGATCTGCTGGAGGCGCTGTGCAAGCTTTTGCCCGACCCCGGCGAGCGCGACTTTGAGGCCGAACAAAACGGTCCGCTCAAGATCGCCGTCGTCGGTCGGCCGAACGTGGGCAAAAGCTCCCTCGTCAACGCCATCCTTGGCCAGGAGCGCGTGATGGTCTCCTCCATCGCCGGCACCACGCGCGACGCCATCGACACGCCCTTTACGCAAAACGGCAGGGATTATATCATCATAGATACCGCCGGCATCCGCCGCAAGGCCAAGGTAAAGGAGGCCTCCCTGGAGCGCTACTCCGTCATCCGCTCCCTGGCCGCCATCCGCCGCTGCGACTGCGCCCTGATGCTCATCGACGCCCAGGACGGCGTGACCGAGCAGGACCAGAAGGTGGCCGGCTACATCGCCGACGAGGGCCGTGCCTGCATCCTGCTGGTCAACAAGTGGGACGCCCTGGAAAAAGAGACCGGCACCCTGGAAAAGTTCACCAGGAAGGTGCGCGCCGACCTGCAGTTCCTGGATTACGCGCCCCTGATGTTCATCTCCGCCAAGACGGGCCAGCGCCTGCAGCGCTTGCTTCCGGCCGTGGACCAGGTGTGCGAAAACGCGCGCCGCCGCGTGACCACCGGCGTTTTGAACGACGCCCTGCACGACGCCATCTCCACCACCCCGCCGCCCACCAACAACGGCAGACGCCTGCGCATCTATTACGCCACGCAGGCCTCCTCTGCGCCGCCCACCTACGTCCTGTTCGTCAACGACAAGACCCTTTTCCACTATTCGTACGAGCGGTATCTGGAAAACTGCTTCCGCAAAAGCTTCGTGCTGGACGGAACGCCCATCCGCATCCTTGCCCGCGAGCGCGGCGAGAAGGAGGAATGAACCATGGTCTGGATAAAGCTTTTGATCACCGCCGTGTGCGGCTACATGCTCGGCAATATCTCCACGGGCATCATCCTTGCGGATAGGCTGGCCAAGATCGATATCCGCGAGCGTGGCTCCAAGTCCTCGGGCGCGACCAACATGTTCCGCGTGCTGGGGGCCAAGGCCAGCGCGCTCACCCTGATCGGCGACGCGCTCAAGGGCACGCTGGCGGCGCTGATCGGCCTGCTGCTCCTGGGCAGGGACGGTCTCACCCTCTTTGGTGTGTATCTGGAAGGGCCCATCGGCGCCTATGTGGGCGGCCTCTGCGCCGTGATCGGCCATATGTGGCCCGTGGTGTACAAGTTCCACGGCGGCAAGGGCGTATCCACCTGCCTGGGCGCGGCCCTGGTAATAGGGCCCGCGGTGGGGTTGATCCTGTTCGCCCTGTGGTTTTTGATCGTCTACTTCACCCAGATCGTCTCCATCGCCTCCCTGCTCTCCATTTTGCTGTACGCGCTGTATTATGTGATCTTTCACTGGGGACAGTGGCCGCTGTGCGTGTATGCGGTATTGATCGCGGCGCTGATCTACTTTGGCCACCGCAGCAACATCGTGCGCATCTTAAACGGTACCGAGAAGAACAACCGCGTGAACCTGTTTGAAAAAAAATAGCCGCTTGGATCCAGCTTTAGACACAAAAGCTCCCTTTTCGTTGGGGGAGCTTTTTGTTTTTCCTTTTTCTTCTATGGCGCAAACCCCTGTGCATACGATTAAGTAAAAAGGGGGTTTTCGCATGAAGCGCGTTTTGTCCTTTCTTCTTTGCCTGTGCCTGTTTTTGCCGCAGGCGGTCTTTGCCGCGCCGCTGGAGGAGGGCGTTCCCTTCGAGGCGGAGGCGGCCTCGCTTTTGCTGATGGAGGCGGAAAGCGGCCAGGTCATCTTCGAGCGGGACGCGGACCTGGAGCGGCCCGTGGCCTCGGTCACCAAGCTCATGACCATATTGCTCCTGCTGGAGATGCTGGATGAGGGGAAACTCGCCCTGGACGAGCAGGTCACCGTTTCCAGGGAAGCGGCCGGCATGGGCGGCTCGCAGGCGCTGCTGGATGCCGGCGGCGTCTATTCCGCGGAGACGCTGCTGCGCTCGCTAATCATCGCCTCCGCCAACGATTCGGCCGTAGCCCTGGCCGAGTATACCTTAGGCTCCCAGGACAGCTTTGTGGAAGCCATGAACCGCCGCGCGCAGGAGCTGGGCCTTGCGCATACCGTGTACAAAAACGCCACCGGCCTGCCCGCCGAGGGCCAGCACACCACCGCCCGCGACGTGGCCGTGCTGTCGCAGAAGGTGCTGGGACACGAGCGCTTTTTTGAATACTCCACCGTGTGGATGGAGGATCTGACGCACAACTCCGGCCGCGTGACCTCCCTGGTGA
>JBNRMU010000017.1:0-2835 GCA_050309765.1 Christensenellales bacterium
CGAGGCGCAGGTCGACTCCCCAAACAGAAGAAAAGGTCAGCAAAGCTGAGCCCGGGGCTTTCATGTGATGGAGGAGTCGAACGGGAGCGGGAGTGAATGGCGTGCCGGTGGCACGCCAGAGCCGCGACCGGGGCCTGCGTCGAGGCGCAGGTCGACTCCCCAAACAGAAGAAAAGGTCTGCAAAGCTGAGCCCGGGGCTTTCATGTGATGGAAGAGTCGAACGGGAGCGGGAGTGAATGGCGTGCCAGCGGCAGGCCAGAGCCGCGACCGGGGCCTGCGCCGAGGCGCAGGTCGACTCCAGCATTATTTGTTCGAAAAATGCATCTTAAGGGGGAGAAAAACATGCCGCAGGTCCTGCTGTTCAACATCGCTTCAGACAAGCGCAGAAAGATCCGTTTTCTTCTGATGAAGCTTGGCATCGCCTGCCGGGAAATCCCCGCGCAGGACTTTGGCAAGCCTTTGGGCGCGCTGGCCGGTTACGACGGTTATGCACAGGAGAATGAGAGCGAGGCCTACGAACCGTTCTCATCGGAAATGCTGGTGATGGATGGCCTAAATCCCGCCCAGTTCCAGGGCCTGTTGGAAGGCCTGCGGCGCGAACGCGCGGCAGTCTCGCTCAAGGCCGTGGTTACGGAGCACAACCTCGGCTGGACGGCGGCACAGCTGCATAAAGAGCTTTCCGCAGAACGCGAAGCCATGAAAAAAGCTGCAGGCCAAAGCATCCATCAGGGCGCAAATGCGGAAGAACCGCAGAAATCTTAGAGAGGTACGAAAAATGAGAAACGAGGTCGTGCTTGGCAACGTCATGGTGGACTGCGACGACAATCAAAAGCTGCGGCGCTTTTACAGCGAGATGCTGGGCTGGCAGGCCTGCGAGCTGTTCGATCTCCCCGCCGTGCTCAGCAAAACGGGCGTCGCCTTCCTGTTCATCCAGGAAGAGGACTATGTACCGCCCGTTTGGCCGGAAAAGCCTGGCGCGCAGCAAAAGCAGATGCATTTCGACTTTCAGGTGGAAAACGTGCCGGAAGCGGTAGAAAGGGCGCAGCGTCTCGGCGCACGCTTTGCCGCAGAGCAGTTTGGCGGCGAGGATTTCGTCACCCTGCTGGACCCCGCCGGGCATCCGTTCTGCCTGTGCAGAAAGGAATAGATGCAAAAGGGGAGGGCGAGCAAATCGCGCTTTCCTTTTTTTATTGCAGACTGAATGGATGATCAGATCCCACAAGGGTATATCCGGCACAAGAATCGGAACACGATGCTCTTTCGTCGTCCTGCCTGCGCAGGCAAACAGAGGTATGTGCTGCGATGGTTCGCAGCCCTTTGCCGTTTGACGGATGTGCATACAAAAAAGCAAACAAAAACCCATATATAGTGCAAAAAGATAGATTTTTGCGCTGCCGGATGGTATACTTATTTTAACTATCGACCGCCCGATGCGGACCGGGATCGGCCGTCAGGCGGCCGCGCCGACAAACCCAGCTGCGAAAAAACAAAAGCGTGAGGAGAGATGACAGCGTGTATACCAATGGTAAGATTTGGATCGCGCAAAGCGACACGAGAAATCTGTATCTGCTGCCGCAGATGGCCAACCGCCACGGCCTGATCGCCGGCGCGACCGGAACAGGCAAGACCATCACCATGAAGGTAATAGCGGAGTCCTTTTCGGATATGGGCGTGCCCGTGTTCTTCAGCGATGTCAAGGGCGATCTGACAGGCATGCTCTGCCCGGGCAACAACACGGAGGATATGCAAAGGCGCATCGAGCGCTTTGGGATCGAGGATTTCAGCTATAAATCCTATCCGACGCATCTTTGGGACATCTTCGGCGAGGCCGGCCATCCTTTGCGCGTGACGGTTTCCGACATGGGGCCGCAGCTGCTGGCAAGGCTCCTCAACCTGACCAACATCCAGACCGGTGTGCTCAGCATCGTCTTCAAGGTTGCGGACGACCACGGCCTGCTGCTGCTTGATCTTAAGGACCTTCGGGCCATGCTGCAGTTCGTTGGCGACAACCGTGCGGAATTCACCACCATGTACGGCAACGTGTCTGCCGCCAGCATCGGCGCCATCCAAAGGGCGCTGCTCGCCTTTGAAGACGAGGGCGGCGAGAACATCTTTGGCGAGCCCATGCTCGATATCCGCGACTGGATGCGCACCGACGCGCAGGGCAGGGGCTATATCAACATCCTCTCCAGCAAGCGGCTGATCGGCAGCCCCAACGTTTATGCCACCTTCCTTCTTTGGATGCTGTCCGAGCTGTTTGAAAAGCTGCCCGAGGTGGGCGATCTGGACAAGCCGCGCATGGTCTTCTTCTTCGATGAGGCGCATCTCCTGTTCGACGGCGCGCCCCGTGCCCTGGTGCAGAAGATCGTGCAGGTGGTCAAGCTCATCCGCTCCAAGGCGGTCGGCGTCTACTTTGTGACCCAGTCCCCGTCCGATGTGCCGGGCGAGGTGCTTGCCCAGCTCTCCAACCGCGTGCAGCACGGCCTGCGCGCCTATACGCCCGCCGAGCAAAAGGCGGTGCGCGCGGCGGCGAGGTCCTTCCGCGCCAATCCGGACTTTGATACCGAAGAAGCGCTGATGGCCTTGGGAACTGGCGAAGCGCTGATCAGTTTCCTGGACGAAAGGGGCATCCCCGCCATCGTTGAAAAGGCGCGCGTCCTGCCGCCGCAGAGCCTGATGGGCGCCGCCGACGAGAGCCTTGTGCAAAGCTGCATCCTTTCCAGCGAGTTTGAAATCAAGTATCGCGACACCGTGGACAGGGAATCCGCATTCGAGATCATCAACGCGGCCAACCTGCAGCTGCAGGCGCAGCGCGAGGAAGAGCTGGCCGCGCTC
>JBNRMU010000018.1:0-23269 GCA_050309765.1 Christensenellales bacterium
AACGATGGACTTGCCATACTTGGGATGGATCTTTTCCTTCATGTTACCTCACCTCTTTCAAACCACAGTACCATCTGTGGTTGGTAGCATTCATAACCTTCAATATCATAGCACGACTTTTGCTCAATTGCAAGCAAAATTCCCGTTTTCCTTCAAAACTTAACTTGCTGTGGGCATAAATCGGCTTTATTGGGGCCTCCTCAGCGCTTGTTCTTCTGTTTTCGGAACCACAGCAGCAAAAAGACGGCAACCGCTGTGAGGGCGAGCACACCAATCACCAGGTAGACAGCAACCGAAAGCAGGGCGCCGCCGACACCGTAGCCCGGCGGCGGCACGACCGCATCCAGGGGGAAATCAACGCTCCACACGGGCAGCATGCGGCATCCTCCTCTACTTTACCTTACGCCTGGGCAAAAAAACGATCAAAAGCACAATAACGGTCACGAGAAACACGCCGCCCACCAGCAGGATCGGCAGCAGAAGGCGCGCGATCAGGCTGCGCGGCTGCGCCGAGGCAGTCGTGGGCACGGGCGACTCGCCGGCGGCAGCGGTCGGCGCCGGCGTTTCAGCCGCAGGCACGGGCGTTACTTTCTGGGACAGAGGAACGTTTTCGCTCTTAGGATCGTCCAGGAAGACCCAGAAGCCCTTCACGCCATAGTAATAGTCGCACACGGCCCACCTGCGGCCCAGTTCATCGGTGTACAGCGCGGAAAACTCGGGCAGGTAGTCCTCCTCCGACTCCATCGTGCAAATGATTTCGCCGGAGTTTGGATAGGTCCAGGCAACGAACTGCGTCCCCGCCGGAAGGGAGATACTCGACAGCGCGTATTCGCCCTCCTTGGGATAGACCAGCTCGCTTGCGTGCTCCTCATAAAAGCTGATGCTGTCGTACTTGCGCTCCAGCTCATCCAAGGCCGCCCAGCCGCTGGACCAGCCCTTGTTCTCCACATTGCGCTCGCTTACGCCCCACAGTTTGCCGTTTTTGTCGGTGTAGGTGTAATAGATGAATACCTGCTCGCCGCTTTTCAACTCAAAGACGGGCTTGCCGTCCGGCTCGTCGCAAAAGGAGACGTCCGTGCGCGCAAGGTATGCGCGGTTCTCATACACGCATTGCTGTGCATGCGCCCAGTAGAAGTCGTTCTCCGGCTCCCAGGCCACGTCCGCCAGGGACAGTGCGGGTATCAACAGCGCAAGGCTCAACACAACAGCCGGCAGGATGCGTTTGATACTCATGGATCGTCACTTTCTCCTTAGTTTAGGCAAAAACACCACCAGCAGCACGATCACCGTCACGATAAACACGCCGCCCACCAGCAGGAGCGGCAGCAGCAGATGCCGCATCAGGCCATTGCTGCGAACGGCCGGCACGATGGTGGGAGCAGCCGCAGGGCTCTGCGTCTGCACGGCGGAGGGCGAAAGCGTCGCCTCCGGCGTTTCAGTGACCTCGGTCGCAGCCTCCGGCGTGGACGTGGTTTCCGTCGTGGGCGCGGGCGCCGGGGTCGGCGGCGAAGGGATGTTGATCTTTTCCGGATCATCCAGGAAGACCCAGAAGTCGCGCCATGCCGCGTAGTAATCGCACAGGCCCCAATTGCGCCCTAGCTCGTCCGTGTACAGGGCGGTGAATTCCATGGGGTAATCCTTTTGGATGTACACCGTGCCCAACCTTTCGCCGGAGTTGGGATAGGTCCAGACATAGGCCTCGATTTCATCTTCGATGCGTACATCCGGCAGATAGTATTCGTCCTTAGGCGGCAGTACCAGCTCCGAACGATGATCTTCGCAGAAGCTCTGGCTGTCATACTTGAGCTCGAGCTTATCCATCAAGACCCAGCCGGTGAGCCAGCCCTCGTTTTCCACATACTCATCGGTGGCAGCCCAGCGCTTGCCGTTTGCATCCGTATAAATGAAGTATACAAACAGCTCCCCTTCGTCCTTTACCTCATAAACCGGCTTTCCGTCCGGCTCGTCGCGCACGACGACCGCGCTCTGGGCGATGTAGGTACGGTATTCATAGGTGCATTCCCTGGCATGCTGCATAAAAAAGTCATTGTCAGGTTCCCAGGCTGCGTCCGCAAGAGAAAGGATCGGCAGCAGCAGGATAGCGCACAAGACAACGGTCAACAAGAAGCGTTTGCTGTTCATGGATCGTTACCTTCTCCTCATTTTGGGCAGGAACACCGCCAGCAGCACAATCGCGGTCACGATGACCACGCCGCCCACCAGCAAGATCGGCAGCAAAATACGCCGCATAAGGCCGTTATTGCGTACGACCGTCACGTCGCCCGGCGTGGACGTAGGGCTTTGCGTCTGCACCGCGGTGGGCGCAGGCGTTGCCTGAGTGGCTTCAGAGGTTTCAACGACGGCTTCCGGCGTGGCCTCGGTGACCGGCGTGGGTGCGGGCGTCGCCGGCGCCAGGGGCACGTCTTCGCTTTGCGGATCCTCCATAAAGACCCAGAAGCCGCTCATTTCATCGTAGTAATCGCACATGGCCCAATCGCGCCCCAGCGTATCCGTATACAGGGCGGCAAACTCCAGGGGATAGTCCGGTGTAACGTTTTGTATTATGTCCATGTACTCGCCGGAGTTGGGGTATGTCCAGGCAACGACCTTGTCTGCCTCTTCCATGGTGAGATCCGGCAGCACGTATTCGTCCTCAGGCGGCAGCACCAGCTCCGCCTGGTGATCCTCGCGGAAGCTGCGGCTGTCGTATTTGAGCTCGAGCTTATCCATCGAGGCCCAGCCGCTTTGCCAGCCTTCCTCCTCAAAACGCTTATCAGTGGCGGCCCAGCGCTTGCCATCCTCATCCGTATAGCTGAAATACACGAACACCTCTTTTTCGTCGGGCGTGAGCTGATACACTGGCGTTCCGCCCGGCTCGTCGCACACATCAACCGTTTCCTTGATGTAGTAGGTGCGGTATTCATAGGTGCACTCCTGCACGTGCTTGAAGAAAAAGTCGTTTTGCGGTTCCCAGGCCGCGTCCGCCAGGGAAAGCACGGGGATCAGCAGCGCAAGGCACAGGATCATAAGCAGCGTTGTCTTTTTTGTTTTCATATAGTATCACTCCTATTTGTTTCATTATAGCAGAAAGGACAGAATAAGTCCCGACAGATATGAAAATGCGTTGGCGGAAAGGGATAACAGATAGGGCCTTTTGATACTCTCGCCAAAGGCGCGCAGGCACAGGCCCTCCACCAGCACCGCCGCGCATTCCAGGCACAGGGTATACGGCCAGATCGCGCCGCGGAAGAACAAACGCATAAGCAGCACACACAAAACCAGCGGCGGGTTGGTAAGCAGGTTGATCAGCAAACAAAGCAGAAAATTACTGTACCCGCGCACGCCCACGAGCAAATACCAAAGACTTTCCAGCGCCAGCGTGAGCACAAGCGAAATGCCGAGGCTTTTGAATATACTCGCCGTCAGCATTGGCCCTTCATCCCCTTAAGCGACGGCAGGAACACCAGCAGCGACAATAGCGCAAGGAACGCGCAGGCAAGCGGCGTCAGCGCGGGCACTCTGAAATAGACGGGTAAAAAGCCCAGGAACAGCGCAAAGGTCAGCGCGCCAAAGCCAAAGCCCTTCGCCCCCGGCAGCAGACGGGAAAGGGCGTACAGCGTCATCGGCATGCTCATGTTGAACAAAAGCACCGCCAGTATCCCCGCGGCTGGATGCCCGGCCAAGGGGAATAGAAGGGCAGATAGCCCCAGGGATATCAGACAGGCGGGCGTAAGGCCGATCCTATCCGCCAGGAAGCCGCCCAAGGCCTTGCCTAGCACGGTGCTGCACACAAGAAGCAGGCCCCAGATCCCCTCCCCCTTCCAGGGATAAGATGCGCCAAGTCCCACCAGGGACCTGAGCACCACCACGAAGAACAATCCGGCGAAGATCCAGGCGGCATACCGCACGGTCGGCCGCATGGACATGGGGACGTTGCCGCTTTTGTACCCCTGCGTCTTGCTCTTGAAGGCAAACAGCACGGCAAAGGCGATCACCAGCAGCAGAACGTGCGGGAAAAGGAAGCCCAGCGAGCGGCCCTTGCCAAGCAGCGAACCCAGATAGATGCCAAACGCCCCCGTGGACACAAACACGCCCAGGGGCGCGCACCTTTTTTCTTTGTGGCTGAGGTTTAAAGTATCCAGTCCGCCGCCCAGGTGGAATAGGGAATTGCCAATGCCAAGGACAATGGCAAGCGCCCAGCCCTTGAGAAAAAAAGCCGCCGCCACCAGCACGATCCCTGCCGCGGCCACGGGCGCGTTGCGGTTAATCTTATCCGCGAGCAGACCCAGCGGCATCTGCATGGCAAAGGCGCAGAAATTGTAGACCAGGAACATCTCGCTTGCACCGAACCTTCCGGCCACGCGGGCGAACAGCAGATAGGCGCAGGCAAAGTCCACCAGAAAATGGCACAGCGAGTATAGTCCCGTGCGCAGCCTGTTATCGAGCATCCTCCTGCCCACCTTTCGATCTTTCATGTTTTTCATGTATTGGACGATCCGGCACGCCGTTTGGTTTCCGCCTTAGCGGCACGCCTTGCATCCTGTTCCCGCCCCTGTTATACTTTCGATAGGTTTTTAAATGGAAAGGATGGCCGTCGTCTTATGCATGTCAGGCAAATGGAGCTTCAGGAGCTGAAAGCACTGGACCGCATGGAAGCCGTGTGCTTCACCTATTCCTTCGACGAAACAAAGCA
The DNA here is from genome assembly GCA_050309765.1 of Christensenellales bacterium. Classification (GTDB taxonomy): domain Bacteria; phylum Bacillota; class Clostridia; order Christensenellales; family UBA1750; genus CALWRM01. The sequence continues at coordinate 4,694 of JBNRMU010000018.1, forward strand.
GGAGCCCCCGCAAAGCCTGCCGGAAAAGCGCGAGAATTGGGGCTGCTTCGGCGAGGACATTACACTGCAGGGCGGCATGATCGCAAACCATTATATTTGCCGCGTTGGTTCGCATCTGTATAAGATGGCAGGCATCGGCGGGGTCAGTACCCTGCCCGAATACCGCCGCAGCGGCGCTATCCGCGCCATCTTTCAAGCGATGCTGCCCGATCTTCGGTCGCGCGGCTTCGTGCTCAGCGGGCTGTATCCCTTCTCGCATGCGTTTTACCGCAAGTTCGGCTATGAATATTGCTATCCATCGGACATCTATGAGCTTTCCGCGTCTGAGCTTTTGTCCTATCCGCAGCCAAAGTCGGCCTATATGGCCGTGGGAAGCGAGCGGCTGGACGAGGTCAAGGCCATTTACGAGGCGTTCAGCAAAAGCCGCAGCCTTTGCCTTGTGCGCGAGGACGAGCAGGACTGGAAGCAGATCTGGTCCGGTGACCCGTACAAGGACCGCGTCTATCGCTACATCCTTTACAACGACAGCGGCGCGCCCTGCGCATATGTAAACTTTACCCCCAAGGACAGGGACGGCAAGCGCGTGGCCGAGGTCAAGGAGCTGTGCTTCATCGACAAGCCTTCCTTTTATCTTGCGCTTGGGTTCCTTTCACGTTTCCATCCCCATTATAACGCTGTTCGTCTGACCCTGTCCACGGATGTATATCTGCCTGCCTTGCATGTAAACCCCTACGAGGTGGAGCACAAGCCCAACCACTGCTTCATGATGCGCATACTGGACGTGCCCGCCTTTTTGTCCTCGCTGGATTGTCCCGCGGGCAGCGGGCGGGTCACGCTGGACGTGCGCGACGAATTCCTGCCGGAAAACACGGGGCTTTACACCATCTGCTGGCAGGACGGAACGCTTTCCTGCATGCACGGCGGCGAAACGCCGGATCTGCGTCTGGAGGAGCCTTCCCTTGCCCAGCTTGCCATGGGCTTTTTGCCCATCGACCAGCTCGTTTTCCGCCGGGATGTTCAGTTGCTCGGTGATCCGGAAAAGATTGCCGCGCTCTTCCCAAGGCGGGCGCTGTACATCGGCGATTATTTCTAAGCGTCTGCATTACAGGGTCTTTGTGTCCTCCACGAACGCCTTGAGCAGACGATAGGTATTCTCCAACCCCTCGACGTGTCCGCGCTCATAGCCGTGGGAGGCGAACACGCCCGGGCCGATGAGTGCGTGGCGCAGGTTATAGCCGGCGGCAAGCGCCGCATCCGCGTCCGAGCCGTAGGCCGGATACACATCCACGGCAAAGGCCAGGCCCAACTCTTCCGCCAGGGCGATGAGCCTTTGCGTCATCTCATAATTGTAGGGCCCGCGCGAATCTTTGGCGCAGATGGAGACCATCTTTTCCGTGCAGGAAAGATCGTCGCCCACGCAGCCCATATCCACGGAAAGGATGTCCTGCGCATCCTCCGGCAAGCCGGCGCTGGCGCCGTGGCCCACTTCCTCATGCACGGTGAACAGCACATACAGCTTGCGCGCGGGACGCACCTGCCCATCCGCAACGGCCTTTGCCAGACCCAGCAGCACCGCTGAGGACGCCTTGTCGTCCAGATGGCGGCTCTTGATGTAGCCGGACGGCGTGATCTGCGCGCGGGCGTCCAGGGCGACGAAGCAGCCCGCGTCGATGAAAAGCTTTTTCACGTCCTCGGCCGTTTCCACGTTTTCGTCCAGGATGAGCTCCAGTGTGGTATCGTCGCGTTTGATGGAAGAGATATCCTTATACACATGGGTGGACGGCGTGGTCAGATAGATGCAGCCGGTGTAGACCTTGCCGTCGCGGGCAAACACGCGGCAGTTCTCGTTCTCCACCGCGTTCCAGGCATAGCCGCCGATCTGGGTCAGGCGCAGGCGGCCGTTTGGCTTTACGCTGCGCACCATGGCGCCAAGCGTGTCCACATGCGCGGACAAAACGAGCGGGCTTCCCTCCCCGCCCAGGCAGCACAAAACGTTGCCCTTGCGCGTGCGTTCGGGCGCAAAGCCCAGCGCGGCGAGCTTGTCCGTCAAGTATTCTGCCGCCAGGTACGTAAAGCCCGTGGGGCTTGGGGTATTGAGCAATTCCAGCAGCGCCGTTTGCATATAGTCCATCGGATTGCCTCCTGTGTTTGTGTACATATCCTATATAGTATACTTGTTTTTAAGGTAATTGCCTATCTTTTGACAAAAATCTTTATACATATGAAAGCGAGTGAACGCCTCATGCAGCTGATCATCGCCAGCAACAACGCCCATAAGATCGCCGAAATGCAGCAGATCCTTTCCCCCTGGTATCCGCAGATCCAGGGCCTTCGCCAGGCGGGCTATGACATCCATGTGGTGGAGGACGGCCTAAGCTTTGCCGAAAACGCCTTAAAGAAGGCGCAGCAGGTAAGCCGGCAAACCGGCTGTGCGGCCCTTGCGGATGATTCCGGCCTTTGCGTGGACCAGCTATCCGGCGCGCCGGGCATCTATTCTGCGCGCTTTGCCGGCGAAAACGCCGACGACGCAAGCAACAACCGCCTGCTGCTGGAAAAACTGCGCCCCCTTCCTCATCCCTGGACAGGCCGCTTCGTGTGCGCCATCGCCCTGGTGCGGCCGGGCTGCGCTCCCATCCAGGTGCAGGCGGCGATCGAAGGCGAGATTTTGGATGCGCCGCGGGGCGAAAACGGCTTCGGCTACGATCCTCTGTTTGTGCCGACGGGCTATGCGCAGAGCTTTGCCGAGCTGGACGCGGCGGTCAAGAACCGCATCAGCCACCGGGCCAAAGCGCTGGCGCTGCTTCTCCAGGCGCTGGAGGCGGAAAAGCAATGAACCGGCTCGTCTTTGTATCGGATACGCACGGACGGCTGGACGCCATCGAGGACGCCCTGCCCATGATACGTGCCATGAAGCCCGATCTGCTTGTGCACCTGGGCGACTTTGAGCGCGACGCCAGGCTCCTGTCCACAAAGCTTTCCCTGCCCGCGGTGTCCGTGCCGGGCAACTGCGATTTCAGCATGAACAAGGCAGAGCAGCTGCTGGACTTTGGCGGCAGACGCGTGCTTTTGTGCCATGGGCACACGCTGGGCGTCAAGGGTGGGCTGGATCGCCTGCTTCGGCGGGCAAAGGAGCTCTCCTGCGAGGCAGCGCTGTTCGGCCACACCCACGTTCCCCACCAGAGCCTGGAGGACGGTATCCTTCTGCTCAATCCCGGATCGCTCGGCTATGCCAGGGATATGGGGCGCGCAATGTGCATCGGCGTGCTGGAGATAGAGGACGGTAAGCTGCAGGCAGCCCTTCTGTAAGGCGTTTCCGGCCCTTTCAACAGGGCCTGCGTCCAGCACTTTGCAGGAGCCTTGAGGCCTTGTTATTTTGCGGAAAAAAGTCTTGACACTATGGTAAAGAGAGGGTATAATCTGATTCTGTCAGCGGGATTGCCGGTCTGCGTCTTACATGCGCCTGTAGCTCAGCAGGATAGAGCAACGGCCTTCTAAGCCGTGGGTCTGGGGTTCGAATCCCTACAGGCGCGCCAGTTTTTTCGCGCCCGGCTGACGGGTTGATGGTGGATATAGCTCAGTTGGTTAGAGTGCCAGGTTGTGGCCCTGGAGGTCGTGGGTTCGAGCCCCACTATTCACCCCACTTTTCCCATTGTTTCGGTAAGACTCCCTTGATTCCCCTTCAAGCGTTTGCAGGGCGAATGGGCTTGCAGCGTTGGGGTGTCGCCAAGTGGTAAGGCACGGGACTTTGACTCCCGGATTCGTAGGTTCGAGTCCTGCCACCCCAGCCAGTTTTTTTACAGGACCCATTAGCTCAGTTGGCAGAGCACTTGACTTTTAATCAAGGTGTCCGGAGTTCGAATCTCCGATGGGTCACCAAGCTTTTTCTAAAGCAGTGCATGCGGGCGTGGCGGAATGGCAGACGCGCCAGACTTAGGATCTGGTACCTTCGGGTGTATGAGTTCAAGTCTCTTCGCCCGCACCATCCTCCCTTTGTTTTCGTTTTTGTGCGGTAGTAGCTCAGTGGTAGAGTGCCACCTTGCCAAGGTGGATGTCGCGAGTCCGAATCTCGTCTACCGCTCCACATTTCCTTTTTAGCGTGAACGTTTCGCGCGCCCCCCTCCGTCCGCTGAAGGCTGCATGCGGGTGTAGCTCAATGGTAGAGTTCCAGCCTTCCAAGCTGGCTGTGTGGGTTCGATTCCCATCACCCGCTCCATCCTATCCCCTCGTTTGGACCGCTAGCTCAGTTGGTAGAGCACCTGACTCTTAATCAGGGTGTCCAGGGTTCGAGTCCCTGGCGGTCCACCACAAAACCATACTTCCACTTACGGACCGCTAGCTCAGTTGGTAGAGCACCTGACTCTTAATCAGGGTGTCCAGGGTTCGAGTCCCTGGCGGTCCACCACAGGAAGTATGGTTTTTTATTATCAAAACCATTTTAATAATACGCATTTTTGTAGCGAATGTATTTACAACAATGATATATATGATATAATGTTGTAAAGATAATGGTAAAGGGGCTCCGACATGCAAGTTTTATATGTTGTTTTGATAGGATTCTCTTTTATTTGTGCCGTATCTGGGTTTATAATTAGGGGTGATGGCCCTAATAGTCAATATATTGGAACAAAGCTCTATCGTTTTGATCTTCTTTTATGTATTGTCATTATTATCAATCTAATTATAGCAAAGCTATGGGTATATATACTTGTAGTAATTGGAATACTCTTTGCTGCTTCTTTTATCGGTGAAACGATTATGAGAATCATAAAATCCGGTCGAGATAATAAAAGAGCCATTAATGAAGAAATACTTGTAGCTTCATATCGAAAATCAGAGGTTATGAAAGAAATAGAATTGCTCGAAAAAGAAAGGCAAGCTAGATTTAAAGATTTTCTAAAAGCTAATAAAATGGTATCTTTTAAATCCGTAGATTTAATGGATACCGATGAACAACGAAAAAGAATTTATGATAAGTTTAGTGAGTTTTACAACTGTTTGTTAGCAATGCCGTATCATGATTATACTTCTCTTTTTCAAAAGTATTCAATAACTCCTAAAACACTACATGATATTGAGTTAAAAATCACATGTATGGGGTATTCCAATATTGGTGAAGATTACCTTCCAGTGTCAATAATATCTTTTTACCCTCCCCTTAGCTATATTCTAAAGAATTTAGGTGTGGTATTAAATGGTACTTTTGAAGAGGCAAAGCCTATTGTAGATGAAGCAATCAGAATTTTTAACCGAATTCCTGTATCAAAATAAGGTCTATTCTCATATTAAAGCCCGCCAACGTTTGCTCCGCCGGCGGGCTTTGTATTGTCTGTCAGGTTTTTACGTTTCAGGCGGAAAGGCTGCTCTCCTTGCCTGCGGTCAGCTTTTTGATCACAAGCAGGGTGCCGATCGTCAGCGCTACGGAGATAAGCAGCACGATGACCGCGTTCTGCACAAAGCCGGCGATCACATAGCCAACAAAGGAGATGGCCGCCACGGTTAGGGCATAAGGCAGCTGTGTGGATACGTGGCTCACATGGTCGCACTGGGCGCCCGCCGAGGACATGATCGTCGTATCGGAAATGGGCGAGCAATGGTCGCCGCACACGGCGCCGGCCAGGCAGGCCGACATGCCGATGATGTACAGCGTGGACGTGGGCTCGAAGATGTTGGTCACGATCGGGATCAGGATGCCGAAGGTGCCCCAGGAGGTGCCGGTGGCAAACGACAGGCCGACGGCGACCAGGAAGATGATGGCCGGCAGCAGGCTGGTGAGCCCGGCGGCGGCATTGTCCATCAGGCCCGCCACATAGTACTTTGCGCCCAGCAGGGAGGTCATGTTCTTTAAGGTGGTGGCAAAGGTCAGAATCAAAATGGCGGGAACCATGGCGATGAAGCCCTTGGGGATGGCATCCATGGCGTCCTTCACGGTGATGACCTTGCGGCAGACCAGGTAAATGATGGCAAACACCACGGTGATCAGGCCGCCCCAGGGCAGGCCGACGGTGGCGTCCGTATCGGAGAAGGCGGTCACAAAGTCGGAGCCATCCAGGATGCCGCCCACATAGACCAGGGCGAAGATGCAGACCACGATCAAGACCACGATGGGCAGGATCAAATCGATCACACGGCCCTTGGGGTTGCCGCTTTCCTCCTGCGCGCTGCCCGTGGGCTGCACGGTGAACAGGTCGCCCTCTTTGGCGTTCGTCTCAAAGCGCTTCATGGGACCGTAGTCGAACTTCATCAGGGAAATGGCGACCACGAACACCAGCGTCATCAGCGAATACAGGTTGTAGGGAATGGCCTTGACGAACAGGGCGATGCCCTGCCCCTCCTCCGCGTAGGAGGCAACGGCCGCCGCCCAGGAGGAGATCGGCGCGATCATGCAGATGGGCGCCGCGGTGGCGTCGATCAGGTAAGCAAGCTTGGCCCGGCTGATCTTATGCGAATCGGTGACGGGGCGCATCACGGAGCCCACCGTCAGGCAGTTGAAGTAGTCGTCGATGAAGATGAGCACGCCCAGCACGATGGTGGCGATGTTCGCGCCGATGCGGGACTTGATGTGGGTCTCGGCCCAGCGGCCAAAGGCGGCCGATCCGCCGGCCTTGTTGACTAGAGCCACAAGGATGCCCAGCAGCACCAGGAAGATAAAGATGCCTGCCTGGCCAGCCACGGCGTCGATAAAGCCGGGATTGACCAGGTTGTCAATGGTGCCGATCGGGCTGTAATTGGCTGCAAACAGACCGCCCGCCACGATGCCGATGAACAGGGAGGAATACACTTCCTTCGTGATCAGGGCAAGGCCTATGGCAATCAGCGGCGGCACCAGCGCCATAAAGGTGGAGTAATAGCGGCTGGGCGCGGGGATCTGGCCGGCGCCCTCGCAGCTTTCGCAGGCTTCGCCGTCCACAAGGCCGCTTCCGCCGCAGTCCTCACAAGCAACAAGGTCGCCGCTCTTGATCGTGCAGGCAAGAACGACCACCAGACACAGGGCAAGCACCATGGCTACTATTTTTATAATACGCCCTTTTTCCATACAGTTCTCCCTTCCGTCGTATGACTAGAAATACGAAAAAACCATGAATACACGTGAAGTGTATCCATGGTTGCCACAGCCAGATTCCCACGATAGCTCTTCACTTGCGTGACAGTATGCAGCATGTTCTGCCTGCATCCCAGCTTACGGCAAATCCGGTCTTTGCCGCGCTTCGGCGCCTTGCCCTTTCCCTGCCGCCCTGCCGGAGGTTACTGTGCAATGCAGGTACTGATGCTCGGCGCGCCTCTACCCTCGATGTGTATTCGGTTATTTCCAAACCAGTATACGACAGGCAGCGCCAAAGTGCAACGATTATTTACATATGTAAGCATTTATCTGCATCTTTATACAATACCCTTCTGTAAAACCGGACTGCATGCCTGTTAAAACTTGCGTGTTTGCCGCTGCGTTTGCAAAAAACGGATTGCGCTTATGTCGCCCTGGTGGTAAGATACTTGGAAAAGGGAGTAGCCGGCGCCGCTTTTTTGGCGTTGTGCGTGCGCGTCAAGCCGGCAGGGAGCCTGTCCCCGCCCGCGCCCACATGAAATGGCGAGACTTTTTCGCTTGCGGCTCCGGCCGTCTGGGAAGAAGTCTCTTTATTTTTGGCTGCAAACGTTTTATGCATCAAGAAAGGTGGTAACCAATCATGCAACTGCTCTTTGGCGATCTGATGGCGCTGGGCGCGATCGAGTGGCTGAAGATGATCGCGATGTGGCTGATCGGCGGCACGCTGATCTATCTTGCCATCAAAAAGGATATGGAGCCCTCGCTGCTGCTGCCCATCGGCTTTGGCGCGATCCTGGTGAACCTGCCCATGTCCGGCGCGATCACCCAGGTCATCAACGGCGTCACGGAAGAGGGCGCGCTGTCCGTGCTGTTCAACGCGGGCATCGCAAACGAGCTCTTCCCCCTGCTTTTGTTCATCGGCATCGGCGCTATGATCGACTTCGGTCCCCTGCTGACCAACCCGAAGATGCTTCTCTTCGGCGCGGCGGCGCAGTTTGGCATCTTCTTCACCCTGTCCATGGCCGCGCTGTTCGGCTTCGATCTGAAGGACGCCGCCTCCATCGCCATCATCGGCGCGGCGGACGGCCCCACCTCCATCTTCGTCGCCAATTATTTTTCCAGCAATTATATCGGCGCCATCATCGTGGCCGCCTATTCCTACATGGCCCTGGTGCCCATCGTGCAGCCGCCGGTCATCCGCCTTTTAACCACGAAGAAGGAGCGCCTTATCCGTATGCCCTATGAGCAGAAGGATATCTCCAAGACCACGCGCATCCTCTTCCCCATTGTGGTCACGGTCATCGCCGGGCTGATTGCCCCGCGCTCCGTGTCGCTGGTCGGCTTCCTCATGTTCGGCAATCTCCTGCGCGAATGCGGCGTGCTCAACTCCCTGTCTGAGACGGCGCAGAAGGTGCTTGCCAATCTCATCACCCTGTTTCTCGGCCTCACCGTGGCCGTGAAGATGCAGGCCGATATGTTCCTGAATCCCCAGACGCTGCTGATCCTGCTGCTGGGCTTGGTGGCCTTCATCATGGATACGGCCGGCGGCGTGCTGTTTGCCAAGCTTATGAACCTGTTCTTCAAGAAGAAGGTCAACCCCATGGTGGGCGCGGCGGGCATCTCCGCCTTTCCCATGTCCTCGCGCGTGGTACATAAGATGGGCCTGAAGGAAGACCCGCAGAACTTCCTGCTCATGCACGCGGCGGGCGCCAACGTGGCCGGACAGATTGCCTCCGTGATTGCCGGCGGCCTCATCATCAAGCTGATCGGCGGTTGATTGTGAAAGGAGCTTCGAGCATATGAACGTATCCGCATTTATGAGTACGCTACCCGTCATGGCCTACGGCATGGGCGGCATCTTCCTGGTGATCCTGCTTATCATGGGCGTGGTGTGGCTGTTCAACCACCTCAGCGGCAAAAAGAAAGAAAACGAGCAATAAACCCTTCCGTGCGGTGTTTTCGGCCCCTGCGCGATATTGTGCGGGGGCCGTTATCTATCACGATCCAGCACACACAAAAAATACTTGTTGTAATTTTTGATTTGCGAAAACGTTTTTTTCTCACCATTCAGCGATTTGTACCTTGAAACCATGTTGCGCATGGGGTACACTGATACCAAACGCCCGTATGTTTAGGAGGTCATCCTGATTTGAAAGCCCTGCGATGGACATGCCTGTTTATGATGTTGCTGCTGCTTTGCGGCTGCTCTCTGCTTCCCGTGGAGGAGGAGCTTCCGCAGGCGCCGCTGATCAACACCCTGCGGCAGGATAACTTTACACTTGGCTATGTGGAGCGCGGCGATCTTGTGCGCATCAAGCGTTTTTCCGCTACCTATTCCGCGGTGCGCGAGGAGCGGCTTTCTTTTGCCATCGGCGGGTTGATCTTCAAGGATATCCTCGTACGCGTCGGCGATACCGTTACCGCCGGCGATCCCCTGATCCAACTGGACCAGAGCAATTTAAGCGACCAACTGACCGACATCGAAAACAGCATCGATTCCCTGCATCTTTCCATCCGCCAGCTGGAGCAGGACCGCGATCTGGCCATGGAGGAGCAGGAGATCCGCCTATCCTACCTGGATGAGGACGAGCAGGCCTCCGCAGCTTCGCCTGCGGAAGCCGCCCGCTCCTACGACAAGCGTCTGCGCGAGCTGAACGACCAGCTGCACATCGCCCGCATGCAGCGCGAAACCATCCAGGCCGAAATGGAAAAGCGCGTGCTGCGCGCGGGCATGGACGGCACCATCAGTTACCTGCGCGTGCTGCGCGATACCGACGTCAGCTCTGTCGGCGAGCATCTTGTCACCATTTCCGATCCCTCCTCCTCCATGTTCGTGGTCAAAGTAAAGGAAGAGGAACTGCCGCTGTTCACCCCCGGCATGCAGCTGAGCGTCACGGTGCGTTCGGACAGCTACCCCGTTACAGTGCTCGATCCTACGCAGCTCAGCGGCGCTCAGCCCCAGGAAAACACGGTCTATCTGCTCCCGGATGAAAAGGCGGCCCTGCTGCTGGAAAGCGGCAATTCCGGTTCTCTGGAGCTGGAGCTGGACCGCCGTGAGGACTGCCTGTATGTGAACGCGGGCGCGGTCAAGACCATGCAGGGCCAAAGCTTTGTCTATTACCAGGACGAAAACGGCCTGCGTTCCATGAAGACCGTTGTCACCGGCTTTGAAACCGACGCCTATATAGAGATCGTCTCCGGCCTTGCGCAGGGCGAGGCCTACATCATCAAATAAGTTTTTCAGGAGGAACCGGCCCATGAAATTGCGCTTAACCGCCGCGGCAGCGGCCCTTCTTGCGCTGCTTGTGTGCGGCTGCGCCCAACAGGCGCCGCAGCAGGCGCCGGAACTGCTGGAACCGGTCGGACTGCGCTTTGATACCGCCAGGGTGGAACGCGGCGATGTTCGTCATATCCTCTGCTTCCCGTCCGCCGTGACCGCCCAGACGACCGAGCTGTACTACGAGTTCGACGGCGTCCTGGACGAAATGCATGTCCGTCTCGGCCAGCAGGTGCAGGCGGACGATCTGCTCGTGAGCCTGGACGTCTCCCAGGCGCAGGAACAGCTGGACGCGCTGGACAGCCAGCTTTCGTATCTGCGCAAGATCAACGTCTTGAATGAAGAACGGCTGCAGCTGGAGGTAGAGGTTTGCCAGATGGAGTTGGACCAGCTTTCCATGTACGAAATGCCGGATTCGCAGGCCCTGCGCCTCAAGCAGCAGGAACTGGAGCGCAAGCAGGCCGATTATAAGCAGGAAAAAGACCGGCAGGACCTGGAAATGAGCCAGCTCCGTCAAAAGCGCAGCGACCTGCAGCAAAGCCTGGAAAGGAGCACGCTGCGCGCGCCTTTTGCCGGTACCGTCGTTTATGTCAATCCCATTCTCTCCGGCGAAGGGATACAGTCCCTGCAGACGCAGGTGGTATTGATGGACGAAAGCGTGCCCATCCTAAGCGGCGATTTCGTTTCTGATTCCTATCTTGGCACGGCAGTGGACCTGTACGCCATGATCAACGGCCGTCGCTATGATATAGCTCCCCTGCCCTACGATCGGCAGGAATACATCTCTCTCGTCCTGTCCGGACAAACCGTTGAATCCAAATTCAGCTTCAGCGGGGATGCATCCGGACTGCAGCTCGGCGATTACGCCGTCGTCTTCGTGGTGACGCGCCAGTCGCTCAACACCTTACACCTGCCCGTCAACACCCTGTACCGTGATGCCCTCGGCTACTATGTCTACAAGGTGGCGGACGACCAAAACCGCGAGCGCGTGCAGGTGGAGGTCGGTTTGCAGACCGATTCCGTTGCGGAGATCCTAAGCGGCTTGAACGAGGGGGATGAAGTGTATGTCAAAGAATAAGCGCGTAACTCTTTGCTTCCTGCTCCTCCTTCTCACGCTTTTGTGCGCCTGCAGCGCGGGCCCTGCCCAAAGCGGCGAGGCCAAGATACTGTTGGAGCCGCCCCAGGGGGACCAGGCCGTTAAGTACAAAACCGTCGTTGCGGAAAAGCAGGATTATGCCCAGCGCAGCGGCGCGGATGCGGCGCTGTATCCCGTGGGCCATGCGGTGCGCCTCAAGGCGGACAAGATGCGCTTTGCGAAAATGCACGTTAGAAACGGCGATTATGTGGAGGAAGGCGCGCTGATCGCCAGTTTCACAAAGGATGCCGACAACATCCGTCTGGAAGAGATTCGTCTGGAGATCAAGCGCCTGCAAAGCAGCAAGGAGGACGGGCTTTACGATTACGAACGAGCCGTCAACGAGCTATATGAGCAGATGCAGACGACGATCCTGCCCGAGCAGGCTGCCGTGCTGGAAAAGCGCCTGCGCATACTGGAGCTGGATCGCGAGATCTCCGATCTGCGCATCGACCAGCAGATCAAGACGCTCAAGCGCGAACGCGAACAGCTGGAGGCCAGAGAGCAGGCCGAGGAAGTGCTTGCCCCCATGTCCGGCATCGTTGCGAACGTCGCCTATCTGCGCGACGGCGTCCTCTGCCCCAACGGCACGCTTTTGTGCACGCTGTATCGGCCGGAGGAATGCCTGTTTGCCATCAACAACTCCATGAACCGCATGCGCATGGGCATGCAGGTGACGCTTGAATACGGCAAAAAGAACGACCGCCACACCGCTACGGGGCGCATCGTTTCCGCCGCTAATTGCCTGCCGTCCTCCCTTGCCAGCGACAGGGCCTATCTGCTGTTGGACGAAGGCTCCTTGGGCGAAGCCATCCATAACGTGAGCAGCGCCGTTATGAATTCCACGTCCATGATGAGCCCCAACACCATCCTCTCGCCCACGGTGGATGCGGATGTGTTCACGCTAAAGGACGCGCTGCTGCTTCCCCGCTCCGCGCTGGAAAACGAAGGCGGCAAGTATTCCGTCACCATCTTGGAAAACGATACGCTGCACAAGCGCTATGTGGAAATCGCGACGACCACGCTGGACAGCGCGTGGATACTAAGCGGCGTGTCCGAGGGACAGACCGTCGTGATTCGGTAAGGAGGTGGGCCTTAGATGTTGTCCTTTGTTCTGCAAAAGCTGCGCAGCAAAAAATGGATGGTTTTAAGCCTTCTGATCGGCAACATCCTGCTGGTGGCCATCGCCTGCGCCAACCCCATGTACACGCGGGCGACCCTGCAAAAAACGCTGCAAAACAACCTGACGCAGTACATGAACACGCGCAACCGCTATCCCGGCACCGCGCAGTTTGGCGCCGGCATGACGCGATCTTCCAACGGTGTGAAGAACCAGGATACCTTCTATAAGATGGAGGAGCTCGCCCAGGGCTTTGCCGATTCCATGCAGCTGCCCCTAAAGGAATTCGTCTCGTTGTACACCATGGACAACGTGCGCATGCTTTCCACCTCCGTGCGCACGGATGATACGGCAGAAAAACTGGAAACGCTTGCCTTTTTGTCCAACATCAACGAGCACTCCACCCTGATCGCCGGCGAGTTTCCCTCCTCCGAATGCAAGGACGGCGTGATCGAGGTCATGGTCAGCGAAAAGGGTCTCATCAGCATGAATCTGCTGCTGGGCGAGGAGCTTGCCGTATCCAGCCACACGCTGCCGGATGGCTCGCCCATCTATCTGCGCGTCACGGGTGTTTTCACCAATTCTGACGACCGCGATCCCTACTGGGTACGCACGCCCACGGCCTATTCCTCCACCCTGATGATGGACGAAGGGCTTTTCCGCGAGCTGTTCGTCTCCCGCGGGGAGGGCCAGCGCTATCCCATCGGCGCGTTGTGGTTCGTCCTGTGCGACTATACGGCCATGCAGGGCCCGCAGGCGCAAAGCTATATCGACGCCGCACAGGCCATCAAGAACATGATGCCCTCGGACGGCAGCGCCAGTTTCAGCGACAACTTTTCCGATACGCTCACAAGCTATGTCGTAAAGGCGCAGAAGGTTTCCGTGACCTTGAGCGTACTGCAGACGCCTATCTACGTGCTGCTGGCCGCCTTTATCTTTATGGTCTCGCGCCAGATGCTGAGCATGGAGGAAAGCGAGATCGCCGTGATCAAAAGCCGCGGCGCCAGCAAAAAGCAGCTTCTGTTCGTCTATCTGGTGCAGAGCCTGCTGCTGGCCCTGCTGAGCCTTGTGGCCGGCATTCCCCTTGGCATGTACCTGTGCCAGGTGCTGGGCAGCGCCAATGCCTTCCTGGAGTTCGTGCAGCGCAGCGCCCTGCCGGTACAGCTGGACAGCGAGGCCCTTTTGTACGGTATCGTGGCGGCGATCATCTCCGTTTGCGCCATGGTCATCCCCGTCTTCCGCTATGCAGATGTGACCATCGTCGGGCAAAAGCGGGCTCGTCAGCGCAGCGAGCAGGCGCCGCTGTGGCAAAGATTGTTCCTGGATGTGGTCGTGCTGGGCGTGGCGCTATACGGCTATTACAGCTTCAACGCCCAGAAGCAGCAGCTGTATCTGCGCGTACTGGATGGCGCCACGATGGACCCGTTGCTGTTTTTATCCTCTTCCCTGTTCATCATCGGCGCGGGGCTGGTATCCCTGCGCATCCTGCCGCTGATCGTCCGGCTGATCTTCCTCTGCTTCCGCAAACAGTGGAGCCCGGCGATGTTCGCCTCCTTCCTGCGCGTCCTGCGCACGCGCGGGCATGGTTTCATCATGGTGTTTCTCATGTTCACCATTGCCCTTGGCATGTTCAATGCCTCGGCAGCGCGCACCATCAACCAGAACGAGGAAAAGAACATTCGCTACTCTATCGGTGCGGACATCGTCTTTCAGGAGGCCTGGGCGGACAACAGCCAGCAGGTGGAGGCCGATACCTCCGGCGCTACGGAGCTCACCTATCAGGAGCCGGACTTTGGCAACTACGAGCACATGGAAGGCGTCAAATCCGTCACCAAGGTGCTGCGTGAAAAGAACGCCTCCACCAACCTGCCGGACGGCAACAACCTGCGTGGCATCCAACTGATGGGCATTCACACCAAACAATTCGGCGAGACTGCCTGGTTTGACGACAGCCTTTTGCCCGTGCACTGGTACGAATACCTGAACGCCATGTCGCAAAACCCCAACGCCGTGCTCCTTTCCGAAAACATGGAGGCGCTGGGCTTCCATCTGGGCGACAGCTTTTACTATCGCAATGGCGACGGCAAGGCTGCGCGCGGCATCGTCTACGGTTTTGTTCCCTACTGGCCGTCCTATGCGCCCCGGGTCAGCGCCCGCGGCAGCGACGGGCTGTACAAGGAAACCGAACAATACCTGATCGTGGCGCACTTAAGCCAATTGCAGGCAAGCTTTGGCATCACACCCTATGAGGTCTGGATGCGCACGGACGGTTCCTCGCGCTTCCTCTACGACTATGCCGAGGAAAAAGCCCTGCGCTTTTCCACCTTCAGGGACGCCTCCGCCGACCTGGTGGAGCTGAAAAACGATCCCATTTTCCAGGGGACCAACGGAATACTGACCGTGTCCTTCATCGTCGTGCTGCTGCTTTGCACCACGGGCTTTTTGATCTACTGGATTTTGTCCATCCTGTCCCGTTCGCTGCAGATCGGCATCTTCCGTGCTATGGGCATGCGCATACGCGAGATCGTGACCATGCTGCTCAACGAGCAGTTCTGCATCTCCGTTTTGTCCATCGGCATGGGCGCGGTCATCGGCGCCCTGGCCTCCAAGCTGTTCATTCCGCTGATCCAGATCGCCTACGCCGCCTCGGATAAGGTGCTGCCGCTGGTGGTCGTGGAGGCGCCGGGCGACCAGCTGCGCCTGTTCGTTATCGTGGGCGTTGTGATACTCATCTGCCTGCTGATCCTGGCCGGCCTTGTTTCCCGCATGAAGGTGACGCAGGCGCTCAAACTTGGGGAGGACTGATACAGATGGAAAACAGGATCGTGACCACGGATCTTTCCAGGGTCTTCCCCATCCAGGGCGGCCCGCCCTTCCAGGCGCTGAAAGACATCAACATCGAGATCCCCGCAGCGGCGCTCACCATTTTGAAGGGCCGTTCCGGCTCCGGCAAGACCACGCTGCTCAATATCCTGGGCGCGCTGGATCAGCCCAGCGGCGGCGACGTGCTGCTGGACGGCCGCAGCATCGTGCAGATGAGCGACGCGCAGCGCACGCAGCTTAGGCGCATGCAAATCGGCTTCGTCTTCCAGACGGTGGCGCTCATCCCCATGATGACGGCCCTGGAAAACGTGGAGTTTGCCCTGCGTTTGACCAAGTACAAGGGCGACCGACACGAGCGGGCTCTGGAGTGCCTGCGCCTGGTGGGCCTTTCCCAGCGTGCGAACCACATGCCGCAGGAGCTTTCCGGCGGCGAGCAGCAGCGCGTGGCCATCGCCCGCGGCATCGTGCACAAGCCCAAGGTCTTATTTGCCGACGAGCCCACCGGCGAGCTGGACACAGGCACGGGCCTGCAGGTGGTGAAGATCTTCAAGGACCTGATCGAGCAGGAGGGTGTGACCATCGTCATGACCACGCATGACACGGGATTGATGGAGATCGGCGACCAAGTTTACGAATTGGAGGACGGTGAGATCATCCATGCAAGCATCCATTGAACCCATCATCCAGTGCGAAAACCTGGTCAAAATCTATAAAACCAAGGACATCGAGGTCCTGGCCCTGCAGGGATTAGAGATCGAGATCCAAAAGGGCGAGCTGATGGCCATCATCGGCAATTCCGGCTCTGGCAAATCCACCTTCCTCAACATGATCGGCGGGCTGGATCGGCCCTCGGCGGGGCGGCTGATCGTGGACGGGCAGGACCTTTTCAAGATGAGCGAAAAAGACCTGGTGCTCTACAAGAAAAAGACGGTCGGCTTCGTCTGGCAGAACAACGAGCGCAACCTGCTCCCCTACCTCACCGCCCTGGAAAACGTGCAGATGCCCATGCTATTTGACGCAAGCGCCAAACGCAAAAAGGAGCGCGCTCTGGAGCTGCTCGAGCTTGTGAACATGTCGCACCGCAAGAACAACCGTTTGAGCCAGCTTTCCGGCGGCGAACAGCAGCGCATCGCCATCGCCATTGCCCTGGCCAACAGCCCCAAGATCCTGCTGGCCGACGAGCCCACCGGTTCCGTGGACGTAAAAACCAGCAGCTACCTGCTGGACATGTTCCGCAAGCTGAACGAGGAATTGGGCTTGACCGTCGTCATCGTCACGCACGATACGCATCTTGCGCGCAAGGTGCAGCGCGTGGTTTCCATCCGCGACGGCAAGATCAGCGCCGAACGCATCCTGCGCCCCAGCTATCGCCTGCAGGACGTGGGCGGCTTTGAGGAGGAAACGCACGACGAGTTCGCCATCCTGGATCGTGCCGGCCGCGTGCAGATTCCCAAAGAAATGCTGGAATCCTTGGGCGTGAACGGCAACCAGGTGCGCATGGAGCTGAAGGACGGCCG
Organism: Christensenellales bacterium; assembly: GCA_050309765.1. Classification (GTDB taxonomy): domain Bacteria; phylum Bacillota; class Clostridia; order Christensenellales; family UBA1750; genus CALWRM01. The sequence goes on from JBNRMU010000018.1 coordinate 21,605, forward strand.
CATCGTCATCAGCGCACCGGAATCGGACCGCCTGGATGTGCGCGAATAAACGGGCACACTAGGCTTGCCCTCCTATCATTTGAAAAAAACGTCCCTTTTGCAGAAACGTTGGCTTACATCTCCCGATGCTTTTCTAAGAAAAACGCCTTCTTCCACAATGGAAGAGGCGTTTTTGTTTGTCCGCAATCTCATGTGTTTTGTTTTTTGCGAAGCTTTGTGCTTTACCTGCTGGCGCGCAGGGTGATTACCAGCGCGGCCGCCGCCAGCAGCACGAAGATGGCGCCTATTGCCAGGCCATAACTCTGTGCAAGGGGATTTTCTTCGTCTTTCGCTGCTGATTCCGTTTCTATGGCAGGAGCGGGCGTTTGCGGGGCAAAAGCGCTGGGCGCAGGCGTTGCCGTCGGTTTCGGCGCGAGGCTGGCCGCCGGCATGGCCGTATGCTCTGGCGCGCCCTCCTCCTGCTTTTGCGCATCTTCTGCCGCTTCGCCTTTGAGCGTACATACGGCCAAGCAACCCACGCCGTTCAGGCTTGCGCTGCCGCTGCGGCCGTTCCAGTTCAGCTTTGCCGTTTCCGTGCCGCCGTCCGGCAGCAGGCGGATCAGCCAGATGCTCTCCGTATCCGAAAGCTGCTCAGGATACAGGCGCAGCAGCACGGGCTCATCGTCTGGAAGGCGCGCGCCTTCCTTCTCCAACGCGACCGTATAGGCGTCAAGCCCTGCAAGCTGTGCCTTTTCCTCTTCAGCCAGGCGCTGTGCGGCCAGTTCCAACGTTGTTTGCTGCTGTGCATCCGGCGCGCAAAGCACGATCGTTATCTCCTCTTCCCCGCTCTCCGGCTGCAGCAAAAACCCTTCCTCCTGCGCTTGCTGCGGGCTGAGACGGCGCTCGAAGCGCACATCGTAGGCCTGAGACTGTGTAACGCCGCAGAAGCGTACGTCCACCTGCACATCTCCCAGACCGCCCCCGGGCAGGGCGAACGCACCGATCATCTCCGCACGCAGGGGCACGGACGGCAGCTCGGCTCCATCCGCGGTCATGGGCGTGACCACGCCGCCCGCCATGTCCCAGGCGCTGTCGCTGTCTGCGTCGTAGCTGCGCTTGTCCGGTGGCGTGACCAGTAAACTCGCTGCCGCAAGCCTGATGGACCCTTCCTCCCAGACGAGCGCATTTTCGTCCGTTTCACCGCTTATAAGCGCGCTTCCGCCCTCGTGCACGATCATCTGCGCTTCGGGTGAAGTAAACTTGATGCTGCCGTAGGCGATCAGCGCCGCGCCCTTATTCACTTCGACATTCTTGCGCAGGCAAAGGGTCAGGTTCGGCGGCAGGCAAAGCATTTCGCGCAGGCGCAGGCTGTGCTGCGGCTCCACGCTATATTGCCGTTCCGGGCAGCGCTCGGCTTCACAGACGATCACAAGAAGCTGGTCCAGGCTGCTCGGCGTGAACGTTCCCTCCATCGCATCCAGGGCGATCCCCCTGCAGCTGCTACCCGGCAGGCTGCGGATCAAAAGCTTGTCCACACCGCCGATCAGTCCTTCTCCGCGGATGCGTCCCTCGTTTTTCACCGGCGTTTCCACGCTGATCCGGGCGCCCGCGCGCCAGCTCCACTGGCCGGACGGGGCGACGGACAACTCCTTTAGGTGTAGTTCGCTGCCCGCGTAGCACTTGAGC
>JBNRMU010000019.1:0-17486 GCA_050309765.1 Christensenellales bacterium
GCAGCATCTGGCAAAAGGCGTGGATATCGGGCGCAAAGGGGGCGAAGATGCCGGCAAGGCCGGCGTCGCCGTCCTGGTGCACGTCGGTGCCGGCGGTCTGGATGAGATGGTTTTCCCTGCCGAAGGCAAGGGCGCGGTCGTTGTGGCTGTCGTGGCGGGGGTTGGCGTTTACGACCTCCACGCCGTCCATCATTTCGGCGGGCATGCAGCGCAGATACCCGCGGAAGGGGTGGGCCTGCAAAAGGATGCCGCCGCGCTCGTGCACAAGACGCAGGGTCTCCTCCAGCGTTTTAAAGCAAAGGCAGCCCATTTCGGCAAGCTGCTGTTCGTCTACGCCGTAAATGAGGTAATCCTCCTTGCCGTAGATGTTGCGCATTTCCAGGGCCGGCAGCACGTGGATGCCGATCCTTTCGCCCTCGGCCCTGGCGGCGCGGTAGCCGGAAAAGTATTCGTGCAGGCGGCGGACGTAGTTGTCGCCCTCCTCGCAGCCGGCGAAGTATTCCGGCGTATAGTGGTCGGTGACCACCACCGCGTCGTAGCCGGCGGACTTCACCTGGCGGATCATCTCCTCGGCACTAAGGTGCGCGCAGGGGCTCACGGGGGCGGTATGGGCGTGGGTTTCATATTTGAGCAGCGTTTCCAAGGGAACAGGACTCCTTTTTTTTATCTGTGTGTGCTTACAAAATGCCCTCGATGCGGTCCAGCGCGTCCTTCAGCAGCGCGGGCGGGCAGGCGAGGTTCAATCGCATGAAGCCCTCGCCCAGGGGACCGAACTCCGTGCCCTTGTTGAGCAGCACCTTTGCCTTATTTAACAGCAGGTCGTAAATCTCATCGGAGGTTTTGGCAAGCTTTCGCATATCCGTAAACAAAAGATAGGTGCCCTGCGGGGGCAGGGTGGGAAAGCCCATGGCGTTTAAGCGCCGCACGGCCAGGTCGCGGTTCTGCTCCAGAACGTACAGCAGCGCGTCCATCCACCCGTCGCAGCCTGTGTAGGCGGCGGCGGTGGCGCACACGGCAAACAGGTTGCCGCCGCGCATGTTCATCTCGTCGGCCTTTTGGGAAAGCAGGCCGCGCATCTTTTCGTCCGGCACCACCAGGGTGGAATGCTTAAGGCCGGCGATGTTGTAGCTCTTGGTGGCGGAAACGGCGGCGGCCACGCCGCTTTCGCTTCCGGGCAGGGTGCAGATGGGCGTATGCCTGAAGCCGGAATAGACAAAGTCGCAGTGGATCTCGTCCACCATCAGGTACACGTTGTGCTTTTTGCACAACGCCAGCACCTTTTGCAGCGTATCCTGCGGCCAGACGCGGCCGCTGGGGTTGTGGGGCGAGCAGAGCAGCATCAATCGGCAGGAAGCAAGCTTTTTGTCCAGATCGTCCAGGTCCATCCGCCAGTCGTCACCGGTAAAGACCAGCGGGTTTTCGACGATTCTCCGGCCCTGGCTTTTGCGGATCACGGAGAAGAAGGGGCCGTACACAGGCGGCTGGATCAAAACGCCGTCGCCCGGGGCGGTCAGGGCCTGGACGGTTAAATACAGGCTGTCCACCACGCCGGGGGTAAAGAGCAGCTGCTCCTTTTGTATCTGCCAGCCGTGGCGGCGGGCGTAGTAGCCCATCGTGGCGGCGTAGTTCTCCTCGCCGAAGTTGGTGTAGCCGTAGGCGGGGTGGGCGGCGCGCTCCTTCAGGGCCTTGACGATGGCCGGCGCGCAGGGAAAGTCCATATCCGCCACCCACAGGGGCAAGACCCCCTCCGGCGCGCGGTCCCACTTAAGGCTGTGGGTACTGCGGCGGTCGATCCCATCGTAAAAACCAAAGTCTTCGGCGCGTTTTTGCATATGTCTTTTCCCCTTCCTGCACGGATATGCGGCGATAGTCCTGCCGCTTAAAAGTGTAGCCAATGCGTGCGCGCTTGTCAATTGCGGGCCCCGCATACAAAGAACAAAGCGCGCCTGCCGCCTGCAAGCGCGCTTTTTATGTGTGCTGTGTTTAGTTTTCGCCGTCCGTCTGCGGCGCGGTTTCCGTTTCCTCGGCGGGGGCTTCGCCGTCCGCCTCCTCCTCGCGCTCGGCAAAGGTGGTGGATACCACGCGCGCGCCCGGGGCAAGGCGCATCAGGTGCACGCCCTGGGTGCTGCGGCCAAACACGGAAATATCCAATACGCTCATGCGGATGACGGTGCCGTCGTCGGAGATCAGGAGCAAATCCTTGTCCTCCTGCGCCATCTGCAGGGTGACCAGCGGGCCGGTCTTGTCGCTTAACTGCATGGCCTTGATGCCCTTGCCGGCGCGGGCCTGGCTGCGGTACTCGGAAAGCACGCTGCGCTTGCCAAAGCCGTTTTCCGTAACGCACAATACGTTTAATTCGTCCTCGTGCTCGCGGTCGCACAGGCACATGGAAACCACCTCGTCGCCCGGGGCAAGATCGATGGACTTTACACCCATGGCGCTGCGGCCCACGGCGCGCACGTCCTCCTCGGCAAAGCGGATGCACTGGCCCCCGCGCGTGCCGATGAGCACGTCGGTGCTGCGGCCGTCGGTGATGGATACGCCGATCAGCTCGTCGTCCTCGCGCAGGTTGATGGCGATCAGGCCGCTTTGGCGCACGTTTTCAAACTCGGAAAACTCCGTGCGCTTGATCAGGCCCTGTCTGGTTGCCAGCACCAGATGCTGGCCCTCCTCGCTCACGGGGATCACGGCCTGCACCTTTTCGCCGCCGTCCAGCTGCAAAAGGTTGACGATGGCCGTTCCCTTGGCGGCGCGGCCGGCCTCGGGAATTTCGTAGCACATCTTTTTGAACACCCTGCCGCGGGAGGTGAAGAACAAAAGCTGCGAGTGCGTGGAGGTGACGATGAGGTTTTCCACAAAGTCCTCCTCGCGGGTGGTCAGGGCGGAGATGCCGCGGCCGCCGCGGCGCTGGGCGCGGTAGGTGTCCGCCGCCAGGCGCTTGATGTAGCCAAAGTGCGTAAGGGTGACCGCCATGTCCTCCTCCTGGATCATGTCGGCCAGCACGATCTCGTCCTCCACGGGCGCGATCTCGGTGCGGCGGGGATCGGCGTACTTATCGCGGATGACGGAAATCTCGTCCTTGATGATGCCGCGCACAAGCTCCTCTTTTTCCAATACCTCGCGGTAGTAGGCGATCTGGCGGGTGAGCTCGTCAAACTCGGCCTGCAGCCTCTCGCGCTCAAGGCCGGTGAGCCTTTGCAGGCGCATGTCGAGGATCGCCTGGGCCTGTTTTTCGGTAAAGCCGAAGGTCTCCATCAGGCCGTCCTTGGCGATCTGTCCGGTCTGGGAAGAGCGGATCAGCTGGATGATCTCGTCGATGTGGTCCAGGGCCTTGAGCAGGCCTTCCAGGATATGGGCGCGGGCCTCGGCGCGCTGCAGGTTGTATCTGGTGCGGCGGGTGATGACGTCCTTCTGGTGCTCGATGTAGTAATAGATCATCTGCTGCAGGGTCAAAACCTTGGGCTCGCCGCCCACCAGGGCCAGGTTGATCACGCCGAAGGTATCCTGCAGCTGGGTGTGCTTGTACAAGGTGTTTAAAACGATGTTGGCGTTCACGTCGCGCTTAAGCTCGATCACGATGCGCATGCCCTTGCGGTCGGACTCGTCGCGCAGGTCGGAAATGCCCTCCACGCGCTTTTCGTGCACGAGCTCGGCGATCTTTTCCACCAGGCGGGCCTTGTTCACCTGATAGGGGATCTCCGTGACCACGATGCGGGAGCGGTTTGCGCTCATCTGCTCGATCTCGCACTTGGCGCGCACCACGATGCGTCCCTTGCCGGTCAAATACGCCTGCTTGATGCCCATGGTGCCCATGATCACGCCGCCGGTGGGAAAGTCCGGCCCGGGGATGTGCTCCATGAGCTCCGCCGTGGTGATGTCGGGGTTGTCCAGCATGGCGATGACGCCGTTGATCACCTCGCCCAGGTTGTGGGGCGGGATGTTGGTGGCCATGCCCACGGCGATGCCGCCGGAGCCGTTGACCAATAGGTTCGGAAAGCGGGAGGGCAGCACCTCCGGCTGCATGAGCGATTCGTCGAAATTGGGATAAAAGTCGACGGTCTCCTTGTCCAGGTCGGCCACCATCTCCATGGCCATTTTGGAAAGGCGCGCCTCGGTGTAGCGCATGGCCGCCGCGCCGTCGCCGTCCACGGAGCCGAAGTTGCCCTGGCCCTCCACCAGCAGGCAGCGGGTGGAAAAATCCTGCGCCAGGCGCACCATGGCGTAGTACACCGCGGTATCGCCGTGGGGATGGTACTTGCCCAGCACCTCGCCCACGATACGGGCGGACTTTTTAAAGGGCTTATCCGGCGTCATGCCAAGCTCGTGCATGGCGTACAGGATGCGCCGGTGCACGGGCTTTAAGCCGTCGCGCACATCGGGAAGCGCGCGGTTGATGATGACCGCCATGGCGTAGGAGATGAAGGATTTTTTCAGCTCCTGCTCTATATCGATCGGTTTTAGCCTGTTGTCGTCCATACTGCCTCCTGCCGTTTTTTGCGGATTGATTTGATGCTTAGATATCCAGGTCGTCCCTGTCCACCAGGGAGGCGTTTTCCTGGATGAAGTCGCGGCGGGGCTCTACCTTATCGCCCATGAGCAGGGAGAACATCTCGTCGGCGGAGATGGCGTCCTCCATGCGCACGCGCATCATCTGGCGGCGGGAGGGGTCCATGGTGGTTTCCCACAGCTGCTCGGAGCTCATTTCGCCCAGGCCCTTATAGCGTTGGATGGTCACGTCGTTGCCGCGGCCGATCTCGCCCAAATAGCTTTCAAGTTCTGCATCGTCGTACACGTATTTTTCCGTCTTGCCCTTGGTCACCTTATAAAGCGGCGGCATGGCGATGTACACATAGCCCTGCTCGACCAGCGGCCGCATGTAGCGGTAAAAGAAGGTGAGCAGCAGTATGCGGATGTGCGATCCGTCCACATCGGCGTCCGTCATGCAGACGATGCGGTGGTACCGAAGCTTTGTAGGGTCGAACTCCTCGCCGATGCCGGCGCCAAAGGCGGTGATCATCGCCTTGATCTCGGCGTTGGCAAGAATCTTGTCGAGCCTTGTCTTTTCAACGTTTAGGATCTTGCCGCGCAGGGGCAAAATCGCCTGGAAATTGCGGTCCCTTCCCTGCTTGGCGCTGCCGCCGGCGGAGTCGCCCTCGACGATGAAGATCTCGCACTGGGAGGGGTCCTTTTCCGTGCAGTCGGCCAGTTTCCCGGGCAAAGAGGTGGATTCCAGCAGCGACTTTCTGCGCGTGAGCTCGCGGGCCTTGCGCGCCGCCTCGCGGGCGCGGTTGGCCATGAGGCACTTATCGAGTATCACCTTGCCCACGGCGGGGTTCTCTTCCAGATAGGCGGAAAGGCCGTCGGCAAGGATGGAATCGACATAGCCGCGCACTTCGGAATTGCCCAGCTTCATCTTGGTCTGGCCCTCGAACTGCGGCTCGGTGAGCTTGACCGAGATCACGGCGGTCAGGCCCTCGCGGATGTCCTCGCCGGAAAGGTTCTGGTCGGCGTCCTTTAATATCTTCATGCGGCGGCCGTAGTCGTTGATCACGCGGGTCATCGCCCGGCGGAAGCCCTCCAGATGGGTACCGCCCTCGTGGGTGTTGATGTTGTTGGCAAAGGTGAATATCTGCTCCTGATAGCCGTCGTTGTACTGCAGGGCGACCTCGACCATGGTGTCGTTCTTCATGCCGGAAAAATACAGGGGCTTTTCCGTCATGGTCTCTTTGTTTTTGTTTAGGTATTCGATAAAGCTCTTGATGCCGCCCTCGTAGTGGTAAACGCCGGTGTGGGGGGTTTCGCCGCGCTCGTCGTTAAGCTCTATGCGGATGCCGGCATTCAAGAAGGCCAGCTCGCGCAGGCGCACCTTTAACGTATCGAAGGAAAAGGCGGTGATATCCTCGAACACCTCGTCGTCGGGCATAAAGCGCACGGTGGTGCCGTGGCGGTCGGTCTTTCCGTCCACGTACAGCTCGCACAGAGGCTTGCCGCGCTCATACCTCTGGCGGTGGATGAGGCCGTCCTGGCAGACCTCTACCTCCAGATAGGACGACAGCGCGTTGACAACGGAAAGGCCCACGCCGTGCAGACCGCCGGATACCTTGTATCCGCCGCCGCCGAACTTGCCGCCGGCGTGCAGCATGGTCAGGCACACCTCCACGGCGGGCTTGCCCACCTTGGGGTGGATGCCACAGGGGATGCCGCGGCCATCGTCGCTGACGCGGATGTGGCCGTCCTTTTCTATGGTGACGGAAATCACCTTGCAAAAGCCGGCCAGCGCCTCGTCGATGGAGTTGTCCACGATCTCATACACCAGGTGGTGCAGGCCCCTTTCATCGGTGGAGCCGATGTACATGCCCGGGCGGCGGCGCACGGCCTCCAGCCCCTCCAGCACCTGGATGTTGCTCTCGTCGTAATGCGGTTCAAGATTGGGATTTTGCTGCATAGATGCCTATCCTCCAAACGCGTGCATACATAAAAGAAATAAAAATCAAAACGGCAGCCGGTTTGCGCTTGCCAGGGAAAAACGCTTTTTGAGCGTGTCCGACGATATGGGCGAATAATACACGCAGCTTTTGCCGTTCCTTTGGCACAGGATCAAGGCTTTGAACGTGCCTTCGCCCGCGCTGCGGACCTCGTTTTTTTCCTGCGCGGCCCGAAGAAACGCCTGCGTTTCAAAGGAGAGGGCGCTTTTTAAATCCAGTATGGCAACAACGTCCCGCGTGCGCAGAACCGTGTCCTCGCCAATGTGCAGAAGCATGGGGCGCATCCTTTCAAAAACGGGCCGAAAAGCCGCGCTGTCTGAAAAATTCTTACTTATATATTATAGCATTTTTATGTCCTTTTTGAAAGGGCGGAGGCGCAAATAAATCAAAACCTAACAATCTGTTTATAAGGACGAAAAAACATCGCCTTGCCTGCGCCGCCGGCAGGGCAAAACAAAGCAGTTGGTGGTGGTATTTTAAGTGTCGTCGTAGTATTAGTAGGGCGGTGGACAAAGTGGATAAGTGCAAAATGTGCGCCGATTCAAGGCAAAATCCGCCCACAGCCGCCTGTGGAGAACCTGCATGTTTTTCCACAGCGAAGATCGGTTTTCCACAGGGTGCAAACGCGGGTTTGCAAACACACACGAAAGCCTGTTTTTTCTTGTTTTGGAAAGCTGCGAAGCCCTGTTCGCATATAAGAAGGGCTGGTTTTGTTATCCACAGAATCCATCCACAGGCGCTGGGGAATAAAGGTGGAAAAAAATTGAAGGGGCCTTTTTTGTTAGATTTTCCGTTTTATGTGTATTCGAAACGGAAAATATGCTAAAATGAAGCATCTTTATCCGCAACGACACTGTATTTGGAGGCGCGCCGCATTGCAAAAGGCAAACAAAAAGGGAATGGACGCCCTGTTTGTAAAGGGATTGAAGGACGGGCTGCCCATCTGCGTGGGGTATCTGTCCGTATCCTTTGTTTACGGCATGCTCTGTTTGGAAAGGGGCCTGCCCGTGTGGCTGTCGCTGCTCATCTCCGGCACCAATTTAACCTCCGCGGGCCAGTTTGCCGGCACGGAGCTGATGGTGCTGGGCGCGCCGCTGTTCGAGATCGCCGTCACCACATTGGTCATCAACATACGCTATACGCTCATGTCGCTGTCTCTTTCGCAAAGGCTTGAGCTTCCCACCTGGCAGCGGGCCATCGTCGCCTTCGGCAACACGGACGAGGTGTTTGCCGTGGCCATGGGCGCGGAGCATGAGCTGAGCTTCTTATACCTGCTGGGCCTGATCTTAACGCCCTATTTCGGCTGGACGGTGGGCACGCTGCTGGGCGGCACGGTGACCGGCCTTTTGCCCCTGAGCGCGCGCACGGCCCTTGGCATCGCCATTTACGGCATGTTCATCGCCATCTTGGTGCCGCCGTCCAAGAAGCTGCGGCCCGTGCTGTTCACCTGCTGCGTTGCCATCGTTTTGTCCTGCCTGTTTTATTATCTGCCGGGGCTGAAGTCCCTTTCCTCCGGCTGGGCCATCATCCTCTGCGCGGTGCTCAGCGCCGGCCTGGCCGCCTGGCGCTTTCCCCTGCGCGATGAGGACGGGCCGGAAGGGGGAGAGCAAAAGTGAAGATGGGCTATCTTCTGATCGCCACGGCGGTGATGGCCGTGGTCACGTATTTAACGCGCATGCTGCCGCTGGTGCTGATGCGCGGCAAAATCAAAAACCGCTTTGTCCGCTCCTTTTTAAGCTATGTGCCCTATGCGGTTTTATCCGCCATGACCTTTCCCGCGGTGCTGTATTCCACGGGATCGCTGCTCTCGGCGGCGGCGGGCACGGCCTGCGCCCTGGTGCTGGCGTATTTCGGAAGGAGCCTGCTCACCGTGGCGCTTTCCTCCGCGGGCGTGGTGTATCTGGTGGAGCTTGTGCAAAGGCTTTTGTAAAGAATAAAAGGGAGAGGACATCCCATGCTGCATTTTGAATCCGATTACGCAAACGGCGCCTGCGAGGATGTTTTGCAGGCCCTTGTCAAAACCAACGGCGAACAGACCCCTGGTTACGGCGAGGATGCGCACTGCGCCGCCGCGGCAAACGCCATCCGCGGCCTGTGCGGGGCAAAGGACGCCGCCGTGCACTTCCTTGTGGGCGGTACGCAGGTCAACCAGATCGTGATTTCATCCGCCCTGCGCCCGCACGAGGGGGTCCTCTGCGCCCAGACCGGCCACATCGCCGTGCACGAGACCGGCGCCGTGGAGGCAACGGGCCACAAGGTGCTGAGTTTACCCAGCGCAGACGGCAAGCTCAGCGCCGCCCAGGTGGATCAGGCCGCCCGCAGCCACCGGGAGGATTTAAACCGCGAGCACATGGTAAAGCCGGGCCTTGTCTACATCTCCCTGCCCACGGAAAACGGCGGCCTGTACACCGGGAAGGAGCTTTCCGCCCTGTACGCCGCCTGCAGAAAAAACGACCTGTTTTTGTATGTGGACGGCGCGCGCCTTGGCTACGGCCTTGCCGCGGCAAAGGACGGGCTGGATCTGCCCTTTGTGGCCGACAACTGCGACGCCTTCACCATCGGCGGCACCAAGCAGGGCGCGCTGTTCGGCGAGGCGCTGGTGCTGGTAAACCCCGCCCTGCAGAAGGACTTCCGCTACCACATCAAGCAGCGCGGCGGCATGCTGGCAAAGGGAAGGCTGCTGGGCGTGCAGTTCGAGGCGCTGCTTGGCGGCGGCGCGTACTTTCATCTATCGCAAAACGCCATCCGCCAGGCCCGCCGCATAAGCGCGGCGCTGGAAGATTTGGGCGTGCCGTTTTTGTACCCGCCGGAAACGAATCAGCTCTTTCCGATCTTTACGCGCGCGCAGGAAGACTATCTTTCCAAGGAGCTCGCCTTTTCGCCCTGGGAAAAGCTGCCCGACGGCCGCGTGTGCCTGCGCCTTTGCACCAGCTGGGCCACCCAGGATACGGAAACGGAGGCGCTGATCGCGCTTTTGCGGCGCATGAAGCAAACGCTTCGCTGAAAAAACATACCCCGCGCCGGGGAAAATGCCCGCGCGGGGTTTTGCTTTGCCCGCGCTTGCCAAGGCGGGGCGGGCTTTGGTATAGTGAGTAAAAATACGAAGCCGAAACGGAAGGGGGCGGGGCCATGTTTGCCGATCTGCACATACACACCGACGCATCGGACGGCACCTACAGCCCGGAGACGGTCCTGCGGCTGGCCGCGCAAAACGGGGTCAAGCTGCTTTCCGTCTGCGACCACGAGCGATTGCAGGGCAGCAAAAAGGCGTTGGCGCTTGCTGTGGGCTTTCACGTGCGCGTGATCGCGGGCGTGGAGATAGACGCGCTGTGGCAGGGCCATGACCTGCACATCCTCGGACTTGACATCGATACCGAAAACGCCGCCCTCTGCGACCTTGTGCACAAAAGCCGCGCCGCGCTGGAGGGCATGAGCGACGTGCTGCTGGACAAGATGGCCGCGGACGGCTATCCCGTTTCCGCGGCGGAGTTTCATATGTTTGCCGCGCCCGTTGGCCTTGGCGGCTGGCCGGCGCTGCACTACCTTGAGCACAAGGGCGTGTGCGCCTCCTGGCAGGCGGCAAAGGCCTTTTACGCAAAGTATCATGTGCGCTATGAGGACGCGCCCTTTTTCCCGCTTGGGGAGGTCTGCGCCGCCATCCGCGGCGCGGGCGGCTGCGCCATCCTCGCCCACCCGGGCGCGACGAAGGGCTTTGCGGCCGGGCCGCAGGACGGCTTTGAGGACGCGCTGCGCCTGCTGGTGGACGAGGGCGTGCAAGGGCTGGAGTGCCATTACCCCACGCACGGGGAAGAATTGACGGCCTATTACCGTTCCCTGTGCGACAAATACGGCCTTTACATCTCCGCCGGCAGCGACTGCCACGGCGAAGAAAGCCACGCCGTCGGCTGCCTGCAAACGCCCATTTCCGCCCTGCGCCTGCCGTTTGCGGGATAAGGGCGGAGAAAAACACCGGGGAGGTAACGGATTGCTTACAGCATACAAGCCGGACTATGAGGATCTGTGGTTTAAGCAGCAGATGCTTTCAGATGTGCAGACGATGGCGTATAACCATGCCTGGGGCGGCACGATTCCGTTTCCAAGGGAACAATGGGAGCAATGGTACAACCGCTGGATCCTCCATACGGAGGGCAAGCGCTATTACCGCTATTTAAAGGATGAAGCCGGCGAGTTTGTGGGAGAGATCGCCTATCACCACGACGCAGAGATAAACGGCTATATGGCAGACGTCATTGTGCATGCGAAACACAGAGGGAAAGGGTATGGAAGCCGGGCGCTGGAAATGCTGTGCGCCGCCGCAAAAGAGAACGGGATTTGCGTATTGTACGACGATATCGCCATCGACAATCCGGCCATCCGTCTTTTTTTGAAGCATGGTTTTTCGCAAGTATGCCGAACAAAACAAACGCTTCTGCTCAAGAAAGAATTATAGTATCGAGGTCGGGCAAAAGCGTTTATCAAACAAAAATCAAACGGGCACCGCCAAAGCGATCTTTGGGCGGCGCCTGTTTTTTTGCACAAACAACCGTGTTTTACGTATCCAGCCGCTGCATCTGCGACAGGGCGCGGTTGCGGTAATGTAGATCCTCGCGCGTATCAAAGCCCTGCTTTTCCCAAAAGGCGTTGCCGGATTCGTTTTTTGCAAACGCCACCAGGGCCGCCTTGTGGATGCCCTCCCTTTGCAGGGCGCAAAGCGCCGCCTCCACCAGGGCGCTGCCCACGCCCTGCCGCCGGTGATCCGGATGCACCGCCGTGTGGTAGATATAGCCGCGCCGGCCGTCGTGCCCCGCCAGGATTGCGCCGACAAGCGCGCCGTCCTCCTCGGCGGCAAAGCAGGTGGTGGGATTTCTGCGCAGATAGCGCAGGTACCCGTCGCGCGAATCGTCCAGGGAGTTCAGGCCCATGCCCTTGCAGCTTAGCCACAGGGCTTTCAGCGCGTCGTAATCGTCTTTTGTCAACAGGCGGATGGTCATGCAAAATAACCCCTTTTTACCGATATGTTTTAGCCAAACAAATGGGAATTTGAAATCCCCGAAATCATAGGCGTTCGCCAGTGATTATAGGGCGTTAATGAAATCCTCTGAAACCGTTGAAAACAAAGGATTTTCCGCAATCTGCTCACCGAATCCCTTTATTAAATGTTACACCGTTTCTACAACGCCCTCGCCGCTCATAAGGGCAAAAGCAAGGGCAAGAAAAACCCATAACAGGATATAACAGGGTGTGGCAATCGGGAGCCTGTGACATATGCGCGAATATACTTCAACGATTATTATAACGGAGGATGTCAATATGGAAAAGTACATTTATGATAAGAACAACGGTCTTTGGTATGAGCTTCAGGGTGACTATTACATCCCCTACCTGACAGTACCGGATCAAGAAGAACGGCCCATCGGGATTTGGGGGCAGCGACACCTGCGGTACATCAAGACGGAGCGAAAAGCCCTGTACACGGAGCTTTTGACCAGCGGCAGACTGAATACCTATCTTGCGGATATTGACAAACAGGCAGAGGAAGAAATGCTCCTGCTGACAAAGCAGATAGCAGAGCGTGAGGGCATCACTGAACAGCTCAAAGCACAGGATCAAATGATGTGGGTGCAGCGGATGAACAATATCCGGGATCGGGCAATGGAAATCGTGAATCATAATCTGATCTACGCATAAGGTATTAGGCGGCGGGGAGCGATCCCCGCCGTCTTTCTCAAAGGCTATTGCATCATGTGCTATAATATCGCATGTTAGGATGCAACCAAATCCGTTTTTTTCCGAGTAGATAGACGAAGGGCCTTTCAAACAGAATCTTACCAAAGGAGGTGATCGAATGGAGGATAATCGTATTGTTGATTTGTATTGGCAGCGAAATGAGAGCGCAATCTCTGAAACTGCAACAAAATACGGGAAATATCTACACAGCATCTCGTATCAGATTCTCTTGAATACTGAAGATGCAGAAGAATGCGTGAACGATACATACAATGATGCCTGGCAGTCCATGCCGCCTCACCGCCCTTCCATTCTTTCAACCTTTCTGGGAAAGATCACACGCAGAATTTCCATTGATTTATGGAGAAAGTACAGCGCAGAGAAACGTGGCAAAGGCGTAATAGCCCTTGCTCTTGATGAATTGGAAGAATGCGTATCAGGAACAGGAGATGTTGAGGCTGAGCTTGAACGACTTGAATTGCAAAGAAAGCTGAATGACTTCCTGCTGGCGCTTCCTCAGATTGAGCGGCAGGTATTCATGTGCCGATATTGGTATATGGATTCTATATCTGATATTGCTAAACAGTTCGCCTATTCTGAGAGCAAGATTAAGTCAATGTTGTACCGGACGAGAAATAAGCTCCGTGCAATGCTCGAAAAGGAGGGCTACTAAAATGAAAGCAAATGATCTACTCGATATGATAGGTAATGCTGACGATAGCATTATTGCAGAAGCTAAGAAAAGAAAAAAACCTGCAATATCGAGATGGACCAAATGGGTTGCAGTTGCTGCGTGTCTATGCCTTGTGGTAGTCGGCTCGATTAACACCCTATTGCGGTTTGATTATTTCAAAGCTGGATGCAGCGCTATGCCTGGAACAATCGTGGACGATGAATACTACTATAACGTTCCTCACAGCGGTGTTTGGAAGTATTCAAACGGAAGTACAGAAAAGATCCTCAGTGCTTTCTGGGAGGAGGGTTGGCTTGTTAATGAATCGGGACTGTATTATAAAAACGGGAAAAGCCTTTACAGAATGGATTTGAAAACGCTCGATAAAGAGAAGATTTACTCCTCTACAGAAGGAACACATATCGGTTTTGACCTATCAGATCATGGAAATGTCATCGTAACGGTATATGATAAGAATGAGAAATATGCCTATCAGGTATTAATCGACGGCAAAACCGGAGGAGTTCTTGAACAGCTTACGGATAGGGTATCTTACAGCGATCTTGAGCAGCTATATACAAATTTACATTATCAGATAGGGGAGCGACAGATTGTATTAGTTCCGATCGCTGATGCTACCGATGATAAGTACATGCCAACTGAAAGTGGTGATGCACTCCTGCCAGAAGGGAGCTGGGTTGGTAGTTACAGCTACGGTGTTTGCGACGAGGTATTATGCTTTGACGTTTACAACGGTAGTGACGCGAGAGAAGAATCCGAAATACTGATGATTTTTGCAGATGGTTATGCGATTCTCAGACCTCAGGATTTCCGTTATAGTGGTGCAATCGGACACATCCTTTTATACGTTGATAATGAGAATCCAGAAAACTCTGGAAGCAATGGTGCAGGTATCTGGTGCTATGATTCTGATTCCGGAGAAAGATGGCAGCTCAAGCTTGATGCGGACTGTGAGTTTTATGCATTTGTAAATAATGATGTGACACTTTATTCATGTGTGCCATGGAATCACGATCAGACAGCATGGAAAATTGTTTATGAAGGAAACAGGCCAGTTTCTCTCCAGCTAATTGATAATAACATTACAGAGTGATACTCCCACTTGACGAGATGACGCCCTGCAAGCCGCAAACTTGCAGGGCGTTTCTATGTATGCACCGCAGGAGCCTCCTGCGGTGTGTTTTTCTGTTTTAGCGTCCTCTGTCATAATCGTGGCTGCGAGGGCGGGTCTGCTGCCGCCGTGCGTCGTTCCGGCGCTTGGCCTCCGCCTGCATATCCCGGAGTTTCTTTCGGATGCTCTCTTTTTCAGGCGGTGCCTGCGTGGGCTTTTCTTTACCCTTGACCTGCTGTTGCCGCTCCCATGCGGCCAGATCACGGTTGTACTGCTCCACAAGGAGCGTGGCGTCGTCATACAGCCGTTTGAACGCCTGCACGTCGGGATAGCCGTCCTCTTTCAGAATACCGGGCAGCCGGTCCATCCGGCGGTCGATCTCCTGCTGTATACCTGTAATCTTTTCCTGCAGGGCCTTGCGCTCTTTTCCTTTGAACAATCCAGTCGTTTTAGCAAGTTGCTTTTCCAGCATGGGAAGCTCCCCGTGCATGAGCTGCTTGATCGCCCTGGCTTCGTCCTGCACCTTGACCATCAGCTTTTGCATCTTGCGGTATTCCGCCATGTCAACGGACAGGGTTGGCTTGGGCGGGACCTCCGTCTCCTGGATCAATCCCATCAAGATTTCCTTTGCCTTTTGGATGATGCCCCGGAACAGTCCCGGCAGCCAGCCGTGCTTCTGCACGGACCGGGTGGCCTCGTCGTAGACGTGTTCATTTCTGATCTCTATGATCTTGGCTTCGGCAATCCCGGACACCAGCGCCATATCCGCCGTTCTGTTCCAGTCCTGCCTTGCGGCATTATCCGCCTCGATCTCCGCTGCCTTCGGGTTGTTCTTCCCGATCTTCTTTGTCGGGAGATATACGCTGTTCGGGTCAAAGACCTTCAAGCGCCGCTCCGGGTCGTGAATGTGACGGTTGATCAGGGCGGTGTAGAACTGCTTGGCCTCATCCAGAAACAGCTCATTCTTGAATACCTCGTCCTTTGCCGTGAACAGATGGCGCTCATAGACCTCGCCCTTCTTAATGACTGTGCAGCCCTCCCGGATCATACCGTCTTCGCCGGTGATCTCTTTCTTTGTGCGGACCCGCTTGCCAGTTTCATCATAGAACACGCTTCGGGTGGCGATTTTGATATCCGGCTCCGGCAGCAAACGCCGCTCCGAAAAGATCAGATGGATATGATAGTTTTTCTTGGTCTTGTTGTGGTGGAGTGCCGAGACGCATTCCACGTCGTACCGATTCTTGAACTGCTCCGTGAACTCCCGCAGAACCCGGTTGGGATCAAACTGCGTGTATTCCTCCGGCAGAGCAATGATCAGCTCCCGTGCCTCGATACATTTTCCCTCAGTCCCGAAGCGTTTGAATTCCTCCTGACACTCCTTCGCCAGATCGTTCCAGAAGGTCATATCTTCCCTTGTGGAGAAGGTGGCATAGAGGTATTCCTGTCGCTTGGGGTCTGAGATATACGATATTCTTCCCTTGACATTGGACAGCTTCGACATCTGGATAAAGCTGTGCCGTGCCATCGTTCACCTCCGTTCCTGTTTTCGTCTCCCGTCCTCTATCCCTCGTATGTTGTCACGCCGCCGCAGCGGTGGGACAACACCGGAAAGCGCTGGGCGGTTTCCGGCTGCGTCTATGCCCATCCCACGCCGGGGCAGAGACGAGGCCCTCCGCAGGAGCGAAATACCCCTTGAACAAATCGCCAGATTTGTGCGAGGGGTGTATTTCGCTCTCAAACGGCGAGGCCTTTTTCCTGCTGCGTCCACCCTTAGTGCACCTCCCGGACGTCTGCCTGATTGAGTAGATTTCTCCCCTGGTTGACGGTCATGAAGCTCTCCAATGCATCCCTTCGGATGATCGTCTTCCGTCCCACTTTGAGTACAGGGAGCTTCCCCCAGTCCACCAGCTTCCGCATGGTGTTCCGTCCGATACCGGACATTTCGGCGGCTTCCTCGATGGTCAGACCCATTTTGACATCTCTCATTTTCTCACCTCCATTCTGTAAATACCTGTTTTGCAACCATTGCTCTGCCATTATACTTATTCCGCCTCTACTTGTCAACTCATTCTGCAACCGATTAAGAAATAATTTTGAAAACATACGCAAAATAGGGTTGCAAACTGAGTCCACATGTGTTATACTTGCATTCGTTAGGAGGTGAATACCTTGAAGACAAAAGAAATGTTCAGCCCGAAACAGGTCGGAGAACGGATCAAGGAGCGCCGGACAGAGCTCAAGCTGTCGATGCCAGAGCTGGGAAAGCGGATCGGCGTCAACAAATCCACCATCCAGCGGTATGAGGCGGATGGGGTCGATCCGAAGCGCACCATGATCATCAACGGCCTTTCGGAAGCGCTGCTTACCACTCCCGAATGGCTGACGGGGCTTTCCGATGATAAGGAATACAGCATCTATACCGTCTGCCAGATGGACCTGGAGAAGCACATCAAGGGCTATCTGGAAGCGGTGACCTCTACCGTCAACGGAGAGCCGCACACGCAGCTCTTGACCACATTCCTCGGTCAGATCGTGGACCTCTACACCATCCTCACCAAGTATTGGGCGGTGTCCATGAAGAAGGTCGATGAAGTGGCGGAGGACGAGGGGCTGAAAGAGTCCATCGGCAAATATGCGATCCATATCGGCTCCATCACCGAGCAGGTCTACCAGAAGGAGATGGAAGTCCCGATAGAGGACATGAAGCGATACCTGGACGGCATCCTGCATCTGTACGATGAAGGTCGGACGAAGGTATCCATCCCGGAGCTGTTCGGGATCGTCGATCAGGCAAAGCAGAAGCTGATCGAAAAAGGTACATAAGTACCGTGGCACCTTGAAATACGAATACGGGAATGAAAAAAGCCGGTCATAAAGACCGGCGGATATGGTAACACGCACACCATATGCCACAGACCCGATTGCCACGGATACGGAAAGGAGAATTACGATCTATGGCAAAAGGATCTGTCAGAAAGAAAGGCAAAAAGTGGTACTACCGCTTCTACGTCGAAGATGAGAGCGGAAATCTGGTGCAGAAGGAATACGCCGGAACAGAAAGCAAGTCTGAAACGGAAGCCCTGCTCCGAAAGGCAATGGAGGACTACGAGGCAAAGAAGTTCGTTGCCAAGTCTGAAAACGTCACAGTGGGCGATCTGCTGGATATGTGGATCGAGGAAGAAGTCAAGCCCGGCAATCTCTCCAACGGCACGGTGATGGCCTATCAGGGCGCCGTGGGGCGCATCAAGCAATTCCCCATCGGCAGCCGGAAGCTCAAAACCGTGACCTCGGAGCATTTGCAGACATTCTTCGATCTCCTGTCCTTCGGAGGCACCAATGTCGACGGAACGGAGGTCAAGCCCATCAGCAAGGGCTATATGCGGCAGTTCTCGGCGGTGATGCAGGGAGCGTTCCGGTTTGCGGTCTTCCCCAAGCGGCTGCTGACCTTCAACCCGATGCAGTATATCAA
>JBNRMU010000020.1:0-4910 GCA_050309765.1 Christensenellales bacterium
TCGTCGATCAGGGGTTTCAAGCCTTCGAGCTCATACAGGTCTGTGAGGAAGGCATCGCCGCCCAGCTTTTCTTTGAGCAGGGACGTAAGCTCCGGATTGCACAAGCCCAGCCAGCGGCGCTGGGTGATGCCGTTGGTCTTGTTGTTAAAGCGCTCGGGGTACAGTGCGTACCACTCTTTGAACACGTCGTCCTTGAGGATCTGGCTGTGGATGGCGGCCACGCCGTTTACATAGCTGCTGCCATAGACACTAAGGCGCGCCATGTGCACCTTGCCGCCGTCGATGATGGCGTAATTCTCGGGTTCCTCTACGTTTTTGCGCTTCAGCTCGCGGGAAAGCTTTTGCTGGATCTTGCGAATGACAGAAAGCAGCTCCTTGCTAAGTTTGCCAAGCAGCTTCACATCCCAGCTTTCTAGCGCCTCGCGCATAACGGTGTGGTTGGTGTAGCGGAAGGTCTTCTGCGTGACCTTGAACGCCTCGGCAAAGCCCAGGTTCGAGCCCTCCCCCATCAACAGACGGATGAGCTCCGGGATGGCCATGGCCGGATGGGTGTCGTTGAGCTGCACGGCGTGCAGGTCGGCAAAGTTCCTGTAGCCGTTTTGCGCAAACTCCTCCGCATGCGTTTTGCGATAAGCGGCGAGCATATCCTTAAGGGATGCGCTCACCAACACGTACTGCTGACGCAGGCGCATGAGCTTGCCGGCCTCCAGGCTGTCGTTGGGATAGAGCACCTTGGTGATATCCTCGGCCACGTTCTTTTCGCGGCTGGCGCGAGCATAGTCCTGGTCGTTGAAGGCGGCAAGGTCAAATTCGCTTAAGGCTTCGCACTGCCACAGGCGCAGGGTGGAAATGCTCTTGCGCTTAAAGCCTATAATGGGCATGTCGTAGGGCACGGCGCACACGGTCAGACCCTCCATCTGCACCTTCTGTGCCAGGTCGACGCGGCGCACGCTCCAGGGATCGCGATCGGCGTCCCAGTCGTCGGGAAGCTCCACCTGCGCGCCGTTTTCATCGAAGAGCTGGCGGAACAGGCCGTAGCGGTAGCGCAGGCCGTAGCCGTCCAGGGGGATGTCGTGGCTGGCGGCGCTGTCCAGGAAGCAGGCGGCCAGGCGGCCCAGGCCGCCGTTGCCAAGCGCCGCATCCTCGATGTCTTCAAGATCACAAAGGTCGACGCCCTTATCGCTAAGGCGCGTCTTCACGTCTTCAAGCACGCCCATGTTGTACAGGTTGTTGTACACGGCGCGGCCTACCAGATACTCCGCGGAAAGATACAGCGCGTGGCGGCCCTCCAGGTGCGCGGCAGCGTCGTCCGTCCACTGGGGAGCGATCTGCAGCATCGCAGCCCTTGCGATGGCTTCATGCAGTTGCGCGGGCGCGGCGTCCGCCAGCGAGGTATGGAAATCGCACAGAGCGACGCTTTCCGCGCAGGCGATCAATTCCTCCGCCGATGCGCGCGGCAGGGTGCCGCGGCCATACATGCGGTTCAGGCGGCGGATTTTGCGGGCAGGCGCGGACAGATCGCTTGTGGTCATGCGCCACAGCCAGTTGCCGCCCACGGTGCCGGGGAAGTTCATGCGCGCCTCGCCGCCCAGGCCCAGCCAGTCCTGCATGGGCACGATCACCGTATCGGCCACGGAATCAAAGCTCTTCTTGAGGATATATGGCAAAATGTCCTCGCTGTCCTTTGGCATGCCAAGGGCCTTGCGGGCGCGGGCCTTGGTTTCACAGCTTGCGTCCTGCCACCAGGCAAGGGTGGTGTTGTTGTCGTGCGTACCGGTGTAGACGATACAGTTTTTTACATGGTTTTCGGGCTTATCGGGGTTCTCGTCGCTCTCGTAGGCGAACTGCATCACCTTCATGCCGGGATAGCCGGTCCAGTTGAGCAGCCGGCGCACGCGGGCATTGACCACGCCCAGATCCTCGGCCACGATGTTCAGCTGCGGCAGTTCCTTCTTGATGCGGTTGAACAGCTTGCGGCCCGGTCCCAGCTCATACTTGCCCACGCGGGCGGTGGGCTCGCTGGCGGGGATGGCGTAATAGTTGGCAAAGCCGATGAAGTGATCGATGCGCAGCATGTCAAACAATTCGCCCAGGGCGCGCAGGCGGCCCACCCACCAGGCGTACTTGGTCTGCGCATGCTTGTCCCAGGCATACAGGGGGTTGCCCCAGCGCTGGCCGTCCGCCTGGAAATAGTCGGGCGGCACGCCGGCCACGCGGATGGGATGGAAATCGTCGTCCAGCTCGAACATATCGGGGTTGAGCCATACGTCGGCGGAGTCCTCGGCCACGTAGATGGGCATATCGCCCATCAGACGGATGCCGTTTGCGCGGGCGTAGTCGTGCAGCTTCGTCCACTGGTCGAAGAAAAGATACTGCTCAAAGATATAGTAATTGATCTCGTCCTTGAATTCCTTTTCGTATTTGGCCACGGATTCCGCTTTGCGCAGGCGGATGCCCTGGTCGGGCCAATCCATCCAGGAAACCTCGTGAAAGTGCGCCTTGACCGCGCGGAACAGGCCGTAATCGCGCACCCAAGGATGGCTTTGTTCAAAGGCCTTCGTCTTTTCGGACAAGCCTTCGAAGGAGTGGGCGAACGCCTTGCGCAAAAGCGCATTCTTCTGAGCCTTGACGGCCTCAAAGTCCACAAGGGGCAGCATCTCAAGCGGCTCATAGCTGCCGGCAGGCAGGATGCCCTCCTCCTCCAGCATATCAAAGTCGATGATCAGCGGGTTGCCCGCATAGGTGGAGGTGCTCTGGTAGGGCGATTCGGCATAGCCGGTGGGGCCGATGGGCAGCATTTGCCAGATGGTCATGCCGGAAGATTTGACAAAGTCGACAAAATCATAGGCCGCCTTTCCCAGCGTGCCTATGCCCCCGCGCGAAGGCAACGAGGTGACGTGAAGCAAAACTCCGCTCGTTCTCATATCGTGCGTCCTTTCTGTTCTTGCCGATCCGGCTGCCTGCGGCCGCGCCGCAGCGCCGTATCCGTTCATTGTTACAATAATAACATTATTTTTACCATCGGGCAAGGTTTTAGCGCGCCGCAAGCTTGTTTGTTTGCGCAAAAACGCATCCGTCTTTATGCCTGCACGCAAAAGCGCCGCCCGAAAACGCGGGCGGCGCTGTGTTGCCCAATATTAAGTTATAACCTGTCTGCATCGCCCAAGGCTTTGATCTTGCCCGCGGGCTTTTTCATACAGCCGTGCTCGTCAGTGTGGCAAAGATGCGTCCTGCTCACTGCTAAAAACCGACAGCATCGAGAGCTTCTTATTTCTTCTCGAAGATGTTATCCGGATCGATGCCGATGTAGGTTCTCTCGCGAACGACCATGCGGCTCAAAGGTCCGCTGCCGAGGAAGCCCGGCGTGGTGGTGAAGCAGTAATCGCCCTTGATGACCGACTCGCAGATAGCGATGGCACAGGGCAGGCAATCGTCCTCCAGGGGCATGCCAAGGCCGCGGAAGTCGTGGTGGCCGTTGTAGATGCCGTCGTACTTATCGGCCAGGCGTTCCATGGTCTTAAGGCCCTTCAGGGTCACTTCCACAGGGGTGCCCCACACGCCGAGGTTGTAGTTCAGCGCGTCGCCGACAAACAGGCTGCGGGTCTTTTCATCCAGGAACATCATCTGTCCGGGGGTATGGCCTTCGCAGTCGTAGGCGGTGATGATGCGGCCGCCGCCCAGATCGAAGGTATCGCCTTCCTTGATGTAATGGATCTTCTGGTTCTTGACCTTTTCCTCGTCGACGGGCATGATGTCCTTTTCCAGATCGTAGCCGTACAGGTTGTGCAGCTGATAGGTGGTGGCGCGGGCGCCGTGCATCCTCTGCGCCATCATCTGCGGATAGTTCTTGCGCATGTCATCGCCCGGGTATTTGAGGTTTTTGCCGTCCTTTTCGCTGATGTATATCTCGTCGAACTGCCAGGCATTGCCGATGTGGTCGCCATGACCGTGGGTGATGACGACGATCAAAGGCTTGTCCGTGATCTGGCGGACCGCCTTGGGCAGATCGCCGATGCCCACGCCGCAGTCGATCAGCATCGCCTTTTCCTCGCCAACCAGCAGGAACATGCTGGCACAGTCAAACTCGTCCAGCTCCCAGGTGTCCTTTTTGAATTGAACCATTGGATACAATGTCGTTGCCATAGATGCAATACCTCCTAAATGTAAGAATGCTTGGCATTCTTCTGCTCAACGTGTACGTTTTTTCGTGCAAATGCGGCACAAACCACCATCAGAAATGCAAAACTTGCGTGTCCAATTAATTGATTCAATTATACAACCATGGATCGTGGCTGTCAATGTTCCAAATGAAGAGTAAAACTGATTAAAACACAACTTATCCTAGCGGTTTTTCTGCATGCGGTCTGTCCTAAACCGACGGTGCAAAATGCGATCCCGCTGCGGCACGCCTGCCGCCTTTTGCTATCAGCATAAAAAGCGCGCAAAGCTTTGGGCGAAGCGGCCGGTCTATGGTATAATGATAAAAACGATTTCAGCATCCCGTCCGCTCAGACCGCGGCGCCCGGGAGGAACGGAGGACCTTTATGCACAACGATCGCCATCCCCTGCAGCCCGAGGACTATATGGAACCGCGCTGCCTTTTGTGCGACGAGCCCTACGGCGCGCAGGTCGAGGTCCGCTCCGTCCCCCAGCAGCGCATCATCGAAAAGATGGACGAATACATGTCCCGCCGCGACTACGCCAGCGCCGAACGGCATCTTTTGTACTGGCTGTCCGAGGCAGAGATCGGGCAGGACCTGCGCGGCCAGCTCCTGATCCAAAACGAGCTCATCGGCCACTACCGCAAGCTGGGCGAAAAGGATAAGGCCTTTGCCGCCGCGGAAAAAGCGCTTGCCCTTGTGGACAAGCTGGACTTTGCCGGCAGCGTTTCCGCCGCCACCACCTATGTC
>JBNRMU010000021.1:0-5073 GCA_050309765.1 Christensenellales bacterium
CCACCACTGGTGCGCCGTCTCGTGGGCGACGACGTACTCCAGCAGCTCATCGGAAAGCAGGCCCTCGTCCAGCAGCACAAGGCCCGGCGTTTCCATGCCGCCGACGAAAAAGTCGCCCGCGCACAGCAGCAGCTCCCGGCGCGCCATGGGCCCGAACAGGCCGGTGAACACCTCCACCGCCCGCGCGCCGAGCTCCGCCAGTTCCTCCGCGTCCTCCTGCGCAAAGGCAAAGCCGCGCACGGTGACATTTGCGGCCTGCGCCTGCGACACGCAAAAGTCGCGGCTCAAAACGACGGCAAGGTCGCGCGCCGTCGCCTCAAAGCGCCAAAGCCCGTCCTCGTCGCCGCGCGCGCCGGGGCCGGCGGCCACATAGGCGGGGGGAAGCCGCAGCGCCACCAGATACTGCGCCGTGTCCTGCACGAAGGGATCGCCGACGGGGCCGTATTCATCCAGGTGCCAGCGCGCGCCATCGTGGTAGGCCATCTGCGCAAAGGCCCCCAGCAGGCGGACGTCGTGGTCGGAATAGCCCAGGCGCAGGGAGCTTTCCGGCAGGCGCACGCGGTAGGAAAGGGAAAGCTTCTGGCACAGCCCGGGCTTGAGCGGCGTCTCCAGCGCGACCTTCAAAAAGGTCTGCCTCTCGCCCTCCAGGGCCCAGGCGGCGGGCTTTTCGCCCACAAGCACCTGGCTTAGCACCGTTTCACCGGCGGAAAAGCCCGCCGGATAGGCGCGGGCAAAGTCCGCGGGCAGCACCGGCGCGCGCGCTTCGTCCAGATAGGCGTTTGGGTACAGGTGCAGGTACAGGCAGTCCAGCGTGAGCGGGCCGCGGTTGACATATTCGACGGTCTGCTCCACAGATAGCTCCATGGTTTTTTCGTCCAGCACGGCGCGGATGGACACGCGCGTGCGCCGCCTTTGCGCCGCGGACAAGACCAGCGCAAGCGCCGCGAGCAAAACGAGCGCCGCAAGCAGCTTTTTGTGTTTTTTTGCCCATAATAACGCCTTTTGCATCTTTTCCATCGCCCCCAAAGCGCAAGCTTACGTTATTAGCTGTATGCATGCGCGACGGGCAAAAGACGAACAAAATTACCCTCTGTTCCCCAAGATTTTTCTGTGCTATGATAAAGTATCGTAAAGTATTCAAGGCAAAAGGAGGGCCCGGACGCATGCCGCTATGCAGATTCGACGACAGCTACGCCATGTTCGGCGCCACGCCGGTGGAAAACCTCTTTCTGGAGGAGTTCATGCCGCGCGCGCCCGGCGACTGCGTCAAGGTGTATCTATACGGGCTCAAGCTCTGCCAGGACGGCGGCAAGGAAATGTCCCTTTCCGCCGTGGCCAAGGCCCTGGCCCTGGAGGAGAACCAGGTGGTGAGCGCCTTTGCCTATTGGGAGCGCAAGGGCCTTTTGCGCAGGCTTTCCGACCGGCCCGTCAGCTACGCCTATGTGAACCTGCAAAAGGCGCTGCTGGAAGGCCGCCTGCACGGCGGCGACCAGCTGCTGCCCTACCAGGACTTCAACAACGCCCTGCAGGACATCTTCGGCGACCGCCTTTTGCACGCCGAGGACTACCAGCGCATCTATTCCATCGTCGAGGACATGGAGCTGCCGCAGGAGGTCGTGCTGCTGCTTTGCGAGCACATGACAAAAACGGCGGCCCGCAAGCAAAAGGTGAGCCTTTCGCAGATCGAGCGCGAGGCGCGCATCTGGCTGCGCGAGGGCATACAGACCCGCGAAAGCGCCCTGGATTACATGCGCACAAAAAGCGCCAGCTACGAGGGCGCGCGCGCCGTGGTGCGCCAGTTCGGTCAGCGCCGCGCGCCGACGCTGGATGAGGAAACGCTGTACCAGAAATGGACGCAGGACTGGGGCTTCACGCTGGAAGGCGTGCTGCTCGCCTGCGCGGAAACCACCAAGATACAAAACCCCAGCTTTGCCTATGTGGACGCGGTGCTGCGCAGCAAGTACGAGCAAAACGCCGTGAGCGCGGACAAAATGCTCCAAAGCCGCGAACAGCGCGACGCGCAGGTGCAGGCCCTGCGCGAGGTGCTTTCCGCCCTCGGCCTGCCCCGCCAGGCGGCCACGGACGACCTTTTGCAGCTGCACGGGCAGTGGCTGGCTCTGGGCTTTGACCAGGCGACATTGTGCCTGCTGGCCAAATACCTTCTGCGCCGGGGCCGCGGCAGCATCCAGTCCCTGGACGAGGCCGTGCAGGCCCTAAAGCGCCAGAACCTGACCGGCGAGGAGCAGATCCGCGCGCACCTGAACCACGGCACGGCCCAGCGGCAGACGCTGGAGGCGCTGTTCCGCGCCGCGGGCATCCGCCGCGCGCCCACGCCGATCGACCAGAAGACGCTGGAAAGCTGGCAGGCCGGCGGCGCGTCCATGGAGCTGATGCTGCTCGCCGCCGAGTACGCCCGCCACGCGCAGGACCCCTTTGCCATGATGAACAAGATCTTGAGCGACTGGCTGAAGGACGGCGTTGCCGACGTCAAGGCCGCCCGGGACGAGCACGCCGCCCGCCGCGAAGGCGCGCCCGCGGGCCGTACGCAGGGCGCCAGGCCCGGCGGCTTCAACGACTATCCCCAGCGCAGCTACACGGACGAAGAGATGGAAGCCATTTACAGCGACCTGGACGCGCTCTTGGCCGAGGAGGATAAGGCAGAATGATCGTATGGAACCGCAGGCAGGTGCTGTTGGACATACTGGAAGAAAAGGCGCAAAGCCGGCAGCGGGCCGAGGCCGAGGCGCTGAAAAAGCGCGACGAGATCGCCCGCGTCGCCCCGGTTTACGCCCATCTGGAGCAGGAGCTCGGCAGCATCCGCATGGAGCTTTCGCGCCTGGCGCTGGAGCGCCCGGGCGAGCAGGCCGCTCTCAACGAGGAGGCGCGCCGCCGCGTGTACGCCCTGCGCGACCGCGCCCGCGCGGAGCTTGCCGCCGCCGGCTACACGCCGGAGGATTTAAAGCCGCGCTACGGCTGCCCCATCTGCCGCGACACGGGCTTTGTGGGCGCGGAAAACATGCCGCAGACGCGCTGTGAATGCGTCACGCGGGAGCTGCGCCGGCGGCTGTACGCCCTGGGCGGCGCGCAGGGCCACAGCTTTGAGGACTTCGACCTTGCGATCTTTCCCGACGAGCCGGCGGAGGGCGGCGGGCCCTCGCAGCGGCAGAGCATGCAAAAGGCGCGCGACTATGCCCTTGCCTTTGCCGAAAAGTTCCCGCAGGTGAACAAGCCGAACCTTCTGGTCAGCGGCGCGGCGGGCCTTGGCAAGACCTACCTGCTGGACTGCATCACCCTGCGCGTGCTGGAAAGGGGCTTTCCGGTGCTGCGGGCGTCGGCGTTTCAGATGTTTGAAAGCATGCGCAGCTACCACCGCGGCCAGGAGATGAGCGGCTTTCAGGACATGCTTTCCTGCGCGCTGCTTTCCATCGACGACCTTGGCACCGAGCCGATGATGCAGAACATCACCCAGGAATACCTGTTCACGCTGCTTTCCGAGCGCAAGGCGCGGGGGCTTTCCACCTTGATCGCCACCAACCTGGACATGCGCGCCCTGCTTTCCCACTACGGCGAGAGGAGCTTTTCGCGCCTGACGGACAGGACGGACACCACCGTCCTGCACCTTTCCGGCAAGGACCTGCGCCGCCGCCAGTAGCGCGCTTGCTTTTTGCGCGCGGTTCATTGTACAATAAAAACAGGGCTTTCCCTGTCAAATATGAAAAAGAAGGGGATCGTTTTTATGGGAAAATTCGTCATCCGTAAGACCGCCACCGGCACCAAGTTTAACCTGAAGGCGACCAACGGCGAGATCATCGCCACCTCGGAGGTCTATTCCAGCGACGCCGCCTGCCTCAAGGGCGTGGAGTCCGTCAAAAAGAACGCCCCCATCGCGGCCGTCGAAGACCAGACCGTGGAGGGCTATGCGGTGCAAAAGCACCCCAAGTTCGAGATCTATCAGGATAAGGCCGGCGAGCTGCGCTTCCGCCTGAAGGCGACCAACGGCCAGATCATCGCCGTGTCCGAGGGCTACAAGGCCATGGCCAGCTGCGTGAACGGCGTGAACTCCGTCAAGAAGAACGCCGCCGACGCCACCATCGAAACGGAAGAATAAGCGCAAAACACAGCAAACACAAAGGGGGTTTGACACATGGATATCATGGAGCAGATCACAAAGGTTGTGGACAAGCTGACCAAGGACGGCGCGCTGAAGGCGCTGTTTGACAAGGAGCCGGCCCAGGCCGTGGAAAAGGTGCTGGGCGTGGACCTGCCCGACGACACGGTGAACGCCGTGGTCAGCGGCGTCAAGGCCAAGCTGAACGTGGACAAGGCCGCCGGCGTGCTGGACAATCTGAAGAAGATGTTCTAAGGAATAGATGTGTGAAGAAAACGGGCCCGAAGGGGCCCGTTTTTCTTGTCTTGCGGCAGCTTGTTTTGTTGCCGGATAAATCGGTAAATTGTTGACATACACAAGGAAATATGCTATTTTTACTACTGCCACAGGGGGAAGTAAAACCGCTTGAACTGCCTTTTTCTTTCAACAAACGTCGCGCATGGTGAGGGTCGATATAAAAATGGCTGGTTCTGTTTTTGCAAAACACTATGATTTCATCCTGGAAAGCACAAAAGGGACTGGTTTTGACAGCGCGCTTACTAGGGAATTGCTCCCCATCATGTATGTTTTGTGCGATCTGGCCGTGCGCATGAGCGGCCGCGCGAGGTTGGTGGCAAAAAAGGCGCACAACAGTCAGCATGACATCGTCGTCAACGATAGATTTGACGCGGCGGCATTTGATCTGCGCTGTGAACTCTATCAGGACGTGCTCGACGGAAAACGCGTCCGCGGCGAGTGGTGCTCGGCAAAGGTGATGGCGGCCCTGCCGGAGCAGCCGCCAATCGTCCATTGCATCGCCCTGCTGGGGGATATTTTGTACAATCCCTTTTGCGTTACGGATTACTATGGCACGCCCATCGTTCCGTTTGAAGATCGTTCGCCCCTTGTGCAAAAGCACCAGTTGGCGTTTACCCGCGAGGTAATGAAACCCCTGTTCAGGGAATTGCGCGCCTATTACGACGACC
>JBNRMU010000022.1:0-3500 GCA_050309765.1 Christensenellales bacterium
GCCCGCCTGACGATGCTCATCTCTATGCCCTTTTCGGGCGCTTTTTCGTTGAGGTCCACGACCATATCCATGAAGCGGCGCTTCGTTTCGTCCGGCACCCTCTTTTCGACCACCACCAGCAGGTCTATGTCGCTTTTCTGTTCGTTGAAGCAGCCCATCGCCGCCGAGCCGTGCAGATAGACCCCCGTGAGGTTGCCGCCGAGGATCTCCCGGCACTGCTGCGCGAAGGCCGATGTGATTTGTTCCAGTACTCCCATGGCTTTCTCCTTTTTTTATTCAGCCGGCGGCCGTAAAAAAGGCGGCTTTGTTTTTACAAAACCGCCTGTATGCCCTGTTCGATCAGGCCCATATCCAGGCCCGAATGCTCGGCCATATCCCGGATGATCGCCTGCACCGTTTCGTCGTTTGCATCCGGCACAAGCTCGCCAAGCGCCGTGGGGCAGCCGAGCGTTTCGCGCAGGAAATGCCGCAGCTGCTCCTCGCCGATGCCGGCGATCTCACCCACCAGGCGCATTTCCAGCAGCACGCCCACGCCCACAGCCTCGCCGTGCAAATATGGGAAGGCGCCTGCGCCCGCCCTGGGCAGGCGGGAAAGCGCGTTGCAAAAGCAGTGCGCAAGCTCCGCGATCTTCCGATCCGTACCAAGGCGCGTCATTTCCGCGGTCAAAAACAGATTGTTGTACCAGACCCTGGACAGCGCCTCGCTGTCGCCGGCCAGCGCGTCCTGCGCAAAGGAGAACTGCTGCAGCACGATGTGTTCGGCCAGGGATACCTGCGCCTCCCAAAGGGGCGTGGAGGGGTTTTGGCCGTATAGCCGTGCCGAGGCCGTCTCGGACAGCTTGGCGAGGGAATCGGCGATGCCCGCGGCCAGGGTCCTGACCGGGGCCTTTTCCAGCAGGGTTTCGTCCGCATAGGTGCCGAAGATGGGCCGACTCAGCTGGGCGCTGCCCGTGCGCCTTCCCCGCCCGTCGTACAGGGCGATCAGCCGCGTGGCGGCCGCACAGGTGGAGGCGGTGGTCGGCAAAAGGAACAGCGGCAATCCGCCTTGTTCGGCTATGGCCTTAGCCATATCCATGGCGCAGCCGCCGCCCACGCCAAGGACCGCCTGACAGCCCAGCGTCTCGGCCCGCTTTGCCAGGAAGCCTGCCTCGCGCCAGGAGGGCGCAAATTGGGTGAGGATCACGCGATACAACACGGTGCCGGGAATTTTGAGCTGCGGCAAAACGCCCCGAAGCGCCTTCTCTCCCCCGCAGACAAACAGGTGCTCGATACCGCGCAGGTCTGCGCAAAGCCTGCGGACGGCGTCCTTTTCCTGCACATAGCGGCCGCTGCCGACTTCGATACGCATCTGAAACCTCCTACTTCCAAGGGGTCAGGCCTTTGCCGGTTTCTCCTCCTCGATTCCCAGCGCCTCGGCGATGCGGGAAAGCAGCGCGTCCTTTCCCTCGCCGCTGACAGAGGAAAAGGGGATTACCTCCCAGGGCTGCACCGCAAGCGTCCGGCAGATGAGCTGGATGCTGCGCTGCCGCTGGGCGCGGGAAAGCTTGTCCGCCTTGGTGGCGATGACCGTGTACGGCAGGCCGGAGGCCTTGATCCAGTCGGCCATCTGCCGGTCGTTGTCGCCGGGCTCGTGGCGGATATCCACCAGATGAAAGATGTGCTTTAAGTATTCGGACCCGCACAGATAGTCGTTCATCATGCGGCCCCAGTCCTCCTGCATGCCCTTGGATACCTTGGCATAGCCGTATCCGGGCAGGTCGACCAGGTGAAACGCCTCGTTGATCAGAAAGATGTTGATCACGCGCGTTTTGCCCGGCTCGGCGGAGGTGCGGGCCAGCTTCTGGTTGTTGCACAGGCGGTTAATCAGCGAGCTTTTGCCCACGTTCGACTTTCCTGCCACGGCGATCTCATCCAAGCCGCGGCCGGGAAAGTCGCCGTTTTTAACGATAGAGGTTACGAATTTCGCTTTTTTGATCCGCATCTCGTTGATTCTTTCTACTCTTTAGGGGTTAGGTCGGGCCGAAGGCGCCTGCACCGGCTCGGAAAGCAGCACGCGGCTGAACACCTCATCCACGGAGCGCACCATGACCATCTGCATCTCGCTGCGCACGTTTTCGGGAATCTCGGCCAGGTCCGCCAGGTTATCCGCCGGGAACAGCACCGTGCGGATGCCCTGCCTGTAGGCAGCCAGCGTCTTTTCCTTGAGGCCGCCGATGGGCAACACGCGCCCGCCCAGTGTGATCTCGCCGGTCATTGCCAGGTTCTGCCGCGCCGGCCGGCCGCTGAGCGCCGAGGCCACGGCGGAGGCGATGGTTACGCCCGCGGACGGGCCGTCCTTGGGCGTTGCCCCCTCGGGCACGTGGATGTGTATATCGGTGTTCTTATAAAAGTCGGGGTTCACGCTCAGTTCGTCCGCATGGGCGCGGATGTAGCTCACCGCCGCCTTGGCGGATTCCTGCATCACGTTGCCGAGGTTGCCGGTGAGCAGCAGCTGTCCGCTGCCCTGCATAGGCACGGCCTCCACCACCAGCATCTCGCCGCCCACGGAGGTCCAGGCAAGGCCGTTGACCTCGCCAACGCGCGGTTGTTCCGTATCGGTCCTGTCCCGCTGGAACTTGGGCGGGCCAAGCAGTTCCTTGAGCCGCTTTTCCGTCACCTTCAGGCTCTTTTTTCCTTCCAGGGCCTGCACGGCCGCCTTGCGGCAGATCGAGGCGATCTCCCTTTCCAGGTTACGCACGCCGGCCTCGCGGGTATAGCCGTCTATCACCCTGCGCAAAACGTCGTCGTCTATTTTCAAAAAGCTGCGCTTTAAGCCATGCCTGTCCGTCTGCTTTTTGAGCAGGTGGCGCTTGGCGATCTGGAGCTTTTCCTCGTCGGTATAGCCGGAGATCTCGATGACCTCCATACGGTCCACCAGCGGACGGGCCACGGTATCCAGGGAGTTGGCGGTGACGAAGAACAGCGCCTTGGACAGATCGAAGGGGATGTCCGCGTAATGATCGCGGAAGGTGGCGTTCTGCTCCACGTCCAGCGCTTCCAGCAGGGCAGCGGAGGGGTCGCCGTTTAAAGAGACCTCCATTTTATCGATCTCGTCCATCAGGATGAGCGGATTCATGGAGCCCGCCTGCCGGACGGAGGTCAGGATGCGTCCGGGCATGGAGCCGATGTAGGTACGCCTGTGCCCGCGTATCTCGGACTCATCGTGCACGCCGCCCAGGGAGATGCGCACGAAGTTCCTGCCCAGCGCCCTTGCCACCGAAGTGGCGATGGAGGTTTTTCCCACGCCCGGCGGGCCGACTAGGCAGAGCACCGCGCCCTTCTTGGCGTCGGTCAGGGCATGCACGGCCAGGAATTCCAGTATGCGTTCCTTAACGGTGTTCAGGCCGTAATGGTCTTCGTCCAAAACCTTTCGCGCATGCTCGATGGAAAGGTTATCCTCCGTGTACACGCCAAAGGGCAGATCGAGGATGGTTTCCACATAGTTGCGGCAGACTTCCATC
>JBNRMU010000023.1:0-7277 GCA_050309765.1 Christensenellales bacterium
AGCGTTTGTTCCCCGTTCGACTTGCATGTGTTAAGCACGCCGCCAGCGTTCGTCCTGAGCCAGGATCAAACTCTCATATTTAAAAGTTATCTCTCCCAGCTTCGCTCGCTCCCGCAGTTGCTTTCGCTCCTGCGGCCGCGGGCCGCTGACATTTATATTGTCTTGGAATTCATTGGAATCGACAAAAGCTTTTTGAACGTTTTTCCCGGCGCTTGCGCGCTCCGGGAACCGTTCCCGTTTCCTTTTCGCTTCTTGCCTTGCTTCTTCTCATTCCTGTATCGTTTTCAAGGTTCCCGCCGCCCCTTTTGCGGGACAGCTTATATAGGATATCACCCGCGTATTCCCATTGTCAAGTCCTTTTTTGCAGTTTTTTCAATCTTTTTCAGACTTGCAGGGGCTGCTCGATCACGCCGCCGCCGAGACATCTTTCTCCATCGTAAAACACCACGTATTGCCCGGGCGTCACGGCGCGCTGTTTGTCCTCAAAAAACACCGTCGCTGCCGCGTCGTTTTCAATTTGTACGTGGCATTTCTGATCGCTTTGGCGGTAGCGCACCTTGGCGGTGCAGCAAAACTCACGCGCAGGCGCTGCGCCGGAAATAAAATGCAGCTGCGAACAGCGCAAGGCCTGGCAGTACAGTGCCGGATGGTCCTCCCCCTGGCAAACCAGCAGGCGGTTGTTTTCCAGGTCCTTGCCGATGACGAACCAGGCGCGGCCGTCGCCGCTGCCGCCGATGCCAAGTCCCCTTCTTTGGCCAAGGGTATAATACATAAGCCCATCGTGTTTGCCCACGACATGGTCATCCGTGTCCACCATGTCGCCGGGTTTTGCGGGCAGATACTGCTGCAAAAACTGCTTGAAATTCCGCTCGCCGATAAAGCAAACGCCCGTGGAATCCTTCTTGGCGGCGGTGGGCAGGCCGGCCTGGCGCGCGATCTCGCGCACCTGCGCCTTCGTCAGATCGCCGACGGGGAACAGCACCCGATCCAACTGATTGGCGTCGAGCATATGCAAAAAGTAGGACTGATCCTTGCCCGGATCGGTGCCCTTCAAAAGATGCATGCCGTCTTCCCCTCGCTCCAGTCGGCAGAAGTGGCCCGTCGCCATGCGGTCCCCGCTTTGCAGGGCAAGCTCCAGAAAGGCGCGGAACTTGATCTCGCGATTGCACAGCACGTCCGGATTGGGCGTGCGGCCGCGTTTGTATTCCTCCAGAAAATAGGAAAACACGCGGTCCCAATATTCGCGGGCGAAATTGACGCTGTAATAGGGAATGCCGATGGTTTCGCACACCGCGCGCACATCGTCGTAATCCTGTGTGGCCGTGCAGACGCCATTTTCGTCCGTTTCCTCCCAGTTGCGCATGAACACGCCCACCACGTCAAAGCCCTGCTGCTTGAGCAGCAGGGCGGCGACGGAGGAATCGACGCCTCCGGACATACCAACCACGATTCTTTGACGCATATTTCTTCCTCTGAATGGTTTTTGCAAAGAGAACCGCTATCAAGGGCTCAGCGCATCACGAAGTTCTCGAATTGCTCGGCCTTGACTTGCTCGTCCTCGTCCAGATACAGGATGGGCGTTTTGCTGTCCAGCTTTTCCGTTTGCAGCACAAGGCCCTTGTCCGCCTGATAGAAGCGGTATCCGTCGCCGCTCTTGACGACGACCGCGTCCTTCAGGGCGATGCCGGCCACCGTCTCGCTGTAATTGACGGCCGCGATCTCGCTGGCGCCGTACACGCCATCGAATTTCATTCCCACGGCGCAGGAGGCGGGCAGGAGGATGGGGTACTTGCCTTCATCCACGCCGCCGTAGCACAGGTTGCCGGCCGCATCCAGGAAATAGATGTGCACATCGCCGTAGGGCTCGCCCAGCTCCTTGTCGTAGTTGAAGCAGGCGGCGAGCACATCGGGGCGGGAATCGGGCTGCAGCCCGACCAGCCACCCCTCGGATATCTCGCCCTCCACATAGCCCAGATAGCAATACGCCTTGGGCACAAAGGCGGACAGCGCCTGCGTCGGCGCAGCGCCGGGGCGCATGCTTTCCGGGCCGGTATAATTGGGATCGGGGGTCACCTGGGGCGCGGGCGTTTCCGCACCTGCTGCCGGGGTTTGTTCACCGGCAACGGGCGTCGTCTCGGTATCTTCGGAAAGGTTCTGGGCCTCGCCGTTCGGAGAGGGCAAGACCTGTTCCTGGTTCATATCCGGCTGCTGTGTCGTATCAGGATTGCCCAGGACGCGCTGCAGGACAAAGATAACGCCAAACACCAGCGCAGCCAGGAGGCAAAGCACCAGTATCGCGATCAGGATACCCGCGGCCGGGCTCTTTTTCTTTTTCTTGGCCCTCAAGGGGTAACTGTTTTTATCCTGCATGTTCGGCTGCCTCCCGTTTTGTTTTTGTACGCCCGCCGGCTTTGGCACAGGCGGCGTTTTGTTGGAATCGATCGGTTTTGCGTATTTCGTATGGCCGCCGCCCGTGAGCGCGGCCCTAAACTCCGCCACGCTTTGGAAACGCGCCTGTGCAGGAACGGCCATGGCTCGCAGCAAGGCTTCCTCGGCATAGCGCGGCATTTGAATGCCCAGGCGCGAGGGTGGGATCAGCTTGTCCGTGGGCGTGCGTTCCAGGGCTTCGGGCGGGATGATCCCCGTCAGCGCCCTGTACATGCTGGCGCCCAGGGCATACACATCCGTCCAGGGGCCCTGCTTGCCGTGACTTGTGTATTGTTCCGCCGGTGCATAGCCGGGCTTGAGAATCACGGAAACGCTCGTCTGTGCGCCCATGGACTGGCGCGCTGCGCCAAAGTCGATGAGCACCGCCTGCCCCTGCCTGGTGAGGAAGATGTTGTCCGGGCTCACATCGCGGTGTAAAAGCCCGATGGCATGCACGCGCTCCAGAGCGTTCATCACCGGCAGCATGATGCCGAGCACCTGGTCGTAGGGCATGGGCTGACCCTTACGCCCGACCAGCACATCCTTTAAAGTGATGCCCTCCAAATAGTTCATCACCAGATACGCCGTGTTGTTTTCGGTAAAAAAGTCGCGCACGCCCACGACGCCGGGCTGACCGTCCAGCCGCGCCAGGTTGCGCGCCTCCTGCAGGAAGGATTCCAGGCCCATCTGGAAGCGCTTGGCCCCTTCCCCGCTGAAGGGCGTCACGTTCTTTTGCCCGGGGACGCGGCTTGCGCAGTCCTGCGGCAGGTATTCCTTGATGGCCAGCTTGATGCCGAGCACCATATCGTAGGCAAGATAGGTGACGCCAAAGCCCCCGTGCCCAAGGCCCTTGCCGACCAGGTACTTGCCCGCCAGCATCGTGCCAGGGATAAGATAATGCGAGGCGACGGGCGGCGTGTTTTCGCTGTAGCCGCAAAAGGGGCACACGGGGCTTTCGCCCTTATCCCGCATACAGCCTAAGCAGATGTGATTGAGTTGCATACGCTACACTCCCGTGGATGGACTTTGCATGCGCGCCTTTTGTCAGTCGTTCCAGTCGAAGTCGTCGCCGCACACCGGCACAAACAAAAGCACGGTATCGCCGATCTCGATATGCTCGCCGCCGCGCAAACGGCAGGGCGCCATCAGCTCGTTGTCCTCCACATAGACGATGGACTTGCCCTCGCCTGGGATCAGGTGAAACTGCCTGTTCTTGGGATCGTAGCTCAAATAGGCGTTGTTCTCTCTGGAGATACCAAGATCCCCCTTGATGCACACATCCATCCCGTTCCCGCGGCCGATAGAGTTGCGCTGGGCGTGCAGGCGAAAATCCTGGCCTCGCGCCGGGCCCTGGATGCAGATCAGATACCCGACGGGCGGGTTTACATTTTGAACATCCTGCCCATACTTGGCCATGGTGGGCATATCCTCCGCGGGCATGGCTGCCGGCGCGGGGGCTAATGGCGGCACAAAGGCAGGCGCAGGAGGCGGTGTGCTTTCCTCGTCGTATAGGGCCACGGTGGTCTCCTGCCTGTCGCGCGCCTGGCAATGGGGACAGGCATCAAACTTGGTGGGGTCGTAATAATGGCCGTAATCGCAGCGTTTCAGCTTCATAAGTCCGCTCCTGTTTATCTTTTCGTGTGTCCCCTTATCGGGCAGTGGATTTGGACAGGGTTTGGCTTTCCATCAATTGGAAGGCATTCCGGCTGTCGCCGAGGTAAAAGCACATGCCAAAGCTCAGCCGTTCGGGCTTGCCGTCTTCCACACGGGTGCCGTTCTCGAGGAAGGTCCCGTTCTTGGAGTAATTCTCCAGCAAAAAGGCGCGTGCCCTTTTGTCGTAGCGCAGGGAGCAATGCACGCGGCTGATCTGGCTCTGCGAGGTATCGAACACCATCTGGCATTGCTGGGGATCGCGGCCGAAAAACACCGTATCCTCCGAAAGGGTGATCACCGCGCCCGTATAGGCGCCGGCCAGGCCCAGCACATAGCCGTAAGGCCCGCGCGGACGGTGCACGGTCCACTGGGGCAGGCCCTGTTTTTTGCGTCTCAAAAGCAGGAAGCTTAAGAAAAACACGGTGAACAGCAGAGCGGAAACCAGAAAGACGCCGATCCAGATGCGCGAGGTATCAAGGCGCGGCGCCACCTGGGGCCGCTGCGTGTTTTGCATTTCCTCGGGCGAAAGCGTAGTGACGGGAATGGGCGTCGTCTGCGTCTGCTCTACAGCTGCCGCAGGCAGCATATCTTCCTCGGGCAGGCGCATGCCGTTTTGCGCAAGCAGCGTCTGCGCTTCCTCGATGACGATGGCACCGCCGATGCCCTCGGTCTGCTCCATCTTCATCGTGCAGATGCCAATCACCCTGCCGTTTTCGTGCAAAAGCGGCCCGCCGGAGTTGCCAGCGTTGAGCGCCGCGTCCATCTGATAGTAGGAAACGTCGCGCCAACTGCTCTTTTTGCTCACACAGCCGCGCGTCACGGTCACATCCTCGGCAGAGGAAGCCATGGTGTTGGAAATATCCGCCGTGGGGAAGCCGAGCGCATAGACCGTATCTCCCACGGACACGTCCTCTATCCGGCCCAGCGGCAGCGGCTGCTTACCTTCCAACGGCGTATCCAGGGCCAATAAGGCGATATCGGTCTCTTCCAGGCTGGCGACCACGCGGCATTTGAGCCGCGACTGCGCGCCGAGCCACAGATACACGCCCTCTGGATTTTTGCTGATCACATGATAGTTGGTCAAAAGGACGGGCTTGTCGTCCAGATCGCCCACATAAAAGGACGAGCCAAAGGAAACCACCGTGCCGTCCGCATCCGCGACGGCCAGGCGGAACACGCTGGCGCACGCATCCTCCACGCTGACGGCCGCCAGAGAGGAGATGGGCGCTAGCAAAGAAATCCCTAAGAGCAGGCACAGCAGCGCCTGCAGCAATTTTTTGCGTAAACTGCGCATTTTTTACACTCTATCCAAATACAGCACCACCACGGTGGCATTGTCCTGGTGGGGCTTTTGCGCCTGCTCCACCGCGGCAAGAAGGGCCTGGGCGGCGTCCTGCCTGTTCTGGCTCAAAATGCCCTGCACCCTTTGCGCCGGCAGGGTCTTGAACAGACCGTCCGTGCACAGCACGATCTTGTCGCCCGCGCGCAGGGGTACGGGCTGCACGTTGGCGTCCACCATGGCAAGCGGGCTCTGGCCGAGGTAGCTGGTCAGATGTGCTCGCTCGGGATGGCGGCGTGCCTCCTCCAGGCTGATCTGGCCTGCCTCGACCTGCTTGAGCAGCTCGGAGTAGTAGTTGTGGTCGCGGTTCAGCTGGTACAGCTTGTCGTTCCTGTGCAGATAGATGTGCGAATCGCCCACGGAAACGAACCACATGCCGTTTTCATGCAGCACGGCGGCGGCCAGGGTGGTGCCCACCTTGCCCACGTTCTGATTGTCCATCAGGCGGCATACGGCCTCGTTGGCCGCATCCAGGGCTCGGCGCAGCGGTTCCTCGCCCGCGCCGTCTCCAGTCAAATAGCTGCGCATGAATTGCACGGCAGCGGTGTTGGCTGCACGGGTGCCCAGGTCCAGGCCGCCCATTCCGTCGGCAACAACGGCCATCACGCCGTGTTTTTGCAGAATATCCTTGTCCTCCAGGGAGGTGATGGCAAAGGCGTCCTGCTGCTCACCGCGCTGGCCGATGGACTGCGCGTTGTCCACGCGCACGCGCAGACTGCCCAGCTGGGCAAATATCTCATCATCCCCTACGGTATGCACGGGCACGGAAACAGGCGCCATCTTTTCATTTTCGCGCTTTTCCAGAGGCGCGAACTTCACATCGGGCTGTGTTTGCGGTACCGGTGCCGGCCGCACGGGCTGCACCCGTTCCTCGCGGAAGGCGGAGCGCTGGGACGCGGGCCGCGTCTCCTCTTCTTCCGGCGCATCCAGAGGTATGTCCTCCTCATCCGGCATATCCGGGCCCTTCGCCCTCCGGGAAATGGCCCCGTTGATGCAAAGCAGCATTACGCCAAGAAGCACGCCCAACAGCGCTGCCCCCAGCAGGAGAATCAATTCAAAAGGCATCAGTAGCACACTCCATACACGGCGCCGCGCAAGGTGATGCCGGCTGCCAATCTACGCATACACATATGCATTTTTATTATAGGATACACAGATTCAAAAAGCAACCGCGCTCTTGTCCGGACGCTCAGATTCCGGCCAGGTAGGCGTCCAGGTCCGCTCGCACGCGAGCAAAGACTTCTTCGATACTGCCCGTTGCATAAACAGTATGCACGTTTTGCGTATCCGCGCGGCCGATCGCCTCGTACCCGCGGCGCACCCGCTGACGGAACGCCGCGCCAGCCAGCTCGATCCTGTCGCGCGGGCTGCGGCTGGCCGCCCTTTTGTCCGCCTGCTCGTCGTCCAGAAGGAACAGATAGGTCCGATCCGGCAAACAGCGCGCAACGGCATATTCGTTTAAGGAGCGCACCGTCTCTTCGCCCAGGCCGCGGCCGTATCCCTGGTAGGCGATGGAAGAAGCAAGGAACCTGTCGCAAAGCACGATCTCGCCCCGGGCCAACGCCGGCCGGATCGTTCCACGCACATGTTCCGCGCGCGCGGCAGCATACAGATAGGCCTCTGCCACGGGCTCGATGGTAAGCTTTGGGTCCAGCAGCAGATCGCGGATGCCCTCGGCGGCCTTGGTGCCGCCCGGCTCGCGCGTCAGGCACACCGTGTAACCCTTTTCTTCCAAATACTGCTTCACCAGATGGATCTGGGTGGTCTTGCCCGTTCCGTCCACGCCCTCAAAGCAAAGGAACAGGCCGTTTCCAAGCAAAAAGGCAGAAAGCTGCGATACATCCTCAAACAGATACTC